>NZ_CP116346.1:3951400-4294601 GCF_030254645.1 Paucibacter sediminis
GCCTGCACGCGGCCGCTCAGGTGCTGCTTGTCCCATTGCATGATCTGCGGCGGCACCAGGCCGAACACCGCAATCTTGAGCCGCTGCGGCCGGCCGGCTTCGTCCTTGAACTGGCGCTGCAGCATCACGCTGGGCGTGAAGGCAGGCTGGCCATTGCCGGCCAGCCGCACGTTCGCGTTCACATAGGGAAAGCGCGCGCCGGCCAGCGCCTGGCGCAGAAAGGGCAGGCCGTAGTTGAACTCGTGGTTGCCGATATTGGCGGCGTCCACCCCGAGCTCGTTCAGCACCTTGAACGCCGGGTGAAGCTCGCCCTGGGCGAGCGGCCGCACGCGCGCCACCAGATCGCCCAGCGGATTGCCCTGCAGCAGGTCGCCGTTGTCGAACAGCAGGCTGTTGGCCACCTCGGCGCGCGCCGCCTTGATCAGGGTGATGGTCTTGGCCAGGCCGTACTCGTCGGTGGCCTGGTCGCGGTAGTAGTCGTAGTTGAGCAGGCTCATGTGCACATCCGTGGTCTCGAGGATGCGCAGCTTCAGGTCGGCGGCATGGGCGCTGGCCAGGCTCAGCAGCAAGGACAGCGATGCAAACAACAGGCGGCGATTCAGCATGGGCGCATGGTAGCCGGCTAGGGTTAGCGAGACCGCGGCGGGGCCCGCAGATTGCGCTACGCTAGCCCTGCGCAAGTGCCGCGCTGGTGATCCCGGCGTGGCGCCTGCTGGGCAGCGCGAGCCTCATCAAGCCCGCCGCTGCATCCAACCATGACAAGCCGCGCAGCCACTACCCTGCGCAGGAGCGAGCCGCATGAGCTATGAGCCTTTGCGTTTGCATGTCCCCGAGCCCACCGGGCGTCCGGGCTGCCATACCGATTTTTCCTATCTGAAGCTCTCGCCCGCCGGCGCGGTGCTGCAGCCGCCCATCGACGTGGCGCCGGTGGAGATGGGCCCGCTGGCCTACAGCCTGGTGCGGGTGCTGGACGAGGAGGGCCGGGCGGTCGGCCCCTGGGCCCCCGAGCTGAGCGAGGCGCAACTGCTGCGCGGCCTGCGCACCATGCTGAAGACGCGCATCTTCGACGCCCGCATGCTGATCGCGCAGCGCCAGAAGAAGCTCAGCTTCTACATGCAGAGCCTGGGCGAGGAGGCGATCGGCAGCGCCCATGCGATGGCGCTGCACGACGGCGACATGTGCTTCCCCACCTACCGCCAGCAAAGCCTTTTGATCGCGCGCGACGATGTGCCCCTGGTGGACCTGATCTGCCAGCTGCTCTCCAACGAGCGCGACCCGCTGAAGGGCCGCCAGCTGCCGGTGATGTACTCGATCAAGCGCGCCGGCTTCTTCAGCATCAGCGGCAACCTCGCCACCCAGTTCATCCAGGCGGTGGGCTGGGCCATGGCCAGCGCCATCAAGGGCGACACCAGGATCGCCTCGGCCTGGATCGGCGACGGCGCCACCGCCGAGAGCGACTTCCACACCGCGCTGACCTTTGCCCATGTCTACCGCGCGCCGGTGATCCTGAATGTGGTGAACAACCAATGGGCGATCTCGACCTTCCAGGCGATTGCGGGCGGCGAGGGCACCACCTTCGCCGCGCGCGGCGTGGGCTGCGGCATCGCCTCGCTGCGCGTGGACGGCAACGACTTCCTGGCCGTCTACGCCGTCTCGCGCTGGGCCGCCGAGCGCGCGCGCCGCAACCTCGGGCCCACCCTGATCGAATGGGTGACCTACCGCGCCGGCCCGCACAGCACCTCGGACGACCCCAGCAAATACCGGCCCGCCGACGACTGGTCGCATTTCCCGCTGGGCGACCCGATTGCGCGCCTCCGGCAACACCTGACCCTCACCGGCATCTGGTCCGATGCCCAGCACGAGGCCCTGCAGGCCGAGCTGGAGGCTGAGGTGATCGCGGCGCAGAAGGAGGCCGAGCGCTATGGCAGTCTGGCCGATGGCCATATCCCGACGGCGGCCTCGATGTTCGAGGACGTCTACAAGGAGATGCCGCCGCACCTGAAGGATCAGCTGCGCCAGGTACACGAGCGAGGAGGCCGCGCATGAAACCCGAAGACCTGAGCCAGCTGCTCGAGGAGCAGCCCGCCGTCAGCACCATGACCATGATCCAGGCGCTGCGCTCTGCCATGGACGTGATGCTGGCGCGCGACCCCGATGTGGTGATCTTCGGCCAGGATGTGGGCTATTTCGGTGGCGTGTTCCGCTGCACCGATGGCCTGCAGGCCAGGTACGGCAAGCACCGCGTCTTCGATGCGCCGATCTCCGAGGGCGGCATCGTCGGCGTGGCGGTGGGCATGGGCGCCTACGGACTGCGGCCGGTGGCCGAGATCCAGTTCGCCGACTATTTCTACCCGGCCTCCGACCAGATCGTTTCCGAGGCGGCGCGCCTGCGCTACCGCTCGGCCGGCGACTTCACCGCGCCGCTGACGATACGCATGCCCTGCGGCGGCGGCATCTACGGTGGCCAGACCCACAGCCAGAGCCCCGAGGCGCTGTTCACCCATGTCTGTGGCCTGCGCACCGTGATGCCCTCCAACCCCTATGACGCCAAGGGCCTGCTGATCGCGGCGATCGAATGCGACGACCCGGTGATCTTTCTGGAGCCCAAGCGCCTCTACAACGGGCCCTTCGACGGCCACCACGACCGCCCCTCCACGCCCTGGACCGACCATCCGCTGAGCCAGGTGCCCGAGGGCCATTACCGCGTGCCGCTGGAGAGCGCGTCGGTCTATCGGGCCGGCAGCCAGCTGAGCGTGATCACCTACGGCACCATGGTCTATGTGGCCGAGGCGGCGGCGCGCGAGACCGGCATCGATGCCGAGATCATCGACCTGCGCAGCATCTGGCCGCTGGACCTGCCGACCATCGTCAACTCGGTGAAGAAGACCGGCCGCTGCTTGGTGCTGCACGAGGCCACGCGCACCAGCGGCTTCGGTGCCGAGCTGCTGGCGCTGGTGCAGGAGCATTGCTTCTACCACCTGGAGGCGCCGATCGAACGCGTGGCGGGTTGGGACACACCTTACCCCCATGCCCAGGAATGGGACTATTTCCCCGGCCCGGCCCGCGTGGCGGCCGCGATGCAACGCGCGATGGAGTCGTGATGAGCGTACATGTGATCAAGATGCCGGATATCGGCGAAGGCATCGTCGAGGTGGAGCTGGTGGCCTGGCGCGTGCAGCCCGGCGAGCTGGTGAAGGAAGACCAGATCCTGGCCGATGTGATGACCGACAAGGCCACCGTGGAGATCCCGTCGCCGGTGCATGGCCGCGTGGCCGAGCTGGGCGCCGCGGCCGGCACGGTGATGCGGGTGGGTGCGGCGCTGATCAAGATTGATATGGAGGATGGGGCTGAAGCGCCGGCGCCGGTGGAACCGCCGGCCCAGGCAAGACCTGACCCCGCGCCGCGCGCAGCCGTGCCTGCGCCTGTGCGCTCGCCAGCACCTGCGCCCGCACCCGTCGCGGCACACGATCGCCCGATCGCCTCGCCCTCGGTGCGCCGCCAGGCCTGGGAGCTGGGTGTGGACCTGAGCCAGGTGCGTGCCAGCGGCACCGCCGGGCGCATCATGCATGCCGATCTGGAAGCCTATGCGGCGGCCCATCCGCAGCGCAGTGCGCGTGTCTCAGCGCCAACGCCAGCAGCGGCGGCCGCAGCGCCGCGGCCGCCGGCCATCACCGGCAGCGATGCCGTCGAGGCCATCCCCATCATCGGCCTGCGCCGCAAGATCGCGCAGAAGATGCAGGAGGCCAAGCGCCGCATCCCGCATTTCAGCTATGTGGAGGAGGTAGACGTCACCGAGCTGGAGGCGCTGCGCCAGACGCTCAACCAGCAGCATGGCGCCACGCGCGGCAAGCTCACCCTGCTGCCGCTGCTGGCGCGCGCCATCTGCCGCGCGCTGCGCCAGCATCCGCAGCTCAATGCCAGGCTGGACGACGAGGCCGGCGTGCTGACGCGCTTCGATGCGGTGCATCTGGGCATCGCCACCCAGACCCCGGCCGGCCTGATGGTGCCGGTGCTGCGCCATGCCGAGGCGCTGGACCCCTGGCGCTGCGCCGCCGAGATCCGCCGTCTCGCCGAGGTGGCGCGCAACGGCCGCGCCACGCGCGACGAGCTCAGCGGCTCCACCATCACACTCAGCAGCCTGGGCGCCTTAGGCGGCATCGTCAGCACGCCGGTGATCAACCATCCCGAGGTGGCCATCGTCGGCGTGAACCGCATCGTCGAGCGGCCGATGCTGCGCGACGGCCTGGTGGTGGGGCGGCAGATGATGAATCTCTCGTCCTCCTTCGATCACCGCGTGGTCGATGGCCAGGTGGCGGCGGAGTTCATCCAGGCCATCCGGGCCATGCTGGAAAGTCCGGCCCTGCTGTTCGTGGATTGATCTGGCTCAAAGGAGTGCGAGGCGGGCGCTTGCGCTGAGCAGGCGGGGGCGATGGGCTGGAGACAATCCCGCGATGTCACTCAAAGCCCCCGAACTCCTGCTCCCTGCCGGCTCGCTCGCCAAGATGCGCGCCGCCTATGACTTTGGCGCCGATGCCGTCTATGCCGGCCAGCCGCGCTATTCGCTGCGCGCCCGCAACAACGAATTCCGCCTCGAACAGCTGGCCGAGGGCATCGCCGAGGCGCATGCGCGTGGCAAGAAGTTCTTCGTCACCAGCAATCTGATCGCCCACAACGACAAGGTGCGCACCTATCTGCGCGACATAGCACCGGTGATCGCGCTCAAGCCCGACGCGCTCATCATGGCCGACGCCGGCCTCATCATGCAGGTACGCGAACGCTGGCCCGAGACGCCCATCCACCTCTCGGTGCAGGCCAACACCACCAACTGGGCGGCGGTGAAGTTCTGGCAGAAGATGGGTGTGGCGCGGGTGATCCTCTCGCGCGAACTCAGCCTGGAAGAGATCGAGGGCATACGCAACGAATGCCCGGACATGGAGATCGAGGTGTTCGTGCACGGCGCGCTGTGCATCGCCTACTCGGGCCGCTGCCTGCTCTCGGGCTATTTCAACCGGCGCGATTCCAACCAGGGCACCTGCACCAATGCCTGCCGCTGGTGCTATGACACGCACGAGGCCGGCAACTGTGGCAACACCGGCGAGGCCGTGCCGATCGCGCCGCCGGCCCGCGCCGACCGCCACCCCGCCGCCGAGCAGCTCTACCTGATCGAGGAGCAGGGCCGGCCCGGCGAGCTGATGCCCATCATGGAAGACGAGCATGGCACCTACATCATGAACAGCAAGGACCTGCGCGCGGTCGAGCATGTGGAGCGGCTGGCGCGCATTGGCGTGGATTCGCTCAAGATCGAGGGCCGCACCAAGAGCCTGTACTACGTGGCGCGCACCGCCCAGGTCTACCGCCGCGCCATCGACGATGCGGTGGCGGGGCGGGCCTTCAATCCCGAGCTGATGCTGGAGCTGGAGGGCCTGGCCAACCGCGGCTATACCAGCGGCTTCCTGGAGCGCCGCCCCAACCAGGATTACCAGAACTACCTCAGCGGCAGCTCGCAGCTGCAGCGCAGCCATTTCGTGGCCGAGGTGCGCGGCGTGCGTGCGGACGGCTGGGTCGAGGTGGAGACCAAGAACCGCTTCGAGGTGGGCGACGAGCTGGAGCTGATCCACCCGGGCGGCAACCGGCGCCTGCGCCTCACCCAGATGCAGGACGCCGAGGGCCGCGCCATCCAGGTGGCGCCCGGCAGCCCCTTGCGCGTCTGGCTGCCGCTGGGCCAGCCGGCCGAGGGTGGCCTGCTGGCGCGCCTGCTCTAGCGCTGTAGCAACAACAGCGGCATGCGCCGAACAGAATTTGGCGCTGCCGCGCCCCGAGCTTGGCCGCCTGTGGCAGGCTTGGGATACTTGGCCGACAAGCCGGCAAAACCGGCACAGGCAACGGGCTGACTAGGCCCAAGGAGACAAGTTGATGAATGACGCCACCGAGACCGCGCACCACGAACGCATGGAGGCCGTGCTGGCCATGGCCTGCGAGCGCCTGCCCGCCGATCAGCACGCCATGCTGGAGAATTTCGCGCGCGGCTGCTTCCGCCAGTTCGATGCCGAAGACTGGGCCGAGCGCCGCAACGAGGACCTCTGCGGCGCCTTGCTCTCGCACTGGCAGTTCGGCGCCGCGCGCGCGGCCGGGCGGCCCAAGGTGCGGGTGTTCAGCCCCACCATGGCCGAGCATGGCTGGAGTTCGCGCCATTCGGTGATCGAGATCGTCAACGACGACATGCCGTTTCTGGTCGATTCCGCCTCGGCCGAGATCAACCGCCAGGGCCTGACCCTGCACCTGATCGTCCATCCGATCTTCGCGGTGCAGCGCGCCGCCGATGACGCGCTGACGGCCCTGCAGGCGCGCGCCCAGGCGCCGCAGGACGGGCGCGAATCGTGGATGTATATCGAGGTCGACCGCCTGGTCGATCCGCAGCAGCGCGCCGAACTGGCGGCCGGCATCGAGCGCGTGCTGGCCGATGTGCGCGCCGCGGTGGAGGACTGGCAGCCCATGCTGGCACGCCTGCGCGCGGCCGCCGCCGAGCTGGCCCCGCTCGAGCAGGTGCTGCCCAACGCCCAGGTGGCGGAGAGCCGCGCCTTCCTGGAATGGCTGGCCGACGAACACCTGACCCTGCTGGGCTACCGCCAGCATGAGCTGGTGGAGCAGCAGGGCGCCGATGCGCTGCGCCTGGTGCCCGGCAGCGGCCTGGGCGTGCTGCGCGAGAGCGAGGCCGAGCAACGCAGCGGCAGCATCACGGTGCTGCCCGCGAATGCGCGCGCGCTGGCGCGTGCGCCCACGCCGCCGCTGGTGGTCACCAAGGCCAACACCCGCTCCACCGTGCACCGGCCCGGCTATACCGACTACATCGGCGTGAAGCGCTACGACGCGCAGGGCCGGGTGGTGGGCGAGCACCGCTTCCTGGGCCTCTTCACCTCCACCGCCTACAGCGCGCGCGTGTCCGAAACGCCGCTGCTGCGCGACAAGGTGGGCGCGATCGCCGAGCGCGCCGGCCTGCCGCCGGGCGGCCATCTGGCCAAGGCGCTGCACCACATCCTCGAGACCTATCCGCGCGACGAGCTGTTCCAGATCGCTGACGACGAGCTCTACGAAACCGCACTGGGCATCCTCTCGCTGGGCGAACGTCAGCGCCTGCGCCTGTTCCTGCGCCGCGATCCCTTCGACCGCTTCGTCTCCTGCCTGGTCTATGTGCCGCGCGAGGCCTATGCGACCGATCTGCGCATCAAGTTCCAGGCCATCCTGATGGAGGCGTTTGCGGGCGTCAACGCCGACTTCAATGTGCTGCTCAGCGACACCGTGCTGGCGCGCATCCACTTCTATGTGCGCACCACGCCGGGCCAGGTGCCGGCGGTCGACCAGCGCGAGCTGGAGCTGCGCCTGGCCGAGGCCGCGCGCCGCTGGGGCGACCAGCTGCGCGATGCCCTCATCGAGGCCGAGGGCGACGCGCGCGGCATTGCGCTGTTCAAGCAATGGAGCGGCGCCTTCCCGCCCGAGTACCGCGAGCGCGTGAGCGCGCGTGCGGCCGTGCCGGACGTGCGCAAGATGGCCGCGCTGACCCCCGAGGCGCCGCTGGCCCTGGCCTTCTACCGGCCGCTGGGTGCGGCCGCCAACGCCCTGGGCTTCAAGGTCTACCGCCTGGGCGAGGCCATCGTGCTGTCCGACAGCCTGCCGATGCTGGAGCATATGGGCGTGCGCGTGCTGGGCGAGCAGAACTACCGAATCAACGAAAAGGGCGGGGCCATCTCGCTGCACGACTTCGAGCTGCAGGCGCAGCTCAACGAGGAGTTCGAGCCCGAGTTGCTGGCCAGCCTGTTCGAGGACTGTTTTGCGCGCGTGTTCCGCGGCGAGGTGGAGAACGACGACTTCAACCGCCTGGTGCTGCGGGGCGCACTGGCGGCCGACGAGATCGTGGTGCTGCGCGCCTATGCCAAGTACCTCAAGCAGATCGGCTTTGCGCTCTCGCAGGGCGCCATCGAGGCCACGCTGGGCGCGCACCCGCATCTGGCGCGCATGCTGGTGGCGCTGTTCAAGCTGCGCTTCGATCCCGCCACGGCCGATGAGCAGGGCGCGCAATCGCAGGTGAATGCGATCGAGCAGGCGCTGGACCGCGTCAGCAACCTCTCCGAGGACCGCGTGCTGCGCCAGCTGCTGGCGCTGATGAAGGCCACCCTGCGCACCAACTTCTGGCGCACCGGCACCGGCCACAGCGGTGCCGCCGGGCCGCGCCGCAGCTTCTTGAGCTTCAAGCTCGAGTCGGCCAAGGTGCCGGGCCTGCCCGAGCCCAAGCCGCTGTACGAGATCTTCGTCTACTCGCCGCGCTTCGAGGGCATCCACCTGCGCGGCGGCAAGGTGGCGCGCGGCGGCCTGCGCTGGTCGGATCGCCCGGAAGACTTCCGCACCGAGGTGCTGGGCCTGGTGAAGGCGCAGATGGTGAAGAACACGGTGATCGTGCCGGTGGGCTCCAAGGGCGGCTTCGTGCTGAAGAAGGCGCCACCGGCGAGCGAGCGCGATGCCTACCTCAAAGAAGGCGTGGCCTGCTACCAGGACTATCTGCGCGGCCTGCTGGACCTCACCGACAACCTGGCCGGCACGGCCCTGGTGCCGCCGCCCCAGGTGCGGCGCCTGGACGGCGACGACCCCTATCTGGTGGTGGCGGCCGACAAGGGCACGGCCACCTTCAGCGATTACGCCAACGCGGTGAGCAAGGAATACGGCCATTGGCTGGGCGACGCCTTTGCCTCGGGCGGCAGCGTCGGCTACGACCACAAGGCGATGGGCATCACCGCGCGCGGCGCCTGGGAGAGCGTGAAACGCTGCTTCCGCGAGCGCGGCCAGGACATCCAGAGCAGCGACTTCACCGTCGTCGGCGTGGGCGATATGTCGGGCGATGTGTTCGGCAACGGCATGCTGCTGTCACGCCATATCCGGCTGCTGGCGGCCTTTGACCATCGCCATGTCTTCATCGATCCGAGCCCCGATGCGGCGCGCTCCTTTGCCGAGCGCGAGCGCCTCTTCAAGCTGCCGCGTTCCTCCTGGGCTGATTACGACACCGCGCTGATCTCGGCCGGCGGCGGGGTCTGGTCGCGTTCCGAGAAGTCCATCCCGATCTCGCCGCAGGCGCGTGCGGCGCTGGGCATCGACGCTGAACGCCTCGCGCCCAACGAACTGCTCAGCGCCATCCTGCGGGCGCCGGTGGACCTGCTCTACAACGGCGGCATCGGCACCTATGTGAAGGCCAGCAGCGAGAGCCATGCCGAGGTGGGCGACCGCGCCAATGACGCGCTGCGCATCAATGGTTGCGAGCTGCGCTGCAAGGTGGTGGGCGAGGGCGGCAATCTGGGCTTCACCCAGCGCGGCCGCATCGAGGCTGCCAGCCATGGCGTGGCGCTCAACACCGATGCGATCGACAACTCGGCCGGCGTCGATACCTCCGACCACGAGGTCAACATCAAGATCCTGCTGGGCCTGGCGAGCGCCGACGGCGAGATCACCGAGAAGCAGCGCAACAGCGTGCTGGCCGAGATGACCGACGAGGTGGCCGCGCTGGTGCTGCGCGACAACTACTTCCAGACCCAGGCGCTCTCGGTCACCGGCCGCCTGGGCGTGGCCCTGCTGGACGAGGAGGCGCGCTTCATACGCTTCCTGGAGAAGGCCGGGCGCCTGAACCGCGCCATCGAGTTCCTGCCCAGCGACGAGGAGATCGCCGAGCGCAAGGCGCGCGGCGTGGGCCTCACCACGCCCGAGCGCGCGGTGCTGCTGGCCTATTGCAAGATGTGGCTGTTCGACGAGATCGTGGCCTCCGAGCTGCCCGAGGACGCCTGGATCAGCACCGCGCTGTACCGCTACTTCCCGGCCCAGCTGCGCGAGCGCTTTGGCGCCCATATCGCGCGCCATCCGCTCAAGCGCGAGATCATCGCCACCCATGTGCTCAACAGCATGGTGAACCGCGTCGGCTCGACCTTTGTGCACCGCCTGGCCGACGCCACCGGCATGCGCCCCGCCCAGGTGGTGCGCGCCTACCTGGCCACGCGCGAGGTGATGGGCCACGTGGAGCTGTGGCAGCAGGTCGAGGCGCTGGACAACCGCGTCGCCGATGCGGTGCAGTCCGAGCTGCTGATCGAGGAGGGCCGCCTGACCGCGCGCGCCACCGCCTGGTTCCTGCGCTCGCGCCGGCTGGCCGAGCCGCTGGAGCAGACCATCGCGCGCTTCACGCCGGCGGTGCAGGCCCTGCGCACGCAGCTGGCCGCGCAGGCCGAGGCCTCGCCCCTGGCCCAGGCCTGGGTGGCGGCCGGCGTGCCGGCGGCGTTGGCGCAGCGCGTGGCCAGCGCCGAGGGGCTGTATGCCGCGCTGGACATCGCCGAGCTGGCCGATGCCCTGCAACGCGATGTGGCCGAGGTGGCCGAGGTGCATGCCGAGGTGGAGCGCCGCCTGGGCCTGGCGCGGCTGCGCCAGCAGATCGAGGCCCTGCCGGCCGGCAGCTACTGGCAGGCCCTGGCCAAGGCCGCGCTGGGCGACGACCTCTGGGGCCTGCGGCGCGATATTGCGCAGCAGGTCCTGATGGGTGGCGCGGGCGGTGCGGACGGTGCGGGTGCCCGCCTGGCCGCCTGGGAGCAGGACAAGGCCGCGGCGCTGGAACGTTCGCAACGCCTCTTGGCCGAGCTGGCCGAGGCCAAGGGCGCCGACCTGGCGATGCTCTCGGTGGCGCTGCGCGAGTTGCGCAATGTGTAGCTGAGCGCCGCGGGCTCGCCGCGCAGGTGCCGATCAAGCGGCGTCGGCGTGGTGTTGCCAGCGCCGCCGGCCGGCGCGCTTGGCCTGGTAGAGCGCGGCATCGGCCTGCCCCAGCAAATGCTCGGGGCTGCTCAGTGGCGTGGCCACCAGGGTGGCGCAGCCCAGGCTGATGCTCACCAGCGGGCCGGCCAGCGACTGCGCATGCGGCATGGCCAGCAGTTCGGTGGCGTCCAGGCAGGCCTGGGCCAGGCGCGCCGCGGCCGGGGAGTCGGTGTCGGGCAGCAGCAGTGCGAATTCCTCGCCGCCGTAGCGCGCCACCAGGTCGCCGCCGCGGCCCGCCACCTCGCTGAGCACCGACGCCACGGCGCGGATGCAGCGGTCGCCCTCGAGGTGGCCATAGCAATCGTTGTATTGCTTGAAGTGGTCGATGTCGACCATCAGCAGCGACAGCGGCGAACCCTGGCGCTGGCTGCGTCGCCACTCCAGCGCCAGGCGCTCGTCGAAGGCGCGGCGGTTGGCGATGCCGGTGAGCCCATCCTTCATGCTCATCTGGCGCAGCTCCTCGGTGCGCTGCGCCACCTTGTGCTCCAGGCTCTCGTACAGCCTGGCATTCACCAGCGAGATCGCGGCCTGGCTGCTGAGCAGTTCCAGGGTCTGCAGATGCTGGGTGGTGAAGGCGTTCTCGAGCTGGTTGTTTTCCAGATAGACCAGCGCCACCGGCTTGCCCTGGCTGAGCACCGGCAGGCACACCAGCGACTTGATCTGGCGCCGCTGCAGGCAGGCGCTGTGGGAGAAGCGTTCGTCCTCGGCGGGGCGGTTCAGCACCAGGGTGCGGCGCGTCAGCCTGACGTACTCGATCAGGCCCGCGGGCAGCATCTGCTGGCCGGCCTCGCCCAGCTCTTCCAGGGGCATGCACAGGCGCTGCATGTCACCTTGCTGCTCGGGCGCCATTGCCCCCATCACCTCCACCACCAGGCTTTCGTCCTCGTCGAGCACGATGGCGCCGAACTCGGCACCGGCATGCTCCAGCAGCACGCCCAGCATCTGCGGCAGCAAGGTGTCGAGATGGATTTCCTGTGCCAGCAGCTGGTTGGCCTTGAGCAGGGAATGCAGGTCCAGGCTTGCGCCTGGCTCCAGCGAGTCGCGGTAGCTGCTGCCGCTACTGCGGCCCGCCGAGCCGCCAGAGCCGCCAGAGCCGCCAGAGCCGCCTGAAGGGCGCGGCTGGCCGAAGCTGATGTGCGGCCAGCGCGCCTCCAGCTGCAGGCACTTCACCAGCGCGCCCCAGCGGCGGTAGTGGTAATGCGCCTCGCGGATGAAGTTGCTGCTCAGCTGCCTTTGCTGTTGCGCGGCCCAGAACTCGGCATAGAGCTCGTTGGCCAGGGCTTCGCAGGCGGTGAAACCGGCCGCGGCCGCGGCGTCGATGGCCTGGGCATAGAAGTCCATGGCGGCGCGCTCCTCGCCGCGCACGCGCGCCAGCTCGGCGGCGATCAGCGCCTGCTTGTGGTGGAAGTTGGCGGCGCAGCCCTCGGCCCAGCTGGCGAAACGCGCCAGTTGCTGCTCGGCGGCCTGCACGGCCTCGGCCTGCTGCGCGGCGTCCACAAAGCCCGGGCGCAGCTGGCCCAGGGCGGTGTAGAAGCAGGCCTCCACCATCGAGGGGCTGTCGGGCAGGCACATGCCTATCACCGCCTGGCGTGCCACGCAGGCCTGCCACTGCGCCCGGTCGCCCATCAGATAGGCGTGGCGCAGCATGGCGGCGCTGTAGAGCGCCAGCGGAATCGAGGGCGCCGCATCGGCGAACATGGTGCTGCTGGCGCTGTCCTCGGTGTCGAAGCTGAGGGCGCCGAGGGTCTTGCCGCGCAAGGCCTGCAGAGGCTGCAGCACACCGTGGCGCAGCATCAGCTCGGTATTGGGCTGGCGGGTCTTTTGCAGAAAGCGCAGGCCTTGCTGGCAACGCACTTCCAGCTGCGCCAACTCCTCACCCAGGGCGAAGCGGTTCACCGCGCCCAGCAGGGCGCAATAGCCGGCGGCGAGCGGGTTCACCCCGCCCTGGCCCAGCTCCAGGCCCAGCTCCACCTGGGCGATGGCCTCGGCCAGGGGCTCGCCCCAATGCTGGTAGAAGGCCGAGAAATACTGGTAGACGGTGATGCGGTAATAGGGGCCGCCGCGCTGCTCGGCCAGCCGCATGGCCAGCCGCCCCAGCGCATGGCACTGGGTATAGGGCCGGTGCATCACCGACATGGCGGTGAGGTAGGCCACATAGGCGATGCAGCTGAGGTCGCCCTGCCCATGGGCGAGCGTGGTCTGCACCATGCGGCAGGCGTCCAGCACGAAGGCAGCGAAGCGCCCGGTCTGGTAGCTGGCGTAGGAGAGCGCGTAATAGACGCGCATTTCCATCAGGCGCTCGGGTGCCTGCATTTCGGCCGCCTGCAGCAGGGCGGATGGGCCGAGCCGCTGCAGCAGCGCCTCGGTGCGCTCGAACTCGGCGGGGAACAGCGCCTGCGCCTCTTCCTCGCTGGCCGGGAAGGGCTGGCCCAGCAGGGCCATGGCCTGCAGCAGCACCGGGAAGGCGTCGGCAAAGCGACCCTGGATATGGTATTGGTCGGCCTGCACCAGGCAGATGCTGACCCGGCCCAGCCGCAGCGGGCAGGCCGCCATCACCTCGGGGTAGAGCCGCTCGGCGGCATCGAAATGGCCGGCCAGGTACTCGGCCTCGGCCAGCGCGGTGAACAGCGCCAGCGTCTCGTCGGGTGCGTGCTGCCAGGCCTGTTCGGGCAGCAGCGCGCGCGCCTGGCGCAGCAGGGCCACGGCCGCGCAATGGGCCGAGGCGTTCTTGGCGCGCAGGCCCGCCTGCACGTTCAGGCGCAGCAACAGCGCGCGCTCGTCGGCGGCGCTGATCAGCGCCAGCGCCTGGTTGAGGCAATCGACGATGTTGAAGAGCCGCTCGTCCAGCAGCGCGCCCGGGCTGCAGGCCAGCAGCTGGCGCCCGCAATGCAGCAGCATGGCCTGGCGCTCGGGCTCGGGCGTGAGCTCATGCGCGGCCTGCTGCACGCGGTCGTGCAGGAAGCGGTAGCGCGCCGCTTCCAGCAGGGCCGGGCTGTGCTCGAACTTGTAGTCCTCATCCATGGGCAGCAGCAGGCCGGCATCCAGGGCCGGCCAGAGCATCGCCGCGGTGCTGCCGGCGTCGGCCTGCAGCAGCGCCATCAGCTCGCGCAGGCAGAAGCTGTCGCCCAGCTGGGCGGCGCGGGTCAGCAGCGTCTGGGTGGCCGCGGGCAGGCCGCGCAGGCGCTCCAGCATCAGGGTGACGACGTTGTCGGTCATGCCGCGCCGGGCGATCTGCTCGATGTCCCACTGCCAGGCGCCCTGGGCGCGCTCGTAGTGCAGGTCGCCATGGACATGCAGGCTGCGCAGGAACTGGCCGAGGAAGAAGGGGTTGCCGCGGGTCTTTTCCAGGCACAGCGCGGCCAGTGGCGCGACGCGCTGGCCCTCGGCCCGCAAGGTGTCGGCCAGCAGGGCCTGCACCTCAGGCAGGCCGAGGGGCTGGAGCGTCAGCTGCTGCAGCGCCGTGCCCAGCTGGCGCTGCTGCTCCAGCAGCTGTGCCAGCGGGTGGGCCGCGTCCACTTCGTTGTCGCGGTAGGCACCCACCACCAGCAGGCAGGCGCCGGCCTCGTCGGCATTGATGAGCCGGCGCAGCAGGCGCAGGCTGGGCGCATCGACCCATTGCAGATCGTCGATGAAGAGCAGCAGCGGATGGGCCGGCGCGGCCAGCGCCTTGACGAAGCGGGCGAAGGCGAGGTGAAAGCGCTGTTCATGTTCGGCCACCGGCAGCGGCGTCAGCGGCGCCGGAGTGCCGATCAGCAGGCTCAGGCCGGGCACGATGGCGGCCACCGCGGCGGCCGCGTCACCCAGCGCCTTGCCCAGGCTGGCCTGCCAGTAGCGACGGCGCTCGGCGCCCTCGCTGGCGAGCTGCTGCATCAGCAGCTGGAAGGCCTGGCTGAGCGCGGCATAGGGCTGCTGGTGGCTGTATTGGTCGCACTTGCCGCGCAGGAAATAGCCTCGTTGCGCGACCACGGGGCGATGCAGTTCCGCCGCCAGCGCGGTCTTGCCCACGCCCGCACTGCCCCCGATCAGCAGCAGCTCGGCACGGCCGGCGCTGGCGCGCGCAAAGGCCTCGCGCAGCGTCAGCACATCGGCGGCGCGGCCATAGAGTTTCTGCGAGACGCAGAAGCGTTCCGGGATGTCCTCGCTGGCGAGCGCAAAGGCCTCGATGCGGCGCTGCTGCTGCCATTGCTCGGCGCAGCGCTGCAAGTCCTTCAGCAGGCCATAGCTGCTCTGGTAGCGGTCGTCCGGGTACTTGGCGAGCAGCTTCTGCACGATGGCGGCCAGTGGCGCGGGCACGCCGTGGCCGAGCTGGTCCAGGGGTGGCGGCATGAGTGCCACCTGGGCATGCAGCAGGGCGATCGGATCGCTCAGCTGGAAGGGCTTGTGGCCGCTGAACAGTTCGTACAGGCTCACGCCCAGCGAGTAGAAGTCGCTGCGGTAGTCCACTTCCAGATTGGTACGCCCGGTCTGCTCGGGTGCGATGTAGTCCAGCGTGCCGCGCAGGCCGCCACCGGCCGGCTGCGTCTGGCCATGCGCCAGCCGCGTCGAGAGCGCAAAGTCGCAGAGCTTGAGTTGCAGGCTGGCCAGGTCCACCAGCACATTCTTGGGCGCGATGTCGCCATGGATGAGGCGGGCCTGGTGCACGGCGCTGAGCGCCTGCGTCAGCTGCATCGCCAGACCGAGACGCTCGCCGAGGTCCAGCAGGCCCTGCTCGATCACCTGGCTCAGATTGAGGGGCGAAAAGTTCTCCAGCACCAGCACCAGCCGGTGACCCACCTCATGCAGGCCTAGCGCCTTGACGACCCAGGGCGAATCGATCGCCCGCAGCATGCCGTACTCATGGCGCCAGCGCGCATTCAGGGCCGGCGCCGGCTGCTCGCTTTCGGGGTATTTGAGCGCCACGCGCTCGCCCTGCGGTGACTGCGCCGTGGCCACCGTGGTTTCACCGCCGGTGTAGAGAATGCCTGTTAGTTGATAGCCGGCGAGTTGCATCGTGGAGGGGCGGGGCAGGGACTGCGCCGATGTTATCCCTCCAAAGGCGGGTATGGTTCATGCCCAGCCCCTCACATAGGCCGGCACGGCTTGGTAGCCGTCGCCATCGGCCTGCGGCTGGCCGTGCACCTGCGCCAGCGGCAGCACGCCGGCCCAGACCGCGAGCCCGAGGTCTTCCTCATCGTCCACCGGGCCGCCGCTGCGCGTCTTGCAAGCGGCCTCTGCCAATGCCATCCGCAGCACCGTGGTGGCGGCGAACTCGCGCTCGTTGCCGGGCCGGATCTCGGCCTGGCGGCCCGGCGCGAGCTTGTCCATGAAGGCGGCCAGCGCGGCGCGCTTGTCCGTCTCGCCCTCGACCTTCTCGAAGCGGCCGTAGATCACCGCCGAGCGGTAGTTCATCGAATGGTTGAAGGCCGAGCGCGCCAGCACCAGGCCGTCCAGATGGCAGATGCTGATGCACACCGCCGCGCCGCCCGCCAGCTGCTTCATCAGGCGGCCGCCGTTGGAGCCGTGGATGTAGAGGTGCTCGCCCGTGCGCCAGCAGGCCATCGGGATGCTGTGCAGGCCCTTGTCGTCGGCAAAGGCGAGGTGGCACAGATAGGCCGCGTCGATGATGGCGTGCAGGGTGGCGCTGTCGTAGCGGGCGTTCTCGGCCACGCGGCGGATGCGGCTGCGGTCGCTGGGAGCTTGCTTCATGCTGAGGTGCGGGTGTTTGCTTGCGTGGAAGAGGGCGCAATGTAGTGCCAGGCTGGTTCCATGAAAAGGTCCACGGATCACCAATATCATGGGGCCATGACGTACCAGCTGCTGATCGACCGCTTCGCCAGCCCGCAGGGCCCCATGCAGCGCCGCCTGCACGAGGCGCTGCGCGCGGCCATCCGCGCCGGCGTTCTGGCGCCGGGCACGCGCCTGCAGGCCAGCCGGGTGCTGGCGCGCGAGCTGGGCGTGGCGCGCAATACCGTGCTCTATGCCTATGAGCAGCTCGCCACCGAGGGCCTGATCGCACCCGACCGGCGCGGCAGTCGGGTCAGCGAGCTGCTGCGCCCGCCGGCCAAGGAGACGCGTCCGCCCGGGGCGTCCGGGTCGCTCGGGCCGCTGGCGCGGCCACTCTCGCGCCGCGCCGAGGCGGTGCTGGCCGCCGGCCCGGTGCTGGAGACCACGCTGGCGTTTGCACCGGGCGTGCCGGCGCTGGATGAATTCCCCACCCAGCGCTGGCGCCGCCTGCTGGAGCGTTGCTGGCGCGGCCTGGGTCCGGCCCAGCTCAACTATGCGGACGCGGCCGGCGAGGCCGGGCTGCGCCAGGCGATCGCCGAGCATCTGCGCGCCTCGCGCGGCGTGCAATGCGAGCCGCAGCAGGTCTTCGTCACCGACGGCACGCAGGCCAGCCTGGACCTGTGCGCGCGCGCCTTTGCCGATGCCGGCGAAACGGCCTGGCTGGAGAGCCCCGGCTATGCCGGCGCCGAGACCGCGCTGCGCGGCGCCCAGCTGAAGCTGATCGGCATCGCGGTGGACGAGCAGGGCATGGCGCCGCGCGCCCAGGACTGGCGGCGCCAGCGCCCGCGCCTGATCTACACCACGCCCTCGCACCAATACCCCACCGGCGCGGTGATGAGCCTGGAGCGGCGCCTGGCCCTGCTGGCCCACGCACGCGAGGCCGGTAGCCTGATCATCGAGGACGACTACGACAGCGAGTTCCGCCACGACGGCCCACCGCTGCCGGCCATGCAGGGCCTGCAGGCGGACGCGCCGGTGCTCTACCTGGGCACCTTCAGCAAGACCTTGTTCCCGGGCCTGCGCATCGGCTTCATGGTGGTGCCCGAGGGCCTGTGCGAGGCGCTCGCGCGCCTGCTGGCGCGCAGCCAGCCGCGCGGCCGCATGGCCGATCAGCTGGCCCTGGCCGAGTTCCTGCGCAGCGGCCAGTTCGGCCTGCACCTGCGCCGCATGCGTCGGCTCTATCGCCAGCGCCGCGACGCGCTGGTGGCGGCGCTGGAGCGCGAGTTGGGTGATCTGGCCAGTGTCCACGGCGGCTCGGCCGGCATGCATCTGGCGCTGCGCTTTGCAGACAGCGCCGGCCTTGATGACGTGGCCATCAGTGCGCGGGCGCTGCGGGCCGGCATCGTCGCACCGGCGCTCAGCGAGCTGGCGATGGGGCCGCGCGCCCAGGCCTGGCGCGGCCTGCTGCTGGGCTATGCCCAGGTGCCGGTGGCGCAGATGGCGCCGCTGGTCGCGCGCTTGGCCAAGGTGCTGCGGGCCGGGCCATAGCAATGGATCCGTGCCGTTGGTCTGCACACCAAGCCTTCGCGCGACTCAGGCGCGAGGAGGATTGGGGCGGGGCGTGGTCAGCGCGAAGGAGCCTCTGGTACCTGAGTTGCCGCCAGCGTCCCAAGCATCGCGTCACGGCATACCGTGAGGAATTCGTCGGCGAGGGGCGAGTCGTCCGGGCAGGCTCGCGACATGACGAGGGCTCCCACGGCGTGCGAGATCATGTCCAGGACCTGGGCGCGCGTCTGGCGCGCGTCTGCAGAATCTGCCACATCGCCATCGCCGCGGCTCAATGCCGCCACCAGGCTCTCTATGCCCGTTGCAAAAGCGCTTCGGACTGAATCGGGCTGACGTGCCGCGTCCCCGCCCAAGGCGGCCATCGTGCAACCGGTGCCACGACTGTCACGGTGCTCGCGCGATAGGTACTGCCTGACGAACTCAGCAAGTTCTACACCGGCCCCTGTCAGCGCAATGGTCTGGGCGATGCCGCAAGCCGCCGATTCCGCGATCAGGTCGGTCTTGGACCCGAACTGCTTGTAGAAGCCGCCGTGGGTGAAGCCGGCGGCGGCCATCAGGTCGGCCACGCCGACGCCGTCATAGCCGCGTTCACGAAACAGCTGGGAAGCTGTTTCCACCACATGCGCCCGATTCGCCTGCGCCTGCGCTTTGGTGACTCTCATCGCTTGTTTGCCCTGGAGTGATGCATTTGTCGATCTCGATTCTATATTGATGTTGTTCGTAATCAAAGTATTGACATTTTGGATTACGTCCATCATCATTGGTCCATGCCAAGCCAATCCCGCCGGAAGTCGAACTCACTCGACAAGCGGCCATCACTGCTCAGGAACTCATGAACATGACCAGCACTCCTTCCACCGTCCTCATCACCGGCGCGTCCAGCGGCATCGGCGCCGTCTACGCCGAGCGCTTTGCAAAGCGTGGCCACGACCTGGTTCTGGTTGCCCGCGACAAATCCCGGCTCGATGCGCTTGCGGCACGCCTGCAGGAGGCGCACAAGGTCACGGTCGACGTGCTGCAGGCGGACCTGACGCAGCAGAGCGAGCTGGCGGCGGTCGAAACCCGCCTGCGCGAGGACGCTCGCATCGGCATCCTGATCAACAACGCGGGCATGGCGCAGCCCGGCAGCTTTGTCCAGCAAAGCGCGCAAGCCATCGAGAGGCTGATCGCCCTCAACACCACGGCGTTGACCCGCTTGGCGGCCGCCATTGCCCCACGCCTGGTACAGGCCGGCACCGGCACCATCGTCAACATCGGCTCGGTGGTGGGCTTCGCACCCGAACTCGGCATGACGATCTACGGTGCTACCAAGGCCTTCGTGCTGTTCCTGTCGCAGGGCTTGAACCTGGAGCTCTCGCCCAGGGGCATCTATGTGCAGGCCGTGCTGCCGGCCGCGACGCGCACGGAGATCTGGGAGCGTGCCGGCGTTGACATCAACACCCTCCCCGAAGTCATGGACGTCGAGGAACTGGTCGATGCGGCCATGGTCGGCTTCGACCGCCGCGAACTCGTCACGATCCCGCCGCTCCATGTGGCCGAGCGCTGGGACGCGTTGGATGGCGCGCGCCAAGGCTTGCTGTCTGACGTCCGGCAGGCCCACGCGGCCGATCGCTACCGCCAGCAGGCCTGAGCCCCCATCCCTCGCAAACGGAAGTCTGTCATGCCTATCAAGCTGATGAAATCGATCCTCCACGCGCTCGCACTGTCCGGTGTGCTGGCCTCTTCGAGCGCCTTGGCGAGCGATGTGCAGCCGGCGACATGGAAGAGCGTGCCGACGCAAAGTGTCACGGCCGGCGATGTGAGCTTCTCCTACCGCGAGCTCGGGCAGCAAAACGGCGGCACGCCCGTGGTGCTTCTCGTCCACCTGGCTGCCGTGCTGGACAACTGGGATCCGCGCATGGTGGACGGGCTCGCCGCGAAACATCACGTGATCGCGTTCGACAACCGAGGTGTCGGCGCCTCCACCGGCAAGCCGGCCAACACCATCGAGCAGATGGCCGACGACGTCATCAGCTTCATCAAGGCCAAGGGCTTCACGCAGGTGGACCTGTTCGGCTTCTCGATCGGCGGAATGATCGCGCAGGAGATCGTGCTGAAGGATTCGCAGCTGGTTCGCAAATTGATTCTTGCAGGCACGGGCCCAGCCGGAGGCGAGGGCATCAGCTCTGTCGCAGGCGTGGCGAACTACGACCTGATTCGGGCCACGCTGACCGGCCAGGATCCGAAGCAGTACCTGTTCTTCACCCGCACGCCGAACGGCATCGAGGCCGGCAAGGCGTTTCTGAAGCGATTGCAGGAGCGCATCGACCAGCGCGACAGCGAGATCGCCATCTGGGCCTATGTGTCGCAACTGCAGGCGCTCAGTGCCTGGGGGCAGAAGCGACCGGCCGACCTCTCGGTGATCAAGCAGCCGGTGCTCGTGGCCAATGGTGAGGATGACCGGATGGTGCCCACGCGCAACTCGCATGAGCTGGCGAAGCGCCTGCCGAATGCGCAGTTGATCATCTACCCGGATGCAGGGCACGGTGGCATCTTCCAGTATCACGAGGACTTCGTGCCCAAGGCGCTGGCCTTCCTGGCGAATTGATGTCGGAGGCCCTCATGACTGACACCCATCTCACCGCACCCACCCGTTTCGTGAGCGTCGACGGCGCACGGCTCGCCTACCGGCGCTGGGGCAATGCGGGCGCTGGGCAAGCGCCGCTGCTGATGCTGCAACACTTCCGGGGCGGCATGGACCACTGGGATCCGCTGATGACGGACGGCCTGGCCGAAGGCCGGGAGGTGATCCTCTACAACGGTCGAGGCATCGCGTCCTCTGATGGGACACCACGCACGCGCATCGAGGACATGGCCGACGATGCGGCGGCCTTCGTTCGTGCGCTGGGCCTGGAACAGGTCGACCTGCTGGGCTTCTCGCTGGGAGGCTTCCAGGCGCTCGATCTGACCTGGCGTCATCCGACGCTTGTGCGCAAGCTGATGCTTCTGGGCACGGGCCCGCGCGGCGGTGATCCGGAGATGGAGCATCGCGTGCTGGGCACGGCCGTCAACCCGGTGCCGACCCTGGAAGACTTCCTGTATCTGTTCTTCGGCCGCTCCGAGACGGCGGCGCAAGCAGGAAGGGACTTCTGGGAGCGGCGCCATCGGCGCGTCGATCAGCACCCGCCGTCCTCACCCGATGCCGCGAAGGCGCAGATCGAGGCCAATATGCATTACCTGCCCAGGTTGTCGGAAGACGATCCCTTCGCCTACCTGCGCGGCATCCAGCAGCCAACCTTCATCCTCAACGGCGTGCACGACGTGATGATCCCGACGGTCAACTCGTTCTACATGGCGCGTAACCTGCCGAACGCCCAGCTGTTCATCTATCCCGACTCGGGCCACGCCGCGCAGTTCCAGTACCCGCAGCGATTCCTGCGTCACGCGGTCCAGTTCCTCGGCGAGTGATGGCGGCGACCGCCGTCGTCCGCATCGCCTTGCCGGCTCTCTAAAGGTTGCCCCTCATGTTGAAGTTCAAGTTCCTCTTGTGGGCGTTCGCCCAGATCCTCAAGCGCCAGATTCGCGGAAACCCCGACTGCGCCCGCTATGTCGCCAGCAAGCGCCTGGTGTTCCAGATCCGCACTGCCTCGGGCGCGGGCCGCACCTTCGTGATCGAAGGCGGCGCCATCCGGTCTTTTGCCGGGCTCGCCGCGAATCCCCAGTTCACGTTCAGCTTCAAGGACGCCACCAGGGGATTCGCCATCCTGTCGGCCAAGGACAGCCAGGCCGCCTTCCTACGGGCTCTGGGTAGCAAGGAGCTGGTCATCAGCGGCGACTTCCAGGAAGTGATGTGGTTTCAGGGACTGACGGCATTCCTGCAGCCACCCAAAATCATCTCGCCGTATGAACGCACGGCCTTCTGAGTTGCCCATGGAATCCAGTCTGCTGAATCAGCCCTTGCACCTGCCGAACGGCAGCGTGCTGCGCAATCGTCTGGCCAAGGCGGCCATGAGCGAGACGCTGGGCACCTACGACAACCGTCCGACGAATGGCCTTGTGCAGTTGTATGGCCGCTGGGGCGCCTCGGGTCTGGGTCTGATCGTCACGGGTAATGTGATGATCGACCGGCGCGCGCTCGGCGAGCCCGGCAACGTCGTGATCGAGGATGAGTCTGACATGGCCGTGCTGAGGCAATGGACGCAGGCGGCAACAGCCCATGGATCGGCGCTATGGGCGCAACTCAACCATCCGGGCAAGCAGTCGACGCGGGGCTTGAATGCGTTCAACCTCGCGCCCTCTGCCGTTCCCTTCCGCGAGGACATGGCGGCGTTCTTCGACACCCCACGCGAGGCCAGCAGCGATGACATCCTGGACATCATCGAGCGCTTTGGGCGCAGCGCGGCCATCTGCAAGAAGGCGGGGTTCAGTGGTGTCCAGATCCACGCCGCGCATGGCTACCTGATCAACCAGTTTCTCTCGCCCCACCACAACCGTCGCGACGACGAATGGGGCAGTACGGCCGAGAAGCGCCGGCGCTTCCTGATGGCCGTCTATGCCGAGATCCGACGCCAAGTCGGCGCGGATTTCCCGGTGGGCATCAAGCTCAACTCGGCCGACTTCCAGCGCGGTGGTTTCACCGAGGAGGAATCGCTTGCGACGATTCGCGCGCTGGCAAAGGCTGGCATTGACCTGATCGAGATCTCCGGCGGCACTTACGAAGCCCCTGCGATGAGCGGCGCCATGCAGGAGCCAAAAAGGGCAAGCACCGCAGCGCGGGAAGCCTACTTTCTTGGCTTCGCGGAAAAGGCGCGGGCCACGACCAAGCTGCCGCTCATGGTGACCGGTGGCTTCCGTACGGCGACCGGCATGAACGCTGCGCTGCGTACCGGTGCACTGGATGTGGTGGGCCTGGCCCGGCTGCTGGCGATCGACCCCGACGCGCCCGCAGCACTGCTGCAAGGGCGCGACAGCGCACAGCGGGTCCGACCGATCAGCACGGGTCTCAAGGCCGTGGACCGCATGGGAATCATGGAGGTGCTCTGGTATGAGCGCCAGCTCAAACGCATCGCCAAGGGCAAGGAACCACGTCCGGCCGAGAGCGGCCTGGCGGCGTTCCTGAAGTCGGCGCTCGGCAGTAGCTGGGGCACGTTTCGCACACGACGCCTGCGTGCGCGCGCCTGAGAGGCAGGCTTGTGACCCGATTGACCACCACCCTGGGTTCGCCAGGAACAAGGAAGAAGACATGAAAGCCCTCACATTCAAGCGCTACGGCAAGTCGCCCGATATCGGGTTCTCCAACGTCGACCGCCCCACGCTGCAACCCGACGAGCTGCTGGTTCAAGTTCACGCCGCAGGCGTGAACCCCATCGACAACATGGTCCCGGTCGGCACCTTCAAACCTGTGCTGCATTTCAAGCTGCCGGCCATCCTGGGCAGCGATCTGGCCGGCGTGGTGGTCGAGATCGGGAGCCGCGTGACCCGCTTCAAGCCGGGTGACGAGGTCTTCGCCAGCCTCTTTGACCTGGGCAAGGGGTCGATTGCAGAGTTCGCCGCGGTGCCGGAAAGCGCCGCCGCCCTGAAGCCGCCCAAGCTGGACTTCGTGCAGGCCGCGTCCGTCCCCATGGTCGCGCTCACCTCCTGGCAGGCGTTGAAGGAACGTATCAAGCTGCGCCATGGTCAGAAGGTGTTCATCCCTGCAGGCTCGGGTGGCATCGGGACCTTTGCGATCCAGCTGGCTCACCAGCTTGGCGCCAAGGTCGGGACGACGGTCAGTACCGGCAACGTCGAGTTCGTTCGCGGCTTGGGTGCCGATGAAATCGTCGACTACAAGAAGCAGGAATTCGAGAAGCTGCTGCGCGGTTACGACGCCGTGCTTGGCACGGTCCGGGGCGACGCCATCGAGAAGTCGCTGGATATCCTGAAGCCGGGAAGCCGCATCGTTTCGCTCATCGGCCCGCTGGATGCGGCCTTCGCAAAGGCGAAGAAGCTGAACTTCTTCCTGACGTTTGTGTTCGGCCTGATGAGCCGCAAGATCCGCAAACTGTCCCGGAAGAAGGGCGTCGACTACGCCTTCCTCTTCGTGCGGCCTGATGGCCAACAGCTCGCAGAAATCGCTGAGCTGCTCAAGACCGAACGGATCCGACCGGTCATCGACAAGGTGTTCCCGTTCGACCAGGCCAAGGAAGCCCTGGACTACCTGGCCCTCGGCCGAGCCAAGGGAAAGGTCGTCATCAAGATCAAATGACGGGTGTCGCAAAAAAAAAGCCCGCCCGGTTGCCCGGGCGGGCTTGTCAGCACCGATCAGCGCGGCGCTTCAGATGGTGATCAGGCGGTGACGCCCTTGGCAGTCTCCGCGTACTCTTCGATCTGGTCGAAGTTCATGTACTTGTAGATCGAGGCGCCGTCCTTGTTCACCACGCCCATGGCCTCGTGATACTCGCTCACGCTGGGGATCTTGCCCAGCTTGGAGGCGATCGCGGCCAACTCCGCCGAGGCCAGGAACACATTGGTGTTCTTGCCCAGGCGGTTGGGGAAGTTGCGGGTCGAGGTCGAGACCACGGTGGCACCTTCACGCACCTGCGCCTGGTTGCCCATGCACAGCGAGCAGCCGGGCATCTCGGTGCGCGCACCGGCGGTGCCGAAGGCGGCGTAATGGCCTTCCTTGATCAGCTCGCTCTGGTCCATCTTGGTGGGCGGTGCCACCCACAGCTTGACCGGGATGTCGCGCTGGCCGCCCAGCAGCTTGGCCGCGGCGCGGAAGTGGCCGATGTTCGTCATGCAGGAACCGATGAAGGCCTCGTCGATCTTGGTGCCGGCCACTTCGCTGAGGGTCTTGGCATCGTCCGGATCGTTGGGGCAGCAGAGGATGGGTTCCTTGATGTCGGCCAGGTCGATCTCGATCACGGCCGCGTATTCGGCGTCCTTGTCAGCTTCCAGCAGGCTGGGGTTGGCCAGCCAGGCTTCGACCTTCTCGATACGGCGCTGCAGGGTGCGCGCGTCGGCATAGCCGTCCGCGATCATGTTCTTCATCAGCACGATGTTGCTGCTGAGGTATTCCTTGATCGGCGCGGGGTTCAGCTTGACCGTGCAGCCGGCGGCGCTGCGCTCGGCCGAGGCGTCGCTGAGCTCGAACGCTTGCTCGACCTTCAGGTCGGGCAGGCCTTCGATCTCGAGGATGCGGCCCGAGAACACGTTCTTCTTGCCGGCCTTGGCGACGGTCAGCAGACCGGCCTTGATGGCGTACAGCGGGATCGCATGCACCAGATCACGCAGGGTGATGCCGGGCTGCATCTGGCCCTTGAAGCGCACCAGCACCGACTCGGGCATATCCAGCGGCATCACGCCGGTGGCGGCGCCGAAGGCGACCAGGCCGGAGCCTGCCGGGAAGGAGATGCCGATCGGGAAGCGGGTGTGCGAATCGCCGCCGGTGCCGACGGTGTCGGGCAGCAGCAGGCGGTTCAGCCAGCTGTGGATCACGCCGTCGCCCGGGCGCAGGGCCACGCCGCCACGGTTGCTGATGAAGGCGGGCAGCTCGCGATGCGTCTTCACGTCCACGGGCTTGGGATAGGCCGCGGTGTGGCAGAACGATTGCATCACCAGGTCGGCGCTGAAGCCCAGGCAGGCCAGGTCCTTCAGCTCGTCGCGGGTCATCGGGCCGGTGGTGTCCTGCGAGCCGACGGTGGTCATCTTCGGTTCGCAATAGGTGCCGGGGCGCACGCCCTGGCCTTCCGGCAGGCCGACGGCACGGCCGACCATCTTCTGCGCCAGCGTGAAGCCGGCCTTGGTTTCGGCGGGGGCCTGCGGCAGGCGGAACAGGGTGGAGGCGGGCAGGCCCAGGTAGTCGCGTGCCTTGCCGGTCAGCGAGCGGCCGATGATCAGGTTGATGCGGCCGCCGGCGCGCACCTCGTCGAACAGCACGTCGCTCTTGAGCTTGAACTCGGCCACGGTCTGGCCGTCCTTCACCAGCTTGCCTTCATAGGGCAGCACGTCGATGACGTCGCCCATTTCCAGCTTGCTGACGTCGACCTCGATCGGCAGCGAGCCCGAGTCTTCCTGCGTGTTGAAGAAGATCGGGGCGATCTTGCCGCCCAGGGTCACGCCGCCGAAGCGCTTGTTCGGCACGAAGGGGATGTCTTGGCCGGTGGCCCAGATCACGCTGTTGGTGGCGCTCTTGCGCGAGGAACCGGTGCCGACCACGTCGCCCACGTAGGCGACCAGGTGGCCCTTCTTCTTCAGGTCCTCGATGAACTGCATCGGGCCGCGCTTGCCGTCTTCCTCGGGCTCGAAGGCCGCGTCGGGGCGGGTGTTCTTCAGCATCGCCAGGTAGTGCAGCGGGATGTCCGGGCGGCTCCAGGCATCGGGGGCGGGCGAGAGGTCGTCGGTATTGGTTTCGCCGGGCACCTTGAAGACGGTGACGGTGATCTTCTTCTCGACCTCGGGGCGGCTGGTGAACCATTCGGCATCGGCCCAGCTCTGGATCACTTCCAGCGCCTTGGCATTGCCGGCCTTGGCCTTGACTTCGACGTCGTGGAAGAAGTCGAACATCAGCAGGGTCTTCTTCAGGCCTGCGGCGGCCACGCCGGCCACCTCGGCATCGTCCAGCAGGTCGATCAGCGGCTTGACGTTGTAGCCGCCCACCATGGTGCCCAGCAGCTCGGTGGCCTTGGCCTTGGAGATCAGGCCGACGGCGAGGTCGCCATGGGCCACGGCGGCCAGGAAGCTGGCCTTGACCTTGGCGGCGTCATCCACGCCCGGCGGCACGCGGTGCGTCAGCAGGTCGAGCAGGAATTCGCCCTCGCCAGCCGGCGGGTTCTTGATCAACTCGATCAGCTCGGCGACCTGCTTGGCATCCAGCGGCAGGGGCGGGATGCCCAGCGCGGCGCGCTCGGCTTGGTGTTGGCGATAGGCTTGCAACATGGCTACTCCTGGTGTCGTTGAGTGGGATGGGCGCTGCTGTTCAGACCGGCTTGGGCTTGATCAGCTTCAGACCCTTGAAATAGTCGCGGAAGAATCCGTCGTCGGCGGTGATGAGGGCGCTGCATTGCAGCAGGGCATGGGCGCCGACGATGAAGTCCGGCACGGTGCGCTGGCGTTCGCCGCCGCGCGCACGGTAGCGGCGCTGCATCTCGCCGGCGCGTATGGCGGCGCGTTGTTCAACGGCACTGTAGACGATGCCCATGTCTTCGAGCACCTGCATGGCCTGGTCGCCGTCGTGCAGCGAGGAGCAGATCTCGGAGACCACCACGTCGCAGACCACCACCGGCCCGTGCGAGAGCGCCTCGCGCAGCGCCGCCTCGGCCAGGTCGGCGCGTTCGCTGTCGCTCAGCAGGTCGACGAGCACGGAGGAATCGATGGCAATCATGGGCGGGCCGCTTCAGCGCTCCACCGGATCGCCGGGGGCGCGGCCGCGCACCGCGCGCATGGCGTCGTCGACCGAGGCGAAGCCATCCAGCTTGAACTTGCCGCGGGCGCGCGAAATGGCGTCGTCGACGTTCTTGCGCAGGATGATGCGGCCGCCGTCGAGTTCGACCTTGAGCGTCGTGCCCTTGGTCAGGCCCAGGGCGTCACGCACTGCCTTGGGCAGGGTGATCTGGCCGCGTTCGGCGACGGTGGCTTCCATGGGCACTCCTCGGTATGTGCGGCGAAGTATGCATTGATTTTACATACTTCTGTGTGCATACCAAGCCCGAGCGCGCTACTGCGGCAATGAAAAAGGGGAGGCCGGTGGCCTCCCCTGGTGTGCGGGCGCAGCGCCTCAGTTCTTGGGCAGGCTGGTGCCGGGGGTGATGCCGATGCCGCTGTCGGGTGCCACCATGGCCTGGGCGCTCTGCACCTGCTCGGGGTGCTGGCAGCTGTCGACCATGCGCTGGCCGATCTTGGCATTCATCAACATCGATTTGGCGGGGATCTGCAGCCACACCACGCCGGCCTTCTTGTCCTCCAGGCGCACCGCGCCGGTGGTGGTGGGCTCGGGCGTCATGTTGTAGACCAGCTTGCCGAACTGCAGGCGGAAGCGCCCCGGCTTGTCGGGATGCGGCGTGATCTGCACCTTCTGGTTGAACTCGCACTGGGCGTCGCCGCTGTGCACGCGCGGGCCTACGGCGAGTTGATCGTCGTTCAAGGGCGTGTTGTCCTCGTCCACGACCGCGGGTGCCGGTGCCTGCGGCTTGACCTTGGCGGCCAGGCGGTTGCGCGGCTTGGGGTTCTCCACGGCGGCCGACCAGGCGCTGCCGCACAGGGCCAGGCTGGCGAGGGCAAGGAGGAGGGGGCGGAGTTGGCTTGCTGCAGACTTCATATCACCACGCTTGGAGTTCGATGCGCTGATTGTCGCGCTGCAAGACCCGCCGCAGCCTAGCGTTTCCCTGCATTTCTCGCCTCAAGCGTGCGCCATTCGTAAGTGGCGCAGCAAGGCGGTATCAACAAGTTTCGAAATAGGCGCGACAGACCTCGGCCGGCAGGGCCTGGCCGGTGCGATGGGCGCGCTCCAGCACTTGCCAGAAGTAGCGGTAGCTGGCGCGGTCGTGCAGGCTGTCGCGATGCTGGATGGGCGCCCAATGCGCCGCCTGCGCGGCGTGGATGATCTCGATGGCCTCGTCGATCTCGGCCACGCTGGGTGCGAAGGCGTCGATGATGGGCTGGATCTGGCTGGGATGGATGCTCCACATGCGGGTGTAGCCGAACTCGCGCGCCGCGCGCGTAGCGGCGGCCAGGATGGCGCGGGCGCTCTTGAACTCGGTCACCACGCAGTGCGAGGGCGTCTTGGCGTTGGCATGGGCGGCGGCGGCGATCTCGAGCTTGGCGCGCGCCACCAGCGGGTGGGTGAACTGGCCCTCGACGCTCAGGGCGCTGCGCGGGATGGCACCGCGGTGCGCGGAGACGAAGTCCATCAGCCCGAAGGACAGCGATTCGATGCGGGGATGCGCGGCAATCGCCTGCACATCGCGCAACGCGCCATGGGTTTCGATCAGCACATGCACGGGCAGGGGCTTCTCGACACCGTGGCGCTGCAGGCTGTCATCGATGAAGGCAATGGCCTTGTGCACATCGGCCAGGCTGCGCGGCTTGGGCAGCATCAGATAGGCCAGACGCTCGCCGGCCAGCGCGAGCAGGCCGTCCACATCGGCCTCGAAAGCGGGGTGGTCCAGCGGATGCACGCGCGCGCCCACCCGGCCGTGGCGGTTCAGGTTGCTGTTCAGCAGCTCCGATACCAGCAGCACATGCTCGGCCTCGCCGCCGATGGGGGCGCCGTCCTCGCAATCCAGGGTGATGTCGAACAGCGGCCCCATCTGCGCCTGCAACTCGAGGCTCTTGCGCATGCGCAGCTCGACACCGCAATAGTGGTCCACCACGGGCAGCAGGGTGGCGGCATCGCCCTCTTCGAACAGGGCCAGTTTGGGATGCAGGGCAGCGGACATGGTGCAAGTCGAAATGAAAAAGGGCCGGCGCGATAGCCGACCCTTGGAGTATCGCGTCAGCCTTGGCTGATCACGTCATGCCATCACAGCAGGTGCTTGACGCCGTTCTGCTCTTCCAGCAGTTCGTTGAGGGTCTTGTTGATGCATTCTTGCGAGAAGGCGTCGATCTCGATGCCTTCGACGATCTTGTATTCGCCGTTCGCGCAGGTGACCGGGTAGCCGAACATCACGTCCTTGGGGATGCCGTACTCGCCGCCCGAGGGGATGCCCATCGTGACCCACTTGCCGTTGGTGCCCAGGGCCCAGTCGCGCATGTGGTCGATGGCGGCGTTGGCGGCCGAGGCGGCCGACGACAGGCCGCGTGCGGCAATGATGGCGGCGCCGCGCTTGCCCACGGTGGGCAGGAAGGTCTCGCGGTTCCAGGTCTCGTCGTTGATCATGGCCTTGACCGAGGCGCCGCCAATGGTGGCGTTGCGGTAGTCGGCGTACATGGTGGGCGAGTGGTTGCCCCAGACGGCCAGCTTCTCGATGTCCGCCACGGCCTTGCCGGTCTTGGCAGCGAGTTGCGAGGCGGCGCGGTTGTGGTCCAGGCGCAGCATGGCGGTGAAGTTCTTGGCCGGCAGGTCCGGGGCCGACTTCATCGCGATATAGGCATTGGTGTTGGCGGGGTTGCCCACCACCAGCACCTTGACGTTGCGCGAGGCCACGGCGTTCAGGGCCTTGCCCTGGGCGGTGAAGATGGCGCCGTTGATGGCCAGCAGCTCCGAGCGCTCCATGCCGGGGCCGCGCGGGCGCGAGCCCACCAGCAGGGCGTAGTCGGTGCCCTTGAACGCGGTCATCGGGTCGCTGTGGGCCTCGATGCCGGCCAGCAGCGGGAAGGCGCAGTCTTCGAGTTCCATGATCACGCCCTTGAGCGCGTTCTGGGCCTTCTCGTCGGGGATCTCCAGCAGCTGCAGGATCACGGGCTGGTCCTTGCCCAGCATTTCGCCGGAGGCGATGCGGAACAGCAGGGCATAGCCAATCTGGCCGGCGGCGCCAGTGACGGCAACGCGAACGGGAGTCTTGCTCATGGGAAATCTCCGGAAAGGTTGGTGAAGGTGCAGATCAAAACTGTGGTCTTGCGCAGGGCGTCGCCAAGCCGGCAACGCGCTGCGCCGAAGTGGCGCCAAGTGTAGGCCAGACTCCGGGCATTCCCGAGCTTGACCAATTGCCTGGGGTCAATTTGACGGCAGATTATCCGTGCTGCTTTGCACAAATCTGACAGTCATCTGTCTTATAGAAGATAGCAGGCGTCAGATGGTGGACTGGCCTGCGCGCTTGTGCTGCAATGCCGGCCATGCCTGCGCAGCCCATTCCTCCCGCCATCCCAGAGGCGGGGCCCTCATTCAGCCCGCTCTACCGCCAGATCAAGGGGCTCATCATTGCCGGCCTGCAGGGCGGCGAATGGAAGGCGGGCGAGAGCATTCCCAGCGAGATCGAGCTGGCGCAGCGCTTTGGCGTCAGCCAGGGCACGGTGCGTAAGGCTATTGACGAACTTGCCGCCGAGAATCTGCTGGTGCGCCGCCAGGGCAAGGGCACCTTCGTGGCCACCCATGCCGAGCAGCAGCAGCAATACCGCTTTCTGCGCCTGATGCCCGACGAGGGGCAGGATCCGGGCCTGGGGCGCCAGTTGCTGGACTGCAAGCGTCAGCGCGCGCCGGCCTGGATTGCCAAGCAATTGCAGATGCGGGCCGGCGACGCGATGGTGGAGGTGCGCCGCCTGCTGCACAGCGCCGGGCGGCCGGTGGTGCTGGACGATATCTGGTTGCCGGGGAACTTGTTCAAGGGGCTCACCACCGAGCGCCTGAGCCAGCACCGCGGCCCGTTCTATGGCTTGTTCGAGACCGAGTTTGGTGTGCACATGATTCGCGCGCAGGAAAAGATCAGGGCGGTGGCGGCTGACGCCGAGACTGCTGCGCTCTTGCAGGTGGCCGAAGGCACGCCGCTGCTGAGCGTGGAGCGCCTGTCCTTCACCTACGGCGACAAACCGGTGGAGTTGCGGCGCGGCCTATACAACACTTCTACGCATTTCTACCGCAATGATTTGAATTGATCGAGAGTCGTTGTTTGGTTCGCAACACGCCCCGCACAAGCTTTGGATGTGTTGCGTTGCAATAAAATCTTTGGGTTTCACGTTGATTACAAAAGGTCGGGTATGACGGACACCACCAACAGCACGGCCGGCAAAAGACCGGTCTACCGCAACATCAACATCTTCACGGATGTGCGCACCTACCGCCTGCCGGTGGCGGGCTTCGTGTCCATCCTGCACCGCGTCAGCGGCCTGCTGATGTTCCTGTTGCTGCCCTTCGTGATCTGGATGTTCGACAACAGTCTGACGTCTGAAATCTCCTACGGCGCCTTCACCAATGCCTTCGTGGCCGGCATCGGCTTCGTGCCCGCCTGGTTCGTGAAGCTGGCGACGCTGGGCCTGATCTGGGGCTATCTGCACCACTTCATCGCCGGCCTGCGCCATCTGTGGATGGATGCCACCCATAGCGTCAGCAAGGAATTCGGCAAGTCCAGCGCGGTGTTCACGCTCGTCGTGAGCCTGGCGCTGACGGCGCTGCTGGGTGCCAAGCTGTTCGGTCTGTACTGAGCGGCCCGTACCGATCTCTAGCCTAGAGGCAACAACAACCATGAGTACTTTTGGATCCAAGCGCATCGTCGTGGGTGCGCATTACGGCTTGCGTGACTGGATGGCGCAGCGCGCCACCGCGCTCTTGATGGCGCTGTTCACCGTCGTGCTGCTGGCACAGCTGCTGATGCCCGGCGAGCTCGGCTACGACCGCTGGGCCGGCATCTTCTCGCAGCAGTGGATGAAGGTCGTGACCTTCGCCCTCATCATCTCGCTGGCCTACCACGCCTGGGTGGGCATGCGCGACATCTGGATGGACTATGTGCAGCCAGTGGGCATTCGCCTGGCCCTGCACCTCTTCACCCTGGTTTGGCTCGTGGCTTGCGCCGGTTGGGCGGTCCAAGTGCTTTGGAGACTTTGAAAATGCAAATTGGAACGACGCTCGCAAAGCGCAAATTCGATGTGGTGATCGTCGGCGCCGGTGGCTCCGGCATGCGCGCATCGCTGCAACTCTCGCTGGCCGGCCTGAACGTGGCCGTGCTGTCCAAGGTGTTCCCGACGCGCTCGCACACGGTGGCGGCGCAGGGCGGCATCGGTGCCTCCCTGGGCAATATGTCCGAGGACAACTGGCACTATCACTTCTTCGACACCATCAAGGGTTCGGACTACCTGGGCGACCAGGATGCGATCGAATTCATGTGCCGCGAGGCGCCCAAGGTCGTGTACGAGCTTGAGCATTTCGGCATGCCCTTCGACCGCAATCCGGATGGCACCATCTACCAGCGCCCCTTTGGCGGCCACACCGCCAACTACGGTGAAAAGCCGGTGCAGCGCGCCTGCGCCGCGGCCGACCGTACCGGCCACGCGCTGTTGCACACCCTGTACCAGCAGAACGTCAAGGCCAAGACCCAGTTCTTCGTCGAATGGATGGCGCTGGACCTGATCCGCGACGCCGAGGGCGATGTGGTGGGCGTGACTGCGCTGGAAATGGAAACCGGCGAGATCCACATCCTCGAAGCCAAGACCGTGCTGATGGCCACCGGCGGGGCAGGGCGCATCTACGCCGCCTCCACCAATGCCTTCATCAACACCGGTGACGGCCTGGGCATGGCCGCCCGCTCCGGCATCCCGCTGGAAGACATGGAGTTCTGGCAGTTCCACCCCACCGGCGTGGCCGGCGCGGGCGTGCTGCTGACCGAAGGCTGCCGCGGCGAGGGCGCGATCCTGCGCAACAGCAATGGCGAGCGCTTCATGGAGCGCTATGCGCCGACGCTGAAGGACCTGGCACCGCGTGACTTCGTGTCGCGCTCGATGGACCAGGAAATCAAGGAAGGTCGCGGCTGCGGTCCCAACAAGGACTATGTGCTGCTGGACATGACCCACCTGGGCGCCGAGACCATCATGAAGCGCCTGCCCTCGGTGTTCGAGATCGGCCACAACTTCGCCAACGTCGACATCACCAAGGAGCCGATTCCCGTGGTGCCGACCATCCACTACCAGATGGGTGGCATTCCGACGAATGTGCATGGCCAGGTGGTGATCCCCAAGAATGGCAAGGTCAACGACATCGTCAACGGCCTCTACGCCGTGGGTGAGTGCTCCTGCGTGAGCGTGCACGGCGCCAACCGCCTGGGCACCAACTCGCTGCTGGACCTGGTGGTGTTCGGCCGCGCGGCCGGCAACCACATCGTCGACTTCGCGCTCAAGAACAAGAACCACAAGCCCCTGCCCAAGGACGCGGCGGACCTGACCCTGGCACGCCTGGCGCGCCTGGAGTCGGCCACCAACGGCGAATACGCGCAGGACGTGGCCAACGACATTCGCTCGACGATGCAAAAGCACGCCGGCGTGTTCCGCACCCAGGCGGTGATGAACGAGGGCGTGAGCAAGATCCTGGAAGTGGCCGAGCGCGTCAAGAGCATCGGCCTGAAGGACAAGAGCAAGGTGTTCAACACCGCGCGCGTCGAGGCCCTGGAGGTCGACAACCTGATCGAGGCCGCCAAGGCCACCATGATCTCGGCGGCCGCCCGCCCGGAAAGCCGTGGCGCGCATGCGCACAACGACTTCCCTAACCGCGACGACGCCAACTGGATGAAGCACACGCTGTGGTACTCCGAAGGCAACCGCCTCGACTACAAGCCCGTGAACCTGCAACCGCTGACGGTGGAATCGGTGCCGCCCAAGGTCCGCACCTTCTAAAGGATTAGAGCCATGAAACGCACCTTCCAGATCTACCGCTACGACCCGGACAAGGACGCCAAACCCTATATGCAGACCATCGAGATCGAGCTCGATGGCCATGAGCGCATGCTGCTGGACGCCCTCATCAAGCTGAAGGCCGTGGACCCCACGCTGTCCTTCCGCCGCTCCTGCCGCGAAGGCGTGTGCGGCTCGGACGCGATGAACATCAACGGCAAGAACGGTCTGGCCTGCCTGACCAATATGCTGTCGCTGCCGGCCACGATCGTGCTGAAGCCGCTGCCGGGCCTGCCGGTTGTGCGCGACCTGATCGTCGACATGACGCAGTTCTTCAAGCAGTACAACTCGATCAAGCCCTATCTGGTGAATGACAACATTCCGCCGGAGAAGGAGCGTCTGCAGTCGCCGGTGGAGCGAGAAGAGCTCGACGGCCTGTACGAGTGCATCCTGTGTGCCAGCTGCTCGACGAGCTGCCCCAGCTTCTGGTGGAACCCCGACAAGTTCGTGGGCCCGGCCGGTCTGCTGCAGGCCTACCGCTTCATCGCCGACAGCCGCGACGAAGCCACCGCCGAGCGCCTGGACAACCTGGAAGATCCGTACCGCCTGTTCCGCTGCCACACCATCATGAACTGCGTGGACGTCTGCCCCAAGGGGCTGAACCCCACCAAGGCGATTGGCAAGATCAAGGAACTGATGGTGCGTCGCGCGGTCTGAGCGCGAACATTGTCTGCACAGCATGAGTACCGGCATCGAAGCCCCGATGGAAGCCCTCATCGACGAGAGAGCTCTCTCCAAACTTAAGTGGCGCTGCCGCCGCGGTTTGCTTGAGAATGACCTTTTCATCGAGCGCTTCTTTGTGCGCCACGAGGCCACGCTCACCGAGTCTCAGGCCCTGGGCCTGACGCTTCTGATGGACCTGGCCGACAACGACCTGATGGACCTGTTCCTGGCCCGCAAGGAGCCCGAGGGCGAACTGGATCGCCCCGAGGTGCGGGCCGTGCTCAAGCTGCTGCGTGTTCCCAAGTAGTGAATTCTTTCGAAAAGCTGTCACAAGGAAAGACTTATGACCCCGTCTGACGTCAAAGCCACCCTGTCGTTCTCGGACGGCAGCCCGCAAATGGACCTGCCCATTTACAAGGGCTCGGTAGGCCCGGATGTGATCGACATCCGCAAGCTCTACGCGCAGACGGGCAAGTTCACCTACGACCCGGGCTTCCTCTCCACCGCCTCCTGCAACTCGACCATCACCTATATCGATGGCGACAAGGGCGAGCTGCTGTACCGCGGCTACCCGATCGAGCAGCTGGCAGTGAACTGCGACTACCTCGAGACCTGCTATCTGCTGCTGTACGGAGAGCTGCCCAACGAAACCCAGAAGGCGGATTTCGTCTCGCGCGTGACCAACCACACCATGGTCAACGAGCAGATGCAGTTCTTCCTGCGCGGCTTCCGCCGCGACGCCCATCCGATGGCCGTGATGACCGGCCTGGTGGGTGCGATGTCGTCCTTCTATCACGACAGCACGGACATCAATAACCCCGAGCATCGCGAGATCGCGGCGATCCGCCTGATCGCCAAGATGCCGACGATGGTGGCGATGGCCTACAAGTACACGGTCGGCCAGCCCTATATCTATCCGAAGAACGACCTCAGCTACGCCGGCAACTTCATGCGCATGATGTTTGCCACGCCTTGCGAGGACTACAAGCCCAATGACGTGCTGGTGCGCGCCATGGACCGCATCTTCACCCTGCATGCCGACCACGAGCAGAACGCCTCGACCTCCACGGTGCGTCTGTGCGGCTCCTCGGGCACCAACCCCTTTGCAGCCATCGCCGCCGGCGTGGCCTGCCTGTGGGGCCCGGCCCACGGCGGCGCCAACGAGGCCTGCCTGAACATGCTCAGCGACATCCAGCAAATGGGTGGCGTGGCCAAGATCGGCGAGTTCATCAAGCAGGTGAAGGACAAGAACAGCAACGTCAAGTTGATGGGCTTCGGTCACCGCGTCTACAAGAACTACGACCCGCGCGCCAAGCTGATGCGCGAGACCTGCCACGAGGTGCTGAACGAGCTGGGCCTGCACGACGACCCGCTCTTCAAGCTCGCGATGGAACTCGAGAAGATCGCGCTGGAAGACGAATACTTCGTCGCCCGCAAGCTCTACCCGAACGTGGACTTCTACTCGGGCATCGTGCAGCGCGCCATCGGCATCCCGGTGCCGCTGTTCACGGCGATCTTTGCACTCGCCCGCACGGTCGGCTGGATCGCCCAGCTGAACGAGATGATCGGCGACCCCGAGTACAAGATCGGCCGTCCGCGCCAGCTCTTCGTCGGCGCCACCTCGCGCAACGTCAAGCCCATCGCCCAGCGTTGATGATCGCCGGCAGGCTCCCTGCCTGCCCGATCGCAGCAGCCCCCGCAGCCTTGCTCGGGGGCTTTGTTTTTGCTGGGTTTGTCCCCGGTGTGGGCGGCGCGCCAGCCTGATGTAGATCAGGCTTTTTGGGCTATGCTACGCAGGCTGGCAAACGTTTGCCAATCTGGATCCATCGATCCGACCCTAGCGAGCAACAAGCATCCGTGAGCACGATCAAAGACGTGGCCGCCCTGGCCGGGGTGTCCTTTACGACGGTATCGCATGTCCTCAACGACACCCGCCCGGTGAGCGCCGATGCGCGCCGGCGCGTGCTGGCCGCGGTGGAGGAGATCGGTTACCTGCCCAGCGCGGTGGCGCGTTCGTTGCGCAAGAGCGAGACCAAGATCATCGGCGTGCTGGTGCCGAATGTGCAGAACCCCTTCTTCGCCGAGCTGGTCTGCGGCGTCGAGGAATGCTGCCGCCTGGCGGGCTATTCGGTGTTTCTGTGCAACTCCGACAACGACCCCAAGCGCCAGCAGCAGTACATGCGCACCCTGCTGGAAAAGCGCATCGACGGCCTGCTGCTGGCCTCGGCCGGCGATGCCGCCTCGCTGGCGAAGATCTTCAAGCTGGCCAGCGTGCCCGCGGTGACGGTGGACCGCCTGGTGCCCGGCGCACGCGCCGACCGCGTCAGCGTGCACAACCAGGCCGGCGCGCATGCGGCGGTGGCGCATCTGCTGGAGCTGGGGCACCGGCACATCGGCTGCATCAGTGGCCCGGCCGAGTTCGAGGTGGCGATCGAGCGTGTCGAGGGCTGGCGCCAGGCGCTGCTGGAGCGCGGCATCACGCCGCAGGAAGGCTGGCTGGTGGAGAGCGACTTCTCCAGCGCCGGCGGCTACGAGGCGGTGCGGGCGCTGCTGCGCAAGCATCCCGAGATCACGGCCGTGTTCGCCGGCAACGACATGATGGCAATGGGCGGCTTGCGCGCCGCGGCCGAGCTGGGGCGCAAGGTGCCCGAGCAACTCTCCATCGTGGGCTTCGACGACATCGAGCTGAGCAGCTTCGTCTACCCCGCGCTCACCACCGTGGGTTGTTCCATCAAGGAGCTCGGCCGCGAGGCCGCTCGCGTGCTGCTGGACCGCATCGACAACCCTGGCGCACCACTGAAGGATGTGTTGCTGACGCCGCGCCTGGTGGTGCGCGAAAGCAGCGCCGCGCGCGCCTGATTGCCAAGGAATCTTTTCATGACTGCAACAGCAAGCAGCAAGCCCGCCAGCGTGGTGGTGGTGGGCAGCATCAATATGGACATGGTCTCGCATTCGCCGCGCCTGCCGGCGCCCGGCGAGACCCTGGTCGGCGAGGCCTTTGTGATGGCCCCGGGCGGCAAGGGTGCCAACCAGGCGGTGGCCGCGGCGCGCCTGGGCGCCGAGGTGGCCTTCGTGTCGCGCGTCGGCACGCGCCAGCATGGCGCCGAGCTGCTGGCGGCGCTGGGCGCCGAGGGGGTGCACACCGCGGCGGTTGCCACCGATGCCACGGCGCTGCCGGGCATCGCCGTCATCATGGTGGCCAGCCAGGGCGGCGAGAACTCCATCGTCTATGTGCCGGGCAGCAATGCGCAGCTGAGCGCGGCCGACGTCGAGCAGGCCAAGGCGGTGCTGCAGGCGGCGCGCGTGGTGGTGGCCCAGCTGGAAGTGCCGCAGCCCGCCATTGCGCATGCTTTTGCGCTGGCACGCGCGGCCGGGGTGACAACCATTCTGAACGCCGCGCCGGCCCTGCCGGTGAACGCCGAGCTGCTGGCCCAGACGCAGTGGCTGGTGCTCAATGAAACCGAGGCCGGCCAGATGGCGGGCATGCCCAGCGCCAGCCTGGAGCAGGTGCGGGCGGCGGCCGAGGCGCTGCTCGCGCGTGGCCCGGGCCAGGTCGTGGTCACCCTGGGCGCCCAGGGCGTGCTGCTGTGCAGTGCGCAACAAGGCGCGCAACATCTGCCGGCGCAGCGTGTCACCGCGGTGGACACGGTGGGCGCCGGCGATACCTTTGTCGGCGGCCTGGCCACCGGCCTGGCCGAAGGCTGGGCGCCCGCAGACGCGGTGCGCCTGGGCCAGGCCGCAGCCGCGCTGGCGGTGAGCCGCGCCGGCGTGCAGACGGCCATGCCGCGCCGTGCCGAACTCGCAGCCGAGCTGCAGCCGCGCTCCTGAGGTTTTTCAGCCATGCAAGCAGTTCCCCAATCCGTCATCTTCGACACCGATCCCGGCATCGACGACGCCATGGCGCTCTATGTGCTGGCGCGCCACCCCGCCATCCGGCTGCGCGCCATCACCACCGTGTTCGGCAATGCCGCCGTCGCCACCACCACGCGCAATGCGCTGGCGCTGGCGGCGCTTTATGAGCTCGAGCTGCCGGTGGCGGCCGGCGCGGCCGGCCCCTTGCGGCCGCGCCAGGACCAGGCCTTCCCAGCCCATGTGCACGGCGAGGACGGCCTGGGTGGCGTGGGCGCGCTGGTGCCCGCGCCACGGCGCGAGGTCGATGGCCGTCCGGCGCATGAGCTGATCTGTGCCATGGTCAATGCCGAGCCGGGCCAGATCACCCTGGTGGCCGTGGGCCCGCTCACCAACCTCGCGCTGGCGCTGCGCCACGACCCCGGCATCGCCGCCAAGGTGCGGCAGGTGGTGGTGATGGGCGGCGCCTTCGGCACCCATGGCCATGGCGGCAATGTCAGCCCGGTGGCCGAGGCCAACATCATCAACGACCCCGAGGCGGCCGATGCGGTGTTTGCCGCGGCCTGGCCGGTGGTGATCGTCGGCCTCGACGTGACCCAGGAGGTGGTGATGAAGCACGACGATCTGGCCGCCCTGAAGGGCCGTGGCGGCAAGCAGGGCGCCGTGGGCGACTTCCTCTGGGCGGCGACGCGCCATTACCAGGATTTCTATCACGAGCGCGACGGCATCGGCGGCATCTACTCGCACGATGCCAGCGCGGCCGTGTACGTGGCCGCACCCGAGGCCTTCGGCCTGCGCGCCGGCCCGGTGCGCGTGGTGCTGGACGGCATCGCGCGCGGCCAGACCATCCAGGATCACCAGGGCCTGGCCGCCCCCGATTCACCCTGGGCCCACAGCCCCGCGCAGCAGGTCTGCGTGCGCGTGGACGCGGCCCGCGTGCTGTCAGAATTCACCCGTCTTTTCGACTGAGCGACCCCATCATGAGCAAGCAGCAAACCATCCTCAAGGCCCGCTGGGTCCTTCCCATGACTCCTGGCGGCGCCGTGCTCGAGCAGCATGCGGTGGTGATGGACGGCGAACGCATCGCCGCCGTGCTGCCTTGGGGCGAGGCCGAGGCGCGCTATGCCGATGCCGAGCGCGTCGAGCTGGGTCAGCATGTGCTGATCCCCGGCCTGATCAATGGCCACACCCATTCGGCCATGTCGCTGCTGCGCGGCGTGGCCGACGACCTGGCCCTGATGGACTGGCTCAACAACCATATCTGGCCGCTGGAGAAGAAGTGGGTCAGCGAGGACTGGACCTACCAGGGCTCGCTGCTCTCCGCCGCCGAGGCGCTGCGCGGTGGCGTGACCTATCTGAACGACATGTATTTCTTCCCCACCGCGATGGCCCGTGCCGCGGTGGATGCCGGCATCCGCGCCGGCGTGTCGATCAATGTGATCGACTTCCCCACCGGCTATGCCGCCAACGCCCAAGAGTACATCGACCGTGGCGTGGCCGCCTACGAGCAGTACAAGGGCGAAAGGCTGCTGGACTGGACCAGCGCGCCGCACGCGCCCTACACGGTGTCGGATGAGACCTTCGTCAAGCTGCGCGAACTGGCCGAGCGTCTGGACATCCAGATGCACTGCCACATCCACGAGACCCAGGAGGAAGTGGACGGCAGCCTGAAGCAATACGGCATGCGGCCGCTGGAGCGCCTCAACAAGCTGGGCGTGCTGAACGAGCGCATGCTGGCCGTGCACATGGTGCATCTCACCGAGGCCGAGATCGCGATGCTGGCGGCGCAGAAGGTGCACCTGGTGCACAACCCCAGCTCCAACCTCAAGCTGGCCTCGGGCGTGGCGCCGATCAAGGCGCTGGAAGCCGCCGGCGTGAACACGATTCTGGGCACCGACGGTGCCGCCTCCAACAACCGCCAGGACATGTTTGCCGAGATCCGCGCCGCGGCCCTGCTGGCCAAGGGCGTGACGGGCGACCCGCTCACCGTCTCGGCGCGCACCGCGCTGGAAATGGCCACCATCCGGGCCGCCAAGGCGATGGGCCGCGAGGCCGATCTGGGCTCGCTGGAAGTCGGCAAGCTGGCCGATGTGGTGGCGGTCTCGCTGGACGCGCTGGAATGCCGGCCGGTCTACCACGCCGATGCGCAGCTGGTCTACGTGGCCGGCCGCGAGCATGTGTCCGACGTCTGGGTGGGCGGCCGCCAGGTGCTCAAGGGCAGGGCGCTCACCACCATCGACACCGCCGCGCTGATCGAGCGCGCCGAGCACATCGTCGGCCAGATGAAGGCCGGCCGCTAAGTCGGACGCTAAGTCGGCGGCAAACGCCGCGCCGCGAAATCCCATACCGACTTGGGCGCGCCGTAGCGCAGGCTGATGGACTTGCGCAGCTCCAGCAACTCGTAGTGCTGGCGCAGGCAGCTCAAGAGCTTGGGCGAGGTGAAGAACTGCTTGGGCACGCCGTCCACCAGGACCGGCTCCCAGCCGCTGGCGTCGGCCGGCGCGCCGTAGTTGAGGTCGTCCTCGGCGTTGACGCTGCCCAGAAGCAGGCCACCGGGCTTGAGCACCCGTGCGATCTCGGCGAAGGCCTGCAGGCTGCCGGCCTGGTCGAAGTAATGCAGCGAGAGATGGGCCACCGCCAGGTCCATGCTGGCGCTGGCGATCTCGGGCATGGTGCGCACATCGGCGAGCAGGTGGCGCGCCGCCGGATTGCGTTCCTCGGCCGCCGCCAAGGCGGTGGGCGAGATCTCGGTGGCGGTGACCTGCCAGCCCAGGGCCAGCAGGGCGGCGCTTTCATGGCCATTGCCGCAGCCGATGTCCAGCGCCTGATAGCCCTGGCCATGGGCATGGGCGAGCCAGGCGGCGCCCCAATGCTCCAGCCAGTTGTCGGCCAGGCTGGCCTGGCCGAGGCCGTAGCGCTGGTCCCAGATTTGGCGCGGATCGTTCATGTGCAAAGTATCGCGAGACGGCGAAAAGACTGTGTGAATGCCAGGCAAAGATTTCACCAAGCTGTGAAACTTTGCGGGCTCCGCCGTATCGGTACAGACCCTAGCTAAAATCCCGGGCTTCAACGGCCAGGCCCACCAGGCTTGAGACCGCAACCTCCAGCGCCGCATGCGCGCATCCCGGGACCCCATGGCCTCTTCCTCCTCCAAGCCCAAGCATCTGCTCCACTTCGAGGGCGGCAACGCTCTTTCCTCCTTCCGTGCCAATGCCTTGCTGCCGCGGCTGCAGGCCGTCAACGAGCGCATCACCGCCATTGCCGCACGCCATGTGCACTGGGTCTGGAGCGATGCAGCGCTGGCCGATGAGGTCAAGTCCAAGCTGGCGGCCCTGCTGGACTATGGCGATGCCTACCAGGGCGCGCAGGACGGCGAACTGATCGTGGTGGCGCCGCGCCTGGGCACGGTGAGCCCCTGGGCCTCCAAGGCCACCGACATCGCGCACAACTGCGGCTTGGATATCCATCGCGTCGAGCGTGTCACCGAGTACCGCATCACGCTCAAGAGCGGTTTGCTGGGCGGCGTGAAGACCCTGTCCGAGGCCGAACGCCTGGCCTGCGCCGCGCTGCTGCACGACCGCATGACCGAGAGCGTGCTGCTGAGCCGCGCGGCCGCCGCCCATCTGTTCGACGAGAAAGAGGCCCAGCCGCTGGAGCATGTTGACGTGCTGGGATCGGGCCGCCCGGCCCTGGAGGCCGCCAACAAGACCTTCGGTCTGGCGCTTTCGGACGACGAGATCGACTACCTGGTGACGGCCTTCCAGGGGCTCAAGCGCAACCCCAGCGATGTCGAGCTGATGATGTTCGCGCAGGCCAATAGCGAGCATTGCCGCCACAAGATCTTCAACGCCAAGTTCACGGTCGACGGCGAGGCGCAAGACCTGTCCCTGTTCGGCATGATCCGCAACACCGAGAAGCTGCACCCCCAGCACACGGTGATCGCCTATTCGGACAACGCCGCGGTGATGGAAGGCCATGAGCTCGAACGCTGGATGCCGGCGGGCTTTGACAAGGCACCGCAGTACCAGGCGCGCGCCGAGACCTCGCATGTGCTGATGAAGGTGGAGACGCACAACCACCCGACCGCCATCTCGCCCTTCCCGGGTGCCTCCACCGGCGCCGGCGGCGAAATCCGCGACGAGGGCGCGACGGGGCGCGGGGCCAAGCCCAAGGCCGGCCTCGCCGGCTTCACCGTTTCCAATCTGCGCCTGCCCGGCCTCACCGAGCGCTGGGAGCAGCAGGACATCGGCAAGCCCGAGCACATCGCCAGCCCGCTGCAGATCATGATCGAGGGCCCGATCGGCGGCGCGGCCTTCAACAACGAGTTCGGCCGGCCCAATCTGGGCGGCTACTTCCGTGCCTATGAGCAGGAGGTGGACGGCATCACGCGCGGCTACCACAAGCCCATCATGATCGCCGGGGGCATCGGTGCGATCCGCTCCGACCTCACCCGCAAGATCGAATTCCCCGCCGGCAGCCTGCTGGTGCAGCTGGGCGGCCCGGGCATGCGCATCGGCATGGGCGGCAGCGCCGCCAGCTCGATGGCGGCCGGCACCAACACCGCCGACCTGGACTTCGACTCGGTGCAGCGCGGCAACCCCGAGATCGAGCGCCGTGTGCAGGAGGTCATCAACCATTGCTGGGGCCTGGGTGCCGACAATCCCATCCTCGCCATCCACGACGTCGGCGCCGGTGGCATCTCCAACGCCTTCCCCGAGCTGGTGAACGATGCCGGCCGCGGCGCCATCTTCGATCTGCGCGCTGTGCCGCTCGAGGAGTCAGGTCTTGCCCCCAAGGAGATCTGGTGCAACGAGAGCCAGGAGCGCTATGTGCTGGCGATCGCGCCCGAGAGCCTGGAGACCCTCCGCGCCATGTGCGAACGCGAGCGCTGCCCCTTTGCGGTGGTGGGCGTGACCACCGAGCAGCGCGAGCTGGTGCTGGAAGACGGCCCGGCAGGAGACCGCGCCATCGACATGCCGATGGCGACGCTGCTGGGCAAGCCGCCCAAGATGCACCGCGATGTGCAGCGCGTGGCGCGCGACGCCGGCCGCCTGGAGCTGGGCGGCGCCAGCCTGGCGACCGCGGCGGTGGAAGTGCTGCGCCACCCGACCGTGGCCTCCAAGCGCTTCCTGATCTCGATCGGTGACCGCACGGTCGGCGGCCTGAACCATCGCGACCAGTTCGTCGGCCCCTGGCAGGTGCCGGTGGCCGATTGCGCCGTCACCCTGGCCGACTTCAAGGGCTTCCGCGGCGAGGCCATGAGCATGGGCGAGCGCACCCCGCTGGCGGCCGTCAACGGCCCGGCCTCGGGCCGCATGGCGGTGGCCGAGGCCATCACCAATCTGCTCGCCGCGCCGATCGAGCTGGAGCGCGTCAAGCTCAGCGCCAACTGGATGGCGGCCTGCGGCGAGCCCGGCGAGGACGCCGCGCTGTTCGATACCGTCAAGGCGGTGGGCATGGAGCTGTGCCCGGCGCTGGGCATCTCGATCCCGGTGGGCAAGGATTCGCTGTCGATGCGCACGCGCTGGAACGATGCGGCGGGCGCGGTCAAGCAGGTCACCGCACCGGTTTCGCTCATCATCACCGCCTTCGCCACGCTCGCCGATGTGCGGGGCACGCTCACGCCTGAGCTGCGGGCTGGTGACACGAGCCTGATCCTGGTCGACCTCGGCCAGGGCCGGCAGCGCATGGGCGGCTCCATCCTGGCTCAGACCCTGAGCCAGTTCGGTGGCGAGGTGCCCGATCTGGACGATGCTGAAGCGCTCAAGAGCCTGGTGGCCGCCGTGAACGAGCTGCGCGCCAGCGGCCAGCTGCTGGCCTACCACGACCGCGGCGACGGCGGCCTCTGGGCCACCGCCTGCGAGATGGCCTTTGCCGGCCATTGCGGCATCAGCCTGAATGTGGACATGCTGGTCACCGAGGGCGATGGCGTCTCCGACAGCCGCGCCGATGTGGGCGATTCCAAGAACTGGGCCAGCCAGGTGAGCGCGCGCCGCGAGGAGCTGACGCTCAAGGCCCTGTTCAACGAGGAGCTGGGCGCGCTGCTGCAGGTGCCCACCGCCCAGCGCGATGCGGTGATGCAGTTGCTGCGCAAGCATGGCCTCTCCAAGCACAGCCATGTGGTGGGCAAGCCCAATGCGAGCGGCCAGATGGAAGTCTGGCGCGACAGCAAAAAGGTCTATGGCGCGGCGCTGGAGGCGCTGCACAAGGAATGGGACCAGGTCAGCTGGCGTGTCGCCCAGCTGCGCGACAACCCGGCCTGCGCCGATTCCGAGCATGCGCTGGCCGGCCAGGCCGACGACCCCGGCCGCCATGTGCACCTGAGCTTCGATCCCAAGGAAGACGTGGCCGCGCCCTTCATCTCGGCGGGCGCGCGCCCCAGGATCGCGATCCTGCGCGAGCAGGGCGTCAACTCGCATGTGGAGATGTCCTATGCCCTGGCCCGGGCCGGCTTCGACACCTACGACGTGCACATGAGCGATCTGCAGTCCGGCGGCACCACGCTGGACCGCTACAAGGGCTTCATCGCCTGCGGCGGCTTCAGCTATGGCGACACCCTGGGTGCCGGCGAGGGCTGGGCGCGCTCGGTGATGTTCAACCCGGTGCTGGCCGATCAGTTCAAGGCCTTCTTCGCGCGCAGCGACAGCTTCGCGCTGGGCGTGTGCAATGGCTGCCAGATGATGGCCGCGCTCTCGCCCATCATCCCCGGCGCCCAGCACTGGCCCAAGTTCACGCGTAACAAGAGCGAGCAGTTCGAGGCCCGGCTGGCGATGGTGGAAGTGCTGGAGAGCCCCAGCCTGTTCTTCCAGGGCATGGCCGGCAGCCGCCTGCCGATCGCGGTGGCTCATGGCGAGGGTTATGCCGATTTCTCGCAGCGCGCTAACCCTCAAGAAGCGGCCAGCAAGGTGGCACGCGCAATGCGTTACGTGGACCACCATGGCCGGCCCACCGAGGTCTATCCGCTCAACCCGAACGGCAGCCCCGAGGGCCTGACCTCGGTGACCACGGCCGATGGCCGCTTCACCGTGCTGATGCCGCATCCGGAGCGCGTGCAGCGCAACATCCAGCTCAGCTGGACCAGCGGCGACAAGAGCGAGGCGAGCCCCTGGGCGCGCATGTTCGCGAACGCGCGTCGCGCCCTGGGTTGAACCGGCCTGCCGGCTAGCCTGGCGACAGGTGCTCCAGCGGGTCGAGCCCGCCCAGCATGGTTTCGCCGCTGTGCGTGGGCAGCGGCGTCCAGTCCTTCAGGCGCGGCGGCACCGGCCAATGGGCGGCCAATTCGGCCAGCGCCTCCTCAGGGTCGGCGAAGGAGCGGTCCAGCAGGCCGCTGGCGCAACGCACCCGCCAGCGGCCGTAGGGGCGCAGGCTGATCGCAAAGCGACCTTCGGCCGTGATGAATTCATAAGCAGCAATCTGCATGTCTGGGCATTCCGGGCGTCCCGGCTGTGAAACTCGGCTTTGGGCGGCGAGCCTACTGCGAATGCGCGGCGCAAGCTGTAAGCAATTGAGAGGCGCCCGGCGGCTGGCGCCCGCCCCCTAGGCCAGGCCGGCCAGCAACTCGTAGGAGCGCAGCCGTGCGGCCTGCGAGTGCAGGGCGCAGGCGACGATGAACTCGTCGGCGCCGGTGCGCGCCTGGGTGGCCGCCAACCCCGCCTTGACGGTGGCGGGCGAGCCGACGATGGATTCCGCCAGCATGCGCGCCACCTGGGCCGCCTCGGCCGCGTTCCAGCGCGCATTCATATCGTCCACCGGCGGCGGCAGCGGCCCGCGCCGGCCGCGCACCATGCCCAGGAAGCGCTGCTGCAGCGAGCTGAACAAATACGCGGCCTGCGCGTCGCTGTCGGCCACGATCACGTTCAGCCCCACCATTGCATGGGGCCTGGGGTGGCGCTCGCTGGGGCGGTACTGGCCGCGGTAGAGCTCGAGCGCCTGCATCAGCAGCTCGGGTGCGAAATGCGAGGCAAAGGCAAAGGGCAGGCCCAGATAGGCGGCCAACTGGGCGCTGTAGAGGCTGGAGCCGAGCAGCCAGATCGGCACCTCGGTGCCCTGGCCCGGAATGGCGCGCACGACCTGACCCTCGCGGGCCGGCGCCAGATAGGCCTGCAGCTCCTGCACGTCCTCCGGGAAGCGGTCTTCGGCCGCCGTGCTGAGGTGGCGGCGCAGCGCGCGCATGGTCGGGCCATCGGTGCCGGGCGCGCGGCCCAGGCCCAGGTCGATGCGATCGGGGAAGAGCGTGGCGAGGGTGCCGAAAGCCTCGGCGATGGTCAGCGGCGCGTGGTTGGGTAGCATGATGCCGCCCGAGCCGACGCGGATCTGCCGGGTGGCGGCGGCGATCTGGCCGATCAGCACCGCGGTGGCCGAGCTGGCCACGCCGTCCATATTGTGGTGCTCGGCCACCCAGTAGCGCCGGTAGCCCAGTGCTTCGGCATGGCGGGCCAGCTCCAGGCTGTTGAGTAGGGCGCTGCGGGCATCGCTGCCCTCGACGATGGGCGCGAGATCCAAGATGGAAAGAGGCGTGTGCATGGGCGTCATCTTGCGGCAGAGCGCGGGCGCCCGCTGAGGCGCGCTCAATGCCCCTTCAACTCGGGCGCCACGCGCGGCAGCCGGAACACGAAGCGGCTGCCCCGGCCGGGTTCGCTGTGCAGCTCCACATGGCCGCCCAGGATGTCGGTGATGATGTTGTAGACGATGTTGAGCCCGAGGCCGGTACCGCCGCGCCCCATCTTGGTGGTGAAGAAGGGGTCGAAGGCGCGGCGCCGCACCTCCTCGCTCATGCCCAGGCCGTCGTCGGCCACCACCAGCTCGAACTGCTGCGCGTCCAGCGCGCGTGCGCTGATGCTGAGCTCGCCGCTGTCGCGGCCCTCGAAGGCATGCAGCAGGGCGTTCAGCATCAGATTGCTGAGCACCTGGCTGAGCGGACCGGGGTAGCCGTCCAGCTCGAGCTCAGGCGGGATGTCGGTGCGGATGCGGTAGGGCGTGGTCTTCCAGCGCGCCCGCATCAGGCTCAGCACATCGTCCACCACCGCGTCGAGGCGGTACTGGCGGCGCTGCACGCTGGTCTGGTCCACCGAGAGCTGCTTGAAGTGCGTCACCAGTTCGTTGGCCGTGCCCAGGCCGCGCAGCAGGATCGCGGTGGCGGCGCCGGCATCGTCCAGATAGGAGGCCAGGCTGGAGCGGCGCATATGGCCCTCCACAAAGGCCTGGCGGGTCTCGCGCGTGCGCTCGTCCAGCGTCGAGGCGGTGGTGAGGCAGTTGCCCAGCGGCGTGTTGAGCTCATGCGCCACGCCCGCCACCAGCGAGCCCAGCGCGGCCAGTTTTTCCGAGCGCAGCAGCTCGTCCTGGGCGCGGTGCAGATGGGCCAGCGCCTCACGCAGCTCGGCGGTGCGCCGGCTCACCCGGCTCTCGAGCTCGGCATGCAGTTCATGCGATTGCCGCTCGGCCTGGCGCTGCGCGCTGATGTCGCGTGCCACACCCAGATAGCCGAGCGGCGTGCCATGGCGGTCGCGCACATGGGTGACGCTCAGGGAGACCGCCAGGGCCTGGCCGTCGCGGCGCAGATAGGTCCATTCGCGCGTCTCGATGCCATCGCGCTGCGCCAGCGCCACAAAGGTCTCGAAGCCCTGGATGGGGCGCCCCAGTTCGGCGCTGAGCGCCAAGCCGCGTGCCTCGACCTCGGCCGGCAGGTGCAGCAGGGCCGGGCTCTTGCCCAGCATGTCCTCCTCGCGGTAGTCCAGCATGCGCTCGGCGCCGCGGTTGAACAGCATCATGCGGCCCTGCAGATCGGTGGCGATGATGGCCACCTCGATGGCCGCATCGAGCAGGGCCTGCAGGCGATCGCGCGCCTGCATCAGATCGGCCTGGGACTGGCGCAGCGCGGCCTCCGCCTGCTTGGCCGGCGTGATGTTGCGGCCGGTGCCGCGGTAGCCGCGGAACACGCCGTCGGCATCGAAGATCGGCGTGCCGGACACGCTCACATGGCGCAGCGTGCCGTCTTCGGTGTACTGCGAATACTCGAGGTCGCGGAAGGGCTCGTGTCGCGCCAGCTGCGCCTTGTGCGCCTCCCAGTCGACGCCGGGCGCGATCGCCGGCGACTCCCAGCGCCGGTGGCCCAGCACGCTGCTGCTGTGCACATTGGAGGCCTCCTCGGCGGTGCGCGAGATGTAGGTGAAGCGCAGCTCGGCGTCCTGCTCCCAGACCCAGTCGCTGGCCAGCGCGGCGAGGCTGCGAAAACGCGCCTGCGATTCCTGCAGCTGCTGGCTGGCCTGGCGGCCCGTTTCGATCTCATGGGCCAGGGCCTCGTTGCGCTGGCTCAGCACATGGCGCTGCCGGCCCAGCAGGGCGAGCAGGGCGGTGACCAGGGCCGCGCCGATCAGGCTGGCCATCACATCGGCCGACTGCCAGGCCAGGCCGCTCTCCCAGCCCCCCTGGGGCAGGGCCAGCAGGGTCCACAGGCCGCCCGGCAGCTGCGCCACCTGCCGCACCGCGCCGGCCTCGGCCAGCCTGGTCTCGCCCCAGATATGGCGCGCCGCCTGCCGGCCCTCGCGCTCGTCGACGATCTCGAGCGCCAGCCCGGCCTGGCGCTCCAGGCCGGCGACCTGCATGAAGCGCTCCAGGTCCGCCACCACCGACACCACGCCCCAATAGCGCTGGCCGTCCGGCGCGGCGGCATCGCGCAGGAACACCGGCGTGCGCTGGATGATGCCCATGCCGCCCTGCACCAGCACCACCGGCGCGACGATCAGCGGCCCGCGCTGCGCGCGCGCCGCCTGCACCTGCGCCCATTGCGCCGGGATGCTGCGGTAGACCAGGCCGAACACGCGCTCGTTGCCGGCGCGTGGGAACACATGGCGGGCCACGTCGTCGGGCGCCGCCACCACGCTGCGCAGCTGCGGCACGAGCTTGACGGCACGGCTGGTGAGGCGCTCGAAACGCTCCTCGGAGATGTCGCCATCAAGCTGGATCATGGCCTCCAGCCCGAGGGTGGGGCTGAAGGTGCTTTGTGCGGTGGCCTCGATGCGGGCGCGCAGCAGGGTCAGCTGTGCCTCGAGCTGGCCGCGCGCGGCGGCGCGGTCGGTCTGCAGATGCAGGCGCAGCAGGCCGGCCACGATCAGCGCCCCCACCAGCACGCTCAGCAGCGCCGGCCAGTACCAGACCAGCAGGGCCCAGGGCCGTCTGGGCGCGGCGGGTGGCGGGTGGGGCGGGATCATCCTGGCGAGGCGGCTCGGTGACAGTGGCGCGGGCCCGGCCACGGTATCACAGCTACCTCGCTGGCCTAGTCGGATGCGGCCAACACCAGCGCCTGTCTGCGCGTCTTGCCGTTGTTCCAGAGCGTGAGCGTGACGCGCTCGCCGACCTGGCGGCGCTCCAGCAGGGCCAGCATGTCGTCGAGATCGGCGATCGCCTCGTCGTTGATCGCGGTGATCACGTCGCCATGCACGATGCGGCCGTCGCGCGCCCGCGTGAAGGGCTGCAGCCCGGCCTCGGCGGCGGGGCTGCGCGCGCCCACGCCGACGATGGCCACGCCCTTGGGCAGGCGCAGCGCCTGCTGCAGCTGGGCCGAGCCCGAGGTCACGCCGATGGCCGGGCGAATGTAGCGTCCGTCCTTGATGAGCCTGGGCACGACGCGGTTGACCTCGTCCACCGGGATGGCGAAGCCGATGCCGGCGCTGGCGCCGCTGGGGCTGTAGATCTGCGTGTTGACGCCGATCAGCCGCCCGGCCGAATCGAGCAGGGGGCCGCCCGAGTTGCCGGGGTTGATGGCGGCATCGGTCTGGATCACGCCGCGGATGGCGCGCCGGTTCACCGATTCGATCTCGCGGTTGAGCGCCGAGACGATGCCGCGCGTCAGCGTCTGGTCCAGGCCGAAGGGGTTGCCGATCGCGTACACGCCCTGGCCCACCTGCAGCTCGCGGCTGCTGCCGATAGCGATGGGCACCAGCTTCTCGCGCGGCGCCTCGATGCGCAGCACCGCGAGGTCGCGGTCGGGGAAGGCGCCCACTAGCCGGGCAGCGTAGCTGCTCTGGTCGGCGAGCGTCACGCGCGCCGCGTCGCCGCCCTGGATGACGTGGTAGTTGGTGACGATGTGGCCGCGCTCGTCCCAGATGAAGCCGGTGCCGGTGCCGCGCGGCACCTGCTGCACGTCCAGCGAGAAGAAGTCGCGCTGCACGTCCAGCGTGGTGATGTGCACCACCGAGGGCGAGCTCTTCTTGAACACGCTGATGTTGTTGAGCTCGGCGGCGTCGAGCGCGCCGCGCGGCTGCACCGGACGCTGGGCCGCGGCGGGCAGGGCGGCCAGCAGCGCGGCACAGAGCAGGAAGAGGGTGGGCAAACGTCGCATGGGGTCAGATGTTGCCGGCTAGACTGCGGCCATTCGTTTTGCGTGGCTTCTATTTTGACCGCTCCGAACTCTCGCATGCCACGCCTGGACGCCTTGCGCGGCCTGGCGATGCTGTGGATGACGCTGTTCCACTTCGGCTTCGACCTCAACCATGCCGGCCTGATACGGCAGGATTTCTACCGCGACCCCTTCTGGACCTGGCAGCGCACGGCCATCGTCAGCCTGTTCCTGCTCTGCGCCGGCCTGGGCCAGGCGGTGGCGGTGGCGCAGGGTCAGCGCTGGCCGCGCTTCTGGAAGCGCTGGGCCCAGGTGGCGGGCTGCGCCCTGCTGGTATCGCTGGGCTCCTGGTGGATGTTTCCGCGCAGCTACATCAGCTTCGGCGTGCTGCATGGCATGGCGCTGATGCTCTTGCTGCTGCGCTGGGCCGGCCCGCGCCTGCCCGGCTGGGCCCTGCTGGGCCTGGCCCTGCTGGCGCTGGCGGCGCCGCAGCTCTGGCAGCACGCCTTCTTCGACAGCCGCTGGACCAACTGGGTCGGGCTGGTCACGCGCAAGCCCGTCACCGAGGACTATGTGCCGCTGCTGCCCTGGCTGGGCGTGATGCTGCTGGGCTTTGCGCTCGGCCGGGCCTGGCTGGCGCGGCAGCGCGTGCTGCAGGGCGGCATCGCGGCGCCGCTGCGGCCGCTGGCCTGGCTGGGCGGCTGGTCGCTGAGCTATTACATGCTGCACCAGCCGGTGCTGCTGGGCCTGCTTTATCTGTATCAGCGCTTGATCTAGCAGCTTCATCAGCCTGTCACCTCCTGTTCGAACAATGCGGTGTTGTTCAACGGAGGTGAAGACGATGAATTCGATGCAGCGTGCGGCCGTGGCCGCGGCGGTGATTGGCCTGATGCTGAGCGCCTGTGGCGGCAGCGACGACCTGGATCCCCTGCCGACCCTGGATGGTCAGCAGCCCCTGGTGGTGGGGCACCGCGGTGCCTCGGGCTATCTGCCCGAAGAGACGCTGGAGGCCTATGCGCTGGCGATCGAGCAGGGCGCCGATGTGGTGGAGCCCGACCTGATCTCCACCAAGGATGGCGTGCTGATCGCAAGACATGACCCCAACCTGGCCTACAGCACCGATGTGGCCAGCCATCCCGAATTTGCCGCGCGCAAGAAGACCATGGCGGTGGACGGCGAGCTGCAGGAGGGCTGGTTCGCCAGCGACTTCACGCTCGCCGAGATCAAGACCCTGGGCGGCCTGATCACCGATGCCGAGCGCCCGCAGGGCAACAACGGCAAGTTCAAGCTCATCACCTTCCAGGAACTGATCGATCTGGTGAAGGCCAAGAGCAAGGAGAAGGGGCGCAGCATCGCGGTCTATCCCGAGACCAAGAACCCCAGCTTCCACCGCGACCTCGGCCTGCCGCTGGAAGACAAGCTGATCGCCCTGCTGGACGCCGCCGGCTGGAATGCCAAGGATGCGCCGGTGTTCGTGCAGAGCTTCGAGCCCGGCAGCCTGAAATACCTGAAGAGCAAGGGCCTGAAGACGCGCCTGATCCAGCTCATCGACGCCGACGACGTGGACCTCAAGACCGGCAAGCTCACCTATGTGGCGCCCTACGACCGGCCCTACGACTGGTTCAAGGCCGGCGACAAGCGCCTGTTCAGCGACATGGTCACGCCCGCCGGCCTGGCCGAGATCAAGAGCTATGCCGACGGCATCGGCCCCTGGAAGCCCTATATCGTGCCGGTGAAGGGCGTGCTGAATGCCGATGGCTCGTTGAAGGACCAGAACGGGGACGGCAAGACCAACTGGGCCGACGCCAACACGCAGGCGCCCACCAGCCTGATCGCCGACGCGCACAAGGCCGGCCTGTTCGTGCATGCCTACACCTTCCGCAACGAGAAGCGCCGCCTGGCCTTCGACTATGGCGGCGATCCGCAGAAGGAGTACCTGCAGTTCTACCGCCTGGGGCTGGACGGCCTGTTCTCGGACTTCCCCGACACCGCCCTGGCCGCGCGCGCTGCCTATTTGAAGGAAATGGGCCGCTGATGAGGCCCGCGCCGCCGGGCGCAAGGCCCGGCGGCGCTACGATGGGCGCATGAGCGCTAGCAAACACATTCTCTTCGGCTTCCACGCCGTCACGGTGCGGCTCAAGACCGCCGCCGCTTCCATCTCCGAAATCCACATCGACCAGACGCGCCGCGACCAGCGCATGCGCCAGTTCGTCGAGCGCTGCAAGGAGGCGGGCGTGAAGCTGGTGGAGAGCGACGACGAGCGCCTGCACAAGCTCTGCGGCACGCATCGCCACCAGGGCGTGGTGGCACGCGTGAGCGCGCTGCAGCAGCATCACTCGCTGGACGATGTGCTGGACGAGGTGGAAGCTGCGGAAGCCGCCCCGCTGGTGCTGGTGCTGGACGGCGTGACCGACCCGCACAATCTGGGCGCCTGCCTGCGTGTGGCCGATGGTGCCGGCGCGCATGCGGTGGTGGCGCCCAAGGACCATGCGGTTGGGCTGAACGCCACCGTGGCCAAGGTGGCCAGCGGCGCGGCCGAGACCGTGCCCTATCTGATGGTCACCAACCTGGCGCGCACGCTGGGTGAGCTGAAGGAGCGCAATATCTGGGTCATAGGCACCTCCGACCAGGCCGAGAAGTCCATCTACGACCTGGACCTCAAGGGCCCGGTGGCGCTGGTGCTGGGTGCCGAGGGCGAGGGCATGCGCGCGCTCACCGCCAAGACCTGCGACGAGCTGGTGCGCATCCCCATGAAGGGCGCGGTGGAGAGCCTCAACGTCTCGGTGGCGGCAGGGGTTTGCCTCTACGAGGCGCTACGCCAGCGCGGACAGTGAGCAGGGATAATCTGACCATTCAGTAAGAAAGCAGAGTTCTCATCATGGCCGTCATCGAAGTCCACCACCCCCTCGTCAAACACAAGATCGGCCTGATGCGCGAGGCCGATATCTCGACCAAGAAGTTCCGCGAGCTCACCGGCGAGGTGGCGCGTCTCTTGGCTTACGAGGCCACGGCCGACTTTCCGCTCGAGAAAACCACCATCGAATGCTGGAGCGGCCCGACCGAGATCGACCAGATCGCCGGCCGCAAGGTCACCGTGGTGCCCATCCTGCGCGCCGGCCTGGGCATGCTGGATGGCGTGCTGGACATGATGCCCAATGCCAAGGTCAGCGTGGTGGGCCTGGCGCGCGACCACGAGACGCTCAAGCCGGTGAACTACTTCGACCGCTTCGTCGGCCAGCTGGACGAGCGCACCGCCCTCATCATCGACCCCATGCTGGCCACCGCCGGCTCGATGATCGCCACCGTGGATCTGCTCAAGGCGCGCGGTTGCAAGGACATCCGCGCCCTGGTGCTGGTGGCCGCGCCCGAGGGCGTGAAGGCGCTGAACGAGGCCCACCCCGAGGTGCGCTGCTGGACCGCCGCGATCGACAGCCATTTGAACGAGCATGGCTACATCATCCCGGGCCTGGGCGATGCGGGCGACAAGATCTTCGGAACGAAGGAGTGAGCTCCTTCTAGCTCACACCCAGCCCAGCGCCCCCACCACCCCACCCGCCAGCACCATCCACACCAGGCCGAGCTTGGTGCGCAGCGTGAGTGCGAGCGTCACGGCGATCAGCGCCAGCGTGGCCAGCCGGTGTTCCGGTGCGGCCACATAGGGTGCCGCCAGCAGCCAGCCGGTGGCCACGATCAGCCCCAGCGTCAGCGGTGCCATGCCTTGCGTGAAGGCGCGGATGCCGCGTGCCTGCTGGTGCTCGCGCGCCCAGCGCGTGGCCGCCAGCACCAGGGTGGTGGAGGGCAGCATGATGCCCGCCATGGCCGCCGCGGCGCCGGCCGGGCCCGCCACATTCCAGCCCAGCACCGCGACGAACAGGATGTTGGGCCCGGGCGCGGCCTGGGCCAGCGCGATCGAGCCGGTGAAATCGGTGTCGGACAGCCAATGTTGCTGGCCCACCAGATAGCGGTGCATCTCGGGCGCGGTGGTGATGGCGCCGCCGATCGAGAGCAGGGAGAGGCTCAGGAAGTGCAGGAACAGGGACAGCAGGTCGGGTGGCGGGGGCATGGGGTCAGTCCTTGCCCAATCGATGCCAGGCGAGCGCCATGCCCAGGCCTCCAATGCCCAGCACGGCCCAGATCAGCGGCAGGCGCAGCAACGCAATCGCCGCAAAGCCCAGCGCCGCCAGACCCAGGCTGACGCTGCGGCCCAGCACATTGGCCTTCAGGCCGCCCATCAGCTTGAGCCCGGTGGCCAGGATCAGGCCGGCCGCCACCGCGCCCATGCCGCGCAGCGCCCCCGCCACCAGGGGCTGGTGCAGGAACTGGCCGGTCAGGGCGGTGAGGCCCAGCACGATCGCGCAGGGCAGCACGAACATGCCGGCCAAGGCCGTGAAGGCACCGCGCAGGCCGAAGAAGCGGTCGCCAATCATCAGCGAGATGTTCACCACATTGGGGCCGGGCAGCACCTGGGCCACCGCCAGCACCTCCAGGAATTCGGCCCGGCTGAGCCAGCCCAGGCGGTCCACCAGCTCGCGCTGCGCCACCGCCAGCACGCCGCCGAAGCCCTGCAGGGCCAGCCGGTTGAAGGCCAGGTAGAGCGCCCAGAGGTCTTGCGGTGCGGCCCGCTCGCCGGCCATCAGCGCAGTACCTTCAGGGCGTCGGGGTTGACGATGTTGCTGGGCGCGCCGTTGATGAAGGCCAGCACATTGTCAAAGGCCGCGTCGAAGTAGAGCTCATAGCTGTCCTGCTCGACATAGCCGATATGCGGCGTGCAGACGGCGTTCTCCAGGCGCAGCAGCGGATGGCCCTGCAGAATCGGCTCGCTCTCGAACACGTCCACCGCCGCCATGCCGGGGCGGCCGCGGTTGAGCGCCGAGACCAGGGCGCCGTCGGCCAGCAGCTCGGCGCGCGAGGTGTTGACGAACAGGGCGGTGGGCTTCATGCGCGCCAGGTCTTCGGGCGTAACCATGCCGCGCGTGGCCTCGCTCAGGCGCAGGTGCAGGCTCAGCACATCGCAGCCCTCGAAGAAGGCCTCGCGGCTTTCGGCCGCCTCGTAGCCGTCCAGCGCGGCGCGGCCGCGCGAGGTCTCGCTGCCCCAGACCAGCACCTTCATGCCGAAGGCGCGCGCATAGCCCGCCACCATCTGGCCGATCTTGCCGTAGCCCCAGATGCCCAGGGTCTTGCCCTTGAGCACCATGCCGACACCGAAATTCGGCGGCATCGAGGCCGCCTTCAGGCCCGACTGCTGCCAGGCCCCATGCTTGAGATTGCCGATGTACTGGGGCAGCCGCCGCATCGAGGCCATGATCAGGGCCCAGGTCAGCTCGGCCGGCGCCACCGGCGAGCCCACGCCCTCGGCCACCGCGATGCCCAGCTTGGTGCAGGCCTCCACGTCGATGTGCGCGCCGACGCGGCCGGTCTGGGCGATCAGCTTCAGGCGCGGCAGCTTCTCGAGCAGCTGGCGCGGGAACTGGGTGCGTTCGCGTATCAGCACCAGCACATCGGCATCGCGCAGGCGCACCGACAGCTGGCCGATGCCCTTCACCGTGTTGGTGAAGACCTTGGCATTGAGCGCGTCCAGCTTGGTTGCGCAGCGGAGCTTGCGCACCGCGTCCTGGTAGTCGTCGAGAATGATGATGTTCATGGCGTGCGCCTGGGATTGTGCCTTGTGCGCGGGGTGATGGCGTCCGGGTCAGCACGCACTTGCGCGAATCTCGCTAGCATCGTGCCACCCTAACCCGACAGGCCCGCCGAGGAGACCCCCATGAGTATCAATATGCACAGCGCCAGCAGCCCCGTGTTCGTGAAGATGCTGGGCAATATGTTGCATTGGTTGCAGCTCGCCCGTACCCATGCCGAGACCAAGAAGTTCGACACCTCGGTCTATCTGGGCCTGCGGCTGGCGCCCGACATGCTGCCCTTCTCGCGCCAGATCCAGATTGCCAGCGATGCCGCCAAGGGCTGCGTGGCGCGCCTGGCGGGCATCGAGATCCCGAAATGGGAAGACAACGAAGCCACGATGGACGAACTGGAGGCGCGCGTGCGCCGCACCATCGACTTCGTCAACTCGGTGCCGGCCGAGCAGCTGATCGGCAGCGAGGAGCGCGTGATCGAGCTGGTGATGCGCAATGGCACGGTGCTGAAGTACAGCGGCGAGGACTTTCTGCGCCATTACGCCACGCCGAACTTCTACTTCCACGTCACCACCACCTATGCCTTGCTGCGCCATGCCGGTGTGAGCCTGGGCAAGCCAGACTATCTGGGGCGCTGAGGCTTCAGCCGAACATGCTGTCCAGCGCCGCCTGCATGGACTGGCGGTGCTGGCTCTGGCGCTCGAGGTCCTCGTCGGGCAGGGCGGCGAGTATGCAGCCGCGCAGCAGCCAGAGCTCGATCGGTTCGCAGGCCTGGCGCACCAGGTGCTGCAGTTCGGCACCGCGCTCGCCCGGCAGTTCGGCGGCGGCGCGCATGAAGCTGAGTTTCAGGTCCACGAAGGCGCGGCGTGCGGCGATGCGGCCGCGCCGCTCGCCGGGCTGGCCCGCCGAGGCATAGGCCCAGGGCGGCAGAAAGCCGGGAATCTCGCGCAGCGTCAGTTGCACGGCCGGCCCCCGCGCCGCTCGGCGCCGCGGCGGTTCACCGCCACCGGCTTGAACGGGAAATGCCGGTTCAGCCGCGCCAGGCGCTGCTCGGCCTCCCATTGGCTGTGGCTGCGCGCCACTTGGGTGTAGATGCCGGCGCGCAGATGCCAGAAGTCGCGCAGGCTGCGGCTGCGCATGACGCTGCGCTTGAGCTCCTGCACGCCCGGGCCGTCCGCATCCAGATCGTCCAGGCAGGCCAGGAAGGCCGCGCGCAGCTCGGGCAGCTTGCCCAGCGAGGACTGCGTCGAGCCCCAGGGGTCGGCGTCACCGGGCAGCCAGCGCAGCAGGCTTTGCAAGATCGAATCATGCGAGCGCCGCGCCGGCGGGCTCGCCGTCACGCCGGCAAACGCGGTCATGGCTTCGCCCAACGCATCGGTATCGCTGCGCACCCAACGAGAGAAAATCGCATTGATCATGTTCGGGATTCTTGTGGTGACGCGCCACCCTCCTCCGGGTGGGGCTCGTCAGGATTTTGAGCAGGGTCAGGTCTTGCTGATGCGATGAAATGGGCCGCCCGGGCCGCGCAGTACGGGGCCTGATCAGGGAAGTCCCGCATTCAGAAGCAAAGATGCCCGTTCCTCGGGGTGCAAATCCAGCGCTTCGGCGCCGCGCCGCCGCCTAATATGCGCGCATGAGTTCGAACACCTCACGCACGCGCCTGGTCGTCTATACCGTGTTGACCGGATCCAAGGAGGCGCTGGGCAACCCGCTGGCGCAGCTGCCGCCGGATGCCAGCTCAGACCTGGACATCGATTTCGTCTGCTTCACCGACAACCGCGCACTGAGCTCGCCGGTCTGGAGCTTCCGCTACCTCGACCGCCTGCCGCTGCCGCCCGAGAAGGCGTCGCGCCGGCCCAAGGCGATGCCGCAGGACTATCTGCCCGAGTGGGAGTACAGCCTCTACATCGACAACATCGTGCTGTTCAAGCGCCTGCCGCAGGCGGCGGACCTGCGCACCGAGCGGCCCTACCTGTTCAAGCTCTTCAAGCACCCGACGCGCAGCAACCCCCTGCAGGAGGCCGAGGCGATCCTGCAGATCGGCTACGAGAAGGCCGAGCGCGTGGCCGCCCAGCTGGACTTCTACGCCAAGCTGATGCCGCTGGAGGAGATCACGCCGCTGAGCACCTGCACGGTGATGCTGCGCCAGCATGGCCATGCGCAGGTGCAGGGTTTTGGGCGCACCTGGTGGGAGCAGATCCTGAACTTCTGCAAGCGCGACCAGATGTCCTTCGACTTCTCGCTCAAGTCCAGCGGCGCCGCGGTGGAGTATTTCCCGGGCACCATGGGCGACAGCGAGCTGGTCTACAAGACCGTCAACATGCATGCCGGCCGCGTGCTGGCCAATTTCGACCCGGTGCGCTACGGCTGGATGCATCGCGACGACCCCGAGGCAAGACGTGACCCCCGGGCGCATTACCTGAAGGCCGGCCAGCACACCGGCCAGGACTATGCGGCGCGTTCCGAGCTGCTGGAATTTCTCAGCTACCGCTATGGCTCCAGCCTGGGCAACCAGGTGGCGCCGCGGCGCAATCTGGCCGCGCCGCTACAGCTGCTGTTGCAACCCTACCGGTTGGAGGCGCAGGGCCGCATGCTGATCGTGCGCGTGCTGGCCGAGGGCGAAACCGCCTTCGACGCCGCCGAGGCCGGCCAGGCCGAGGTCGTGCTGGCGACCTTCATGGGCGCCAAGTACGAGGGCGTGCGCCTGGAGCTGACGAGCGCCCAGCTCGCCTCCGGCACGATCCGCCTGCAGCCCGACGCACGCGGCTACGAGCTGGTGGTCTTGCTGGGCCTGCCCGGCGAGTTGCTGACCCAGGCCTATGCCATGCTGGTGCCGGTGCTCACCGCTGCGCGTGGCCTGCTGTGCGCGATCGCCTGCACGCCGGCCGCGGTGATGGACGTGGCGCGGGTGGAGCAGGCCATGCTGCAGCTGCGCGGCAGCTGCCTCACCGGCGTGCAGCAAAGCCTGCACGACAGCCTGGAGCAGCCGTTGCGGAACAGCCTCCTGAGCTTCGAGTGGGGTGGCGGCTGAGGCCTTACTTGACCGCCACCAGATCCTTGCGGATGAAGAGGGCGTTGCCGGCCTGTTCGGGGTAGCCGAAGTAGACGTCGTTGAGCGTGAAGCCGATGGCGTCGAGGAAATGGCAGTAGCTCAGGAAGGGCACCTGGCCGGCGTAGAGCTCGTTGCGCATCACCTCGGTGTAGATGTACTTGAACTGCGGCAGGCTGCGCGCCGCGCCGCGGAAGATCTGGAACTCCGCGCCCTGGCAGTCCAGAAACATCAGGTCCAGCGCCTGCACCGCGGCCCCATGGCCGTTGGCCTGCACCAGGGCCAGCACATCGTCCACCGTCGACGAGACGACGTTGACGGTGTGGGTGAAATGCACGCCCGGGTTGACCGCCAGATGCGTGCCCGGCGCCAGGATGCTGCTGCTCATGCCGCCATTGCTGGCGACGTGAAAGGGGTAGGTCTTGCCCGAGGTCTCCGCGCACAAGGTGTTCACGGCGATGTAGTGGGGCACCAGGCTGCAGTTCTTCGCCAGGTTGGCGAAGGGCTCGGGCAGGGGCTCGACGAACACGCCGGCGCGGATGCCGTTCTCGGCAAACTCGCGCAGCTCCTGGCCGTAGCTGGCGCCCAGCTGCAGCACGCCGACGGGGGCGGGCAGACCCAGTTCGCGCAAACGTGGAAAGAGCGAAAAGGTCATGCGTTGGCTCCTAGAACCAGATCCGCAGCGGAACCTGGTCGTGAACGATTTGTGCCTTCAGCCGCGCCTCAAGTTCGCGGTAGACCGCGCCCTTGGGTTCGGCCATGTACTGCGAGTGGAACTCGATGTAGGCGGCGTCCAGCAGCTTGTGGGCGCCGCGCGCGATCAGGTCGGGCAGCACCTCGTACTCGCCGCCCTCGATGTCGAGCTTGAGCACCACGCTGGGATAGCGGGCGCGCGCGTCCTCGATCAGCTGCGCCAGCGAGAAGCAGGGCACGTCGAGCGCGGTGGCGGCGTTGGCGGCGTAGTACTTGCTGTTGTGCTCGGCCAGCATCGAGCCGCCCTGCGAGGTCGGGTCCTGCTCCAGGCCGAAGAACTGCACCACGCCGACCTTGGTGCCGGCGGCCTGTTTGAGCAGCTCGATGCGACCCTCGCCGGCGGCCACGATCTTCTCCAGCGCCGGCCAGCAATTGGGGTTGGGCTCGATCAGCACATAGTCGAAGTCGCGCGGCAGGAAGTAGCGCGAGAACTGGCCAAAGCCCTGGCCCAGATTGGAGCCGCAGTCGATGAACAGGCCGCGCTGCGGCGTGCCAGCGGCCTGCAGGCGCGCCGTGATGCCCTTGGCATCCTCGCCGGCCTGGCGCTCCAGCGCCTGCACATAGTCCTGAAAGCTGGCTGTTGCACTCATGGCGGCCGGCCGTTCAGAAGGCGCGCAGATGCAGGTCGGGCAGCTGGGGCACGTTGGGACGGTCCAGCGGGCCGGGGATGGGCTCGTTGGAATGGCCGTAGAAGCTGGCCGAGCTGATGCGCATCCAGGTCAGCTCCAGCAGGCGTGGGAAGGGCACGCCGCCGATCATCACCATGCCGCCGGCATTGTTGGCATGCAGGTGCACGACGCGGTGCGTCTCGTTGAGCTTGCTGAAGACGCCGAACACGGTGTCGAAGAAGGCGCGGTCGGGCAGCTGGTGGAAGTCGTGGAACTCGCCGGTCAGCACCTCGAAGCGGGCCAGGTCGGCGCTGTCGGCCGCGCTCAGGCAGGACCATTCGGCGCCCTCGGTGTCGAACTTCAGGATCGGATGGCGCGCCTGGCTCCAGTCCAGCATGCCCACCATGGTCTTCAGCGAGACCAGCGGTGCGCTGTCGCTGGCGCCCCAGCCCTGGCGATGGAACTGGCAGTTGGGGTGGCGGCTCGGGCTGCCCTCGATGGTGTGGTCGAACTGCAGCACGCGCGCGCCCAGGCCGGCCAGCTCGTCGTCGAAGCTGACCTCGTCGCCGATGCCGATCGACAGCACCGTGTTGCTGCGGCGCGAGGAGCTGGGCATCACATAGCCGCCGTCATGCGGGGCACCGATGCGCACCTTGACGTCGCTGTTCATCTGCCAGGGGCGGATCAGGTTCAGCAAGGCATAGAGGTCGAATGGGGTCACGGGACGCTCCGCGGGTTTGGGCATGGGAGGAGGTGGGGTGATGGCCGGCGCCGCCTCTTGCGCATTCTGCCCGCCGAGGAACTGCGTCTGGCCGAACAGCTTGGCGGTGTGCAGAAAGGTCGAATTCGAGGTGCTCATGATGGCCGTCCGTGACAGGATGAGTTGATCGACAAAGCCTTCCACCACCGAGGCGGAGGGGCGCGAGATATTGAAGGGGAACTGGCGGCCGTTGCCGTCCTGGGTCCACTGGTTCCAGCCCGCCTCGGCCACCATCTTCTCGGGGAAGGCGGTCTTCGTGAACACGGCGCAGTTGGGCAGGGTGGCAAAGCGAGCGTTGACCTCGGCATCGTCGGAGCAGACGAAGAAGCGCGTGCTGCTGCCCTGGGCCTGCTTGAAGAGGGCCTGGTCGTCGACGCGGTCGCCGAAGTCGGTCTTGCGGATATGCAGGCCCACCACCTCGGGGCCGATGTGGTGCTGCTGGCAGAAGTCCAGCGCGCGCCTGGCCGCAACAGCGTTCGGGCGCAGCTGGGCCAGCGCCTGGCGCAGGTCTTCAAAGCTGGCGAAGCCGGGGATCAGGTTGTTGTAGTAGACGACGCTGCGGCCGCTGGCAAAGTGGCGCGCATAGTCCTCATAGCCCTGCAACTGGCGGTTGATGACCAGGTGCTCGCCGGAGAAGCCGACCTGGTTCTCATGCATCAGCAGCAGATGCTCGGCCTCGCGCGCCTTGTAATGGTCGATGCCCAGCTCGTCCACCGGCAGCTCGCATTCGAACAGCTCGTGGAAGGCCGCGCCGCACCAGTTGTTGATGGGCCAGGAGATGCGCCAGTCGCCGCCGAACTTGTTGCGCAGCACCAGGGCAAAGGCGAGGGCGTTGAAACGGTTGCTCAGGCCCCCGTCGCACAGGACATGATGAATCGTCACGGGGGTCTCCGCTGGGGTGATCACGGGGGTCAGGGGCTTGGGCAGCTGTTTGGGCAAGTACGCGGGCAGCACCTCGGCCCACCACAGCAGCAGCACCGCCAGGTTCCAGGCCTTGAAGACCGGCACACTGCCGGGCTGCTCGTAGTACTGCGTGAGGGTGGCGCGCACCGCGTCCAGGTCCATCACGCCGTCCAGGTTTCCATGGCGCAGCTGCTCAATGGCGCCAGCCAAGCGCTCGCGCAGCGGTGCCAGGAAGAAGGCCGGCGGCACGGTGAAACCCATCTTGGGGCGCTCCAGCACCGAGCGCGGCAGCTGGGGCTGCATCAGATCGCGCAGCACCTGCTTGGAGGCGCCGGGCGTGGGGATCTTGAGCTCGCGCGGCAGGCGCGCGGCGAACTCGAACACCTTCAGGTCCAGGAAGGGGAAGCGGCCCTCGAGCGAATGCGCCATTGCAATCTTGTCGGCCTTCATCATCAGGTCTTCGGGCAGCCAGGTGTGCAGCTCGAAGTTCTGCATGCCCGAGAGCAGGCTGTCGGCCCGGTCGAAATGCGGGCGGAAGCGCAGGTGCTGCAGCGGCATGGCCTTGTCGCGCAGCCACTGCGGGGCCTCGATATTGTTGGCACTGCGCTGGAAGAACTCGACGAAGGCCTGGTCGCGCCCCAGGCCCGGCACGGTGGCGAGCTGGTGGTGGCCATAGCCGGCAAAGAGCTCGTCGCCGCCTTCGCCCGACAGCACCACGGTGACGTCCTCGCGGATGCGCTGACACAAGCGCGAGAGCGCAAAGCAGGCGGGGTCGGCGATCGGTTCGTCGAGCTCGCGCAGCACGCGGTCCATGCCGCCGCGCAGCTCGTCTTGCGTGATGCACAGCTCCACATAGTCGAGCTCGAAGCGCTGCGCCACATCGCGCGAGAAGCTGAACTCGTTGACCTCGGGGAAGCCGATGCTGTAGGCCTTCAGGTGCGCGCCGGCCTTGTGCACATAGGCGGCGATGCTGGAGGAATCCAGGCCGCCGGAGAGCAGCACGCCGATCGGCACCTCGCCCATCAGCTGGCCCTTCACCGAGCTGGCCAGCAGCGCATCCAGCTCTTCCACATAGTCGTGCGTCGGGCGGCTCAGCGCCGGCTCGGTGATTTCCAGCCGGGCATAGGGCCGCAGTTCGCGGCGCTGGCCGTTCACGAAGCGCAGCAGATGGCCGGCCGGCAGCTTCTCGATGCGCTGGAACAGGGTGCGCGGCGCCAGGTTGTAGCGGAACGCCAGGTAGTCCTGCAGGCCGGCGGCATCGGGCGTCAGGTCCAGGCCCTCCAGGCCCAGCAGGCCCTTGAGCTCGGAGGCGAAGGCGATGCAGTGCGCGTCTTCGTAGACATAGAGGGGCTTGGCGCCGAAACGGTCGCGCGCCAGCACGAAGCTCTTGTCAGCCTCGTTCCAGATGCACAGGCCGAACATGCCGTTCAGTGCGGCGAAGGCGGCGTCGCCCTGGGCCAGGTGGCTGGCCAGCACCACCTCGGTGTCGGTGTGGCTCTTGAACGGGAACTTGCCCTCTAGCGGCGCACGCAGTTCCTGCCAGTTGTAGACCTCGCCGTTGTAGACGATGCCGCTGCCGCCGTCGGGTGCGTAAAAGGGCTGGTTGCCGCTGCTGGCGCGGTCCACGATGGCCAGGCGCAGGTTCACGAAGGCGGCGCGCTCGCTGCGGTGCACGCCGAAGGCATCCGGGCCGCGGTGATGCATGCTGAGGCGGAAATGCTCCACCGCGCGGTCAATGCGCCCGCTGTCGGCGGCTTCTTTCAGCCAGATTCCCGCAATTCCGCACATGCCAACACTCCCTGTTGCGCGCTGGATGAGCGGCGCAGACCACAATCTGCTGGCGATTATGGTGGGGCCCATGCGCCAACTTGAGCCGGAACAACGCAGGGAACACCGCCCAAATCCGCACCGCGTTGGAAGCCGGCAAGCCTGGAAATAGGGGTGGATTGAGGGGGCTAATCGGCGGCCGCGGCGCGGGGTGCGAGGCTACGATTGGGCAACATCGCCGTGGACCCTGCGGGTTCGCGTGCCCTTTTTTTACCTTTGCCGGTACTTCCGTCATGGACATGTCCCAGCCCGATCTCAAGACCCTGACCGCCTCCGAAGCCCAGGCCGCCGCCAAGGCGGAGCTGATTGCGCGCGCCGGCAAGCCGGGTCAGGTGAGCCTGGCGGATGTGATGGAGACCGCCAGCGCCTGGCAGCAGGCCGGCCAGTTGGAGCCCGCCGCCCAGCTCTACCAGGCCTGGATCGCCGCCAACGATTCGCCGCTCAAGCCCCTGGCCTGCTACAACTGGGGCACCATCCTGGGCGCGCTGCGGCGTGCCGCCGAGGCCGAGCAGGCCTATCTGATGGCCTTGCAGCTCAAGCCGGGCTTTGCCCAGGCGCAGCTGAACCTGGGCCACCAGCGCGAGCATCTGGGCCGCGTCGAGGAGGCGCTGGCCTGCTGGCAGGCGGTGGTGGCGCTGCAAGCCCCGTTCGAGACCATGGGCGTGGACGTGCTGAGCCTGCGCCTGCATGCCCTCAACAATATGGCGCGGCTGCTGGAAGAGCAGCGCCGCTACGAGGAATCGCAGGCCTGCATGCGCCAGAGCCTGATGCTCAAGGCCGACCAGTCCGACGTGCTGCAGCACTATGTGCACATCCGCCAGAAGCAATGCGACTGGCCGGTCTACCAGCCCGTCGGCGAGGTCACGCACAACCAACTGCTGCGCAGCACCTCGCTGCTGGCCACGCTCAGCGCCAGCGACGATCCGGCCGTGCAGCTGATGATTGCGCAGCGCTTCGTGCACGAGAAGGTGCTGGCCTACAAGGGCAAGCCCCTGCACGAGGCAGCCGCAGCGGCCAAGCCACGCAGCGGCAAGATCAAGATCGGCTATCTCTCGGGCGACCTCTGCATGCACGCGGTGGGCCTGCTGACGCCCGAGCTGTTCGAGCTGCACGACCGTGAGCGTTTCGAGGTCACGGCCTTCTGCTGGAGCCGCGAGGACGGCAGCGCGCAGCGCGCCCGCATCCTCAAGGCCATGGATCAGCATGTGCGCCTGGCCGGCGTGGACGACCAGACCGCCGCGCGCCTGATCGCCGAGGCCGGCATCGACATCCTGGTGGACCTGCAGGGCCTCACCAGCGGCGCGCGCCCCAACATCCTGGTGCAGCGCCCCGCGCCCATCCAGGTCAGCTACCTGGGCCTGCCCGCCACCTCGGCCATCCCGGGCGTGGACTGGATCATCGCGGACCGCTTCGCGATGCCCGAGGACTATCTGCCCTACTGCACCGAGAAGCCGATCTACCTGCCGCATTGCTACCAGGTCAGCGACCGCCAGCGCGTCATCGGCGCGCGTCCCACGCGCGCCCAGTACGGCCTGCCGGAAGACGCCTTCGTGTTCTGCTCCTTCAACAACAACCACAAGTTCAGCGAAGAGATGTTCCGCTGCTGGATGCGGGTGCTGTCGGCGGTGCGGGGCAGTGTGCTGTGGCTGCTGGCCGACAACGCCTGGGCCAAGGCCAATATGCTGCGCGTCGCCGCCGAGTACGGCGTCGGCGAGGAACGCCTGATCTTCGCGCCGCGCGTGGCGCCGCCCGAGTATCTGGCGCGCTTCGTGCTGGCCGACCTGGTGCTGGACACCTTCCCCTACAACGCCGGCACCACCGCCAGCGACTGCCTGTGGATGAACACGCCGATGCTGACGCGCGCTGGCCGCAGCTATATCTCGCGCATGGCCGGCAGCCTGCTGACGAATGTGGGCTTGCCGGACCTGGTGACCTATTCTTTGGCCGAGTACGAGCAGCGCGCCATCCAGATCGGCCAGCAGCCGGCGAGGGCGGCCTCCTACCGCCGCTATCTCGAAGAGCATGGCCATGCCTCGCCGCTGTTCGATATTCCCGGCATGGTGCGCGATCTGGAAGCGCAGTTCGAATCCATTGCGCTGGCGGCACGTCAGCGTCAGGGCGGCTGAACCGCAAGCGAGCAGGAATGGGTTGATCGGTGACACAACGCAAAGACCCCTTCTTCGACGGTGGCCAGCGCGCGACGCGGGCCGCCCCGCCGAGCCTGCGCCTGGCCGATCCGGCGCCCGCGCCTGCCGACCCCGGCCATGCCGCCGATCCGCTGCTGGATGAGCGCGCCGAGCTGAGCGTCGACCCCCTGCTGGCCGCGCTGGCCTGGCTGACGCGCCACCATGGCCGCGCCCGCTCGCCCGAATCGCTGCGCGCCGGCATGCCGGTGGAGGGCGCGCTGGCGCCCAGCCAGGCGCTGCGCATGATGCGCGAGGCCGGCTACAACGCCGGCCTGCTGCGCAAGCCGATCGAGGACATCAGCCCCTTGCTGCTGCCCGCGGTGCTGCTGCTCAAGGAGGGCGATGCCTGCCTGCTGGTCAAGCACCTGGAACCCGATGCCCAGGGCATGCCGCGCTTCGAGGTGGTGTTCCCGGGCGAGCAGGCCCAGGCCTGCGCCGCCAGCCTGGCCGAGCTGGAGCCCGAATACAGCGGCTTCATGATCGCGGTGACGCCGCAGGAGCAGTCCCAGGCCCAGCAGCGCAGCGATGCCCTGCTGCCGCCGATGAGCCAGCATTGGCTGTGGGGCACGCTCAAGCGCTTCACGCCCTATTACCGTGCCGCCATGCTGGCGGCCCTGCTCAGCAATGTGCTGATGCTGGTGTCGGGCCTGGTGACCTCGGTGATCTACGACAAGGTGATCCCGCACCAGGCCACGGTGACGCTGTGGACGCTGGCGATCGGCGCGGCCATCGCGCTGGTGTTCGACCTGGTGGCGCGGCAGCTGCGCAGCTATCTGATCGATCTGGCCGGCCGCAAGGCCGACCTCATCATCGGCTCCAAGCTGTTCCGCCAGACCCTGGGCGTGCGCATGGAGCACAAGCCGCAGTCGGCCGGCTCCTACGCGCATTACTTGGCGCAGGTGGAGGTGGTGCGCGACTTCTTCACCTCGGCCACCATGTCGGCGCTCTCGGACCTGCCCTTCGTGCTGGTGTTCGTGGCCATGACCTTTGTGATCGGCGGGCCGCTGGGCTGGGTGCTGGTGTTTGTGATCCCGATGGTGATCGCGGTCAACATCGCCATCCAGGGCTATCTGCGCAAGGCCATGCACACCAATATGGCCGAGATGGCCGATCTGCACGGCACCCTGGTGGAGGCGATCGAAGGCCTCGAAGACCTCAAGACCTCGGGCGCCGAGGGCCGCTTCCTGCGCCGTTATGAGAACGGCCTGTCGATCGCCGCCGCCTCCTCGCTGCGCGCGCGCTACCTCACCAGCTGGAGCGGCAATATCTCCGCCAGCCTGCAACAGGCCATCACCCTGGTGATGCTGGTGTGGGGCGTCTACCTGATCAAGGATGGCGAGATCACCTCGGGCGCCCTGATCGGCGCGGTGATGTTCGCCGGCCGCGCGCTGGCACCGCTGGGCAGCCTGGTGGCGCTGGCCTCGCGCTACCAGGGCGCGCGCAACGCCATGATCTCGCTGGACCAGATGATGAACGCGCCGAATGAGCGCGAGGCCAGCCGCAACTATGTGCCGCTCAGCAAGCTGAACGGCCGCCTCGGTCTGCACGAGGTTGGCTTTGCCTACCCGCCGGTGGGGCAGGTCGCCTCGCCCAAGGTGCTGAAGGGCGTGAGCCTGAAGATCGAGCCGGGCGAGCGCGTCGCCGTGCTGGGCCGCATCGGCAGCGGCAAGAGCACCATCCTGCGCCTGCTGGCCGGGCTCTACCAGCCCACCGAGGGCATGGTGGAGGTGGACGGCATCGACCTGCGCCAGATCGACCCGGCCGAGTTCCGCGCCCGCGTCGGCTTCGTCTCGCAGGAGCCGCGCCTGTTCCACGGCACGCTGCGCGACAACGTGCTGATGGGCCGCGCCCACCTGGATGCCTCGCACCTGGTGGAGGTGGCCAAGCTCACTGGCCTGGACCGCGTGGTCGCCGCGCATCCGCTCGGCTGGGATCTGCCGGTGGGCGAGATGGGCGGCCTGCTGTCGGGCGGCCAGCGCCAGCTGGTGGCGCTGGCGCGCAGCCTCGTCACCAAGCCGCAGATCCTGCTGATGGACGAGCCCACCAGCTCGATGGACGCGCAGTCCGAAATGGCCTTCCTGCGCCAGCTGCGCGATGCCGCCGGCGCCTGCACCCTGATCGTGGTGACGCACCGCCCGGCGGTGCTGGAGCTGGTGCAGCGCGTGATGGTGATCGACAGCGGCAAGCTGGTGGTGGACGGCCCGCGCGACCAGGTGCTGGCCGCGCTCTCGGGCGTCAAGCCCACGGCGGCCGCCGGCGGGGATGGTGCGGGCGCCTCCAATCTGCATATGCATCCGGCCACCCAGCCGGTGCAGCGTTCGGCATCGGTCTGAGCCATGGCCAAGCCCAACAAAGCCCAAGGCAAGGAACTGGCGCTGCGCCCCGACGAGGCGATGTTCGTCTCCGCGGCGGTGAGCGCGCAGATCAACGAGCCGCTGCCGCGCGCCACCTGGGCCATCTACCTGATGCTGGTGGTGGTGGTGACCGCGATCACCTGGGCCTCGATCGCGCGCGTCGACGAGATCACGCGCAGCGACGGCAAGGTGGTGCCCGATGGGCGCGAGCAGATCATCGCCAGCCTGGAGAGCGGCATCCTGCAGCAGCTGCTGGTGCGCGAGGGCATGCAGGTCGAGGCCGGCCAGGAGCTGGCCCAGCTCGACCCGACGCGCGTCGAGGCGCAGCAGAACGAGGGCCAGGCCAAGCGCGTCGCGCTGCTGGCCCAGGTCTCGCGCCTGCAGGCCGAGGCCTATGGCCGGACCCTGAGCTTCCCGCCCGAGGTGCAGGCCCTGCCGGCGATTGCCCAGGCCGAGACCGAGGCCTTCGAGGCACGGCGCCGCCTGCTCGACGAGGCGGTGAGCAGCATCAACCGCAGCGCCGGCCTGGTGGAGCGCGAGCAGCGCATGGCCCAGGACATGGCCGCACGCGGCCTGATGTCGGACGTCGAGGTGATGCGCCTGAACCGCCAGGTCAACGAGCTGCACCAGCAGCGCGCCGAACGCATCAGCCGCTTCCGCCAGGAGGCCAGCAGCGATCTGGTGCGCGCCAAGACCGAGCTGGCCCAGGTGGACGAGCAGATGGTGGTGCGCCACGACGCGATGAGCCGCACCGTGCTGCGCTCGCCCGTCAAGGGCATGGTCAAGAACATCCGCATCAACACCGTGGGCGGCATCGTCACCGGCGGCGCGCCCATCATGGAGATCGTGCCGCTGGGGCCGCGCGTGCTGGTGGAGGCGCGCATCAAGCCGCGCGACGTGGGCTTTGTGCGCGTGGGCCAGACCGCCGAGGTCAAGCTGACCGGCTACGACTTCAACGTCTACGGCGGGCTGGAGGGCAAGATCGAGGTCATCAGCCCCGATGCCATCAGCGACGGTGCCGACAAGAGCGGCGAGGGCAGCTACTACCGCGCCATCGTCGCGGCCGAGCGCAACAACCTGCACTTCAAGGGCAAGACCCTGCCGGTGATCCCGGGCATGACGGCGCAGGTGGAGATACGCACCGGCGAACGCACCGTGCTGAGCTATCTGCTGCGGCCGATGATGAAATCGCAGGAAGCGCTGCGCGAGCGCTGATTTGCGCCGCGCAAGGGCGCTTGTTTGGCGCTTAAGTTTTCCGACCCTGTGATGTAGTACTGCTCATGTCGAGCAAGTACTTTTTCACCCACGCGAATTGGCGCGCCGGCCTGCTGGCCATCGCGGCCGCCATGCCGCTGGGCCAGACCGGTGCCGCCGCCGCAGCGCGCGCCGATGGCGCCCTGCAGCCGCTGAAGCCCGTTGCCATGCCGGCCAGCGCGCCGGCGGTTGCAAGCGTGGCTCGCAAGCAGGCGGCCGTGCCGGCGCCGGCTGCAACGACGGTGGTTCCGCCCAGCCGCTGCAACGAGGACGACGCCGCGCCCGCGGGCACGGGCCGCAGCGCCAATGGCCTGGAGACCAGCGACACCGATCCGCGCGCGCAGCTGCTCAGCCTGATGGATGCGGCACGCGAGCGCAGCCGCACGGTGGGCGCGATGCGCCTGCTGCGCGAGGCCGCCGACGCCGAGATCCGCGAGGCCAAGGCCGGCAGCCTGCCCAGCGCCAGCGTGGTGGGCATGCTCAATGGCGTCGATACCTCGGTGCGCGGCATCGAGCAGACCAAGGGCGCGCAGACGCGCCTGAACCTGAACGTGATCTACCCGCTCTACGACGCCGGCCGTGTCGCCAAGCTGACCGAGTGGCGCGTCGCGCTGGCCGAGGCCGCGCGCCTGGGCCAGAGCAGCGTGGAGGAGCAGTTGGCGCTGCAGACCGTGTCGCTGGCGCTGGACCGCAGCCGCTATCTGCTGGTGGGCCAGATCTACAGCCAGTACGCCCGCAAGATGGCCTGCCTGGTGGACGCGCTGGAAATCATCACCAAGGCCGACCGCGGCAGAGCCAGCGAGCTGGTGCAGGCACAGAAGAGCCTGCAGCAGGCCGAGCTGGCCTATGAACAGAACCTCACCACGCTGCGCCAGACCGAGGTGCGCATGCGCCGCCTGGTGGGCGACAAGCTGCCCGCCAGCGCCAGCATGAGCGTGGTGCTGACCAAGCTGCCCGACCTGGCCGAGCTGGAGCGCGACATCCTCGACGCACCCGACGTGGCCCAGGCCAGCGCGCAGGCGCAGGCGCAGCGCAGCTATGCCGAATCGGTGCGCGCCGGCCAGAAGCCCAGCGTCAACCTGAGCGTGATCGGCGCGGCGGTGGGCGGGCAGGGCAGGTCCACCGACTGGGCCGGCGGCGTGTCGGTCAACATCCCCCTGCTGCAACCCGGCGCCGACTACACCCTGAGCGCCGCGCAGCGCCGCGCCGAGGCGGCGCAGTTGCAGCGCGACGAGGCCATCGAGGCCAAGCGTTATCGCCTGATCGAGATGAACGATGCCGCCGCCGCCTCGCTGGACCGCGCGCGCCGCGTGGTCGAGATCCTGCGCAACAGCGACCGTGTGCGCGCCTCCACGCTGCAGCAATGGCAGCAGCTGGGCCGGCGCTCGCTGTTCGACGTGATGGCCGCCGAGGGCGACTACTACGGCATGCGCGTGGCCCACGTCAGCGCGCTCTACGATACCCAGCAGGTGGTGGCGATGATGTGGTCGATGGGCCGCGGCGTCGGTGCCAGCCTGCGTTGAACGACAAGCAGAGGAGCAAGCCTTGGACAATGCCGAACTGATCGCCTCGGTGCTGAAGGACTGGTGGTATTACAGCGTCGAGCTGGCCCCCGGCGTGATGGCCAGGGGCGTGGACACGCCGCAGACGCCGATGCTGCCGCGCATGATGTTGCGCAACTGCAATCTGCGCGGCATGGACTGCCTGGACATCGGCAGCATGGAGGGCCTGATCCCCACGCTGATGTGCCGCCAGGGCGCCCGAAAGGTGCTGGCCACCGACGCCATCCCGCATTGCCAGAAGAAGATGGACGTGCTGCGCCAGGTCTATGGCGTGAACTTCGACTTCCAGCAGGTGGGCCTGCTCTATGACCTGAGCGCCAAGCTCAAGGACCATGGCGGCTTCGATTTCATCAATCTCTCGGGCGTGCTCTACCACGTCTACTCGCCCCTGCATGTGCTGGCCGGCATCCGGCCGCTCCTCAAGAAGGGCGGGCTGATGGTGGTCTCCACCAATGTGATGCGACGCGAGGGCTACAGCCTCGAGTTCAACAACGCCGGCAAGCTGCAGACCGAGACCAATACCTTCTGGTACCACTCGGTGCCGATGCTGGAATACCTGCTGCGCTACTTCAACCTGGTGCCGCTGGACTTCCTCTACCTGCCGCATTCACCGGTGAACCCGCACAACTATGTGCCGGGGCAGGACAGCGGCTATATGTCGGTGGTGTGCCGCGCGGTCGACGAGGCCACGCCCAACTACCCCGATCCCTGGGCGGCGCGCACTCATATCGCCTCCTGGGAATACCTGGCGCTGTGCAACCGCGAGATGATGAACGGCCAGCCGGTCTCCAGCATCTCCTACCGCGGTGATCACGATCGTGCCAATGCGTCCACCGACACCACCGGCATCACGCTGATGGACCACATCATGGACCCGGCGCGCATCGTCGCCAGCGTGGACGATTCCAGGAACTCGCAGTTCCTGCACCTCTCGGACATGTACTGAGGGCTAGGGCCGCGGCACCGGGCCGCGGCTCACCGCCGGGTTGCCGACCCAGAGCTCGCCATCTGGCACATGCTTGGTGACCACGCTGCCCGCGCCGATCATGGCGCCGGCGCCTATGGTCAGGCCGCCCAGCACGGTGGCGTTGGCGCCGATCGAGGCGCCGGCCTTGATGAGAGTGCGCTGGAAGGCCTCGGGATACTGCTTGGAGCGCGGGTAGCGGTCGTTGGTGAACGTGACGTTGGGGCCGATGAAGACATCGTCCTCCACCGTGATGCCGTCCCACAGCTGCACGCCGCATTTGACGGTGACGCGGTCGCCCACCACCACATCGTTTTCCACAAAGACCTGGGCGTTGAGGTTGCAGTCGCGGCCGATGCGCGCGCCGGCCAGCACCACGGTGAACTGCCAGACGCGCGTGCCGGCACCGAGCTGGGTGCTCTGCACGTCGGCGAGGGGATGAATGTGGGCTTGCTCGTTCATGCTTGGGGTACCGTGCCGACGATTCTGCAGGGGTTGCCGGCGATGATGCTGTTGGGCGGCGCCTGGAACTTGGGGCTCACCACCGTGCCGGCCGAGATGATGCAGCCCGCGCCGATGCGCGCGCCCTTGAGGATGATGACGCTCGAGCCGATGAAGACATCGTCGCCGATCTCCACCGCCTGCGGTTGCTGATCCGCCATATGGCGGCGCGCCACCGCCAGCTCATGCGCGTTCGTGTCCATCACTTGCAGGTCGGTGCCGATCAGGCAGCGCCGGCCGATGCGTATGCCGGCGCCCTCGGAGAGCAGCATGGCGCGGTTGTTGAGCGTCGTGCCTGCGCCGATCTCGATCAGCGCGCCGGGCGTGCGCGCCTCCACATAGCTGCAGCCATAGCTGCCGGGCGAGAGCGGCACACCGAACACCACGTCGGGCGCGAGCCGGATGCGGCCATGGCCCAGGAACTGCGTGGGCGTGAGCAGGTTCACGCGGCGCGGCGCGGTGGGCGACTCGGTCAGCACCTCGACGATGGCCTTGTTGGAGACGTGGAAGAAGTAGTGGACCAGCAGGCTGCGCACCATCGCCTCCAGCCGGCCGGGCTCGGTGCCGCTGATCAGGGCCTGGTAGCGTTCCAGCTTGAGTGCCATGGTGTATTTCAGAAGCGATGCGTGGTCTGGAACTCGGTCCAGGCCTGGATGAAGCGCTCTTCGGCGCCCGGCTCCTCACCTGCCAGCGCCGGCAGGATGCGCAGGAACTCCTGCATGTCGGCCTGCCCGGCATAGTCCAGCTGCAGCGAGGGGCCGATGACGCGGTAGCAGGCCAGCAACTGCTCGCGGCTCAGGCGGCCGAGCCGGTGCGCGCCCATCGCCAGCGCGGTATAGCCCAGGAAGGCACCCTTCATGAACGGGCCGTTCCGGTCCGCCGAATTGCCGCTGCCGCCGACGCGGAAGAAGCCCAGATGATCCTGGATGAAACCGATGGGCCCGTGCAGGCTGGCGTTGACGAAGAAGCCCAGGTCCCAGATGCCGGCGTAGGACACGCCACCCAGCTCGGGCCGGAGCAGCAGCTCGCAGCTGCTGGCGCGCAGCACCGCATTGGAAAACTCGCCGAACCAGTTCTCGCACTTGGCCACCGTGGTCATGAAGACCACGTCGCTGTCCAGCATCAGCAGGCGGTTGGGATGCTGGGCCACCTGGGGCGGCACCGGCAGGCCCACCACCAGGGGCAGGCCGGTCTCGTTGGCGGTCCAGCGCCGGCTGATGCTGCAGGAGAGCTCGGCCGAGGCATGGGTGACCAGATGGCGCTGGTAGAACTCGGGGTAGATGACGTCGTCGTCGAACAGCAGGTGCACCAGCTCGGAGCTGCCGTTCCATTGCCGTATCAGGTGCTTGACGTTGGCATAGGCACCCTGGCGCGGCCCCTCGATCACCTCGATATTGAGGCGCTGGCGCAATGCCTGGTGGGCCTCGGACATGAGCGCCTGGCGGAACTCGCCGCCCGGGCTGTCGTCCGAGATCAGGATGCGCTTGGAGGGGTGGGTCTGGTGGCGCAGGCAGCCCAGCAGCTCGCGGATGTATTTGGGCTTGTAGGCCGGGATCAGGGTGGTGATGTCCATGGGGCCGGGTCTTGCGGTCAGAGGCCGGCCAGGGTCTGCTTCAGCGCCGCGATCACCTCGCGCGTCTCGGCCTCGGTCTGGGTCGGGCCGATGGGCAGGCTCAGCACCTCGCGGTGCATGGCCTCGGAGATCGGATAGCTGCCCGGGCCCTGGCCCATGAAGGCATAGGCCGGCTGCAGATGCGGCGCCACCGGGTAGTGGATCACCGTGGCGATGCCGGCCTCGGCCAGGCGCAGCGCCAGCAGGTCGCGCTGCGCATGCCGCACCACGAACAGATGCCAGACCGGCTCGCCATGGTCCGGCACCTTGGGCAGGCCCAGGCCCTTGCCGGCCAGGCCCGCCAGACCGGCGAGGTATTGGGCGGCCACCGCGGCGCGTTGTGCGTTCTCGGCATCCAGTGCGCCCAGCTTGGCGTTCAGCAGGGCGGCCTGCAACTCGTCAAGGCGCGAGTTGTAGCCGATCACCTTGTTGTGGTACTTGCGCTTGGAGCCATAGTTGCGCAGCGCGCGCAGGCGCTCGGCCAGGGCCGCATCGTTGGTGGTGATAGCGCCGCCATCGCCCAGGGCGCCGAGGTTCTTGCCGGGGTAGAAGCTCCAGGCCACCGCGTCGCCATGGGCGCCCAGGCGCTGGCCCTGGTAGCGCGCACCATGGGCCTGGGCGCCGTCCTCCAGCACGCGCAGGCCATGGCGCTGGGCCAGCGCCAGGATGGGCTCCAGATCGGCCGCCTGGCCGTACAGATGCACCGGCATGATGGCGCGGGTGCGCGGCGTGATGGCGGCCTGGATGCGCGCCGGGTCGATATTGAAGCTCGCCGGGTCGGGCTCCACCGGCACCACCGTGGCGCCCACATGGGTAACGGCCAGCCAGCTGGCGATATAGGTGTTGGAGGGCACGATGACCTCGTCGCCCGGGCCGATGTCCATGGCCCGCAGCGACAGCGCCAGCGCATCCAGGCCGTTGGCCACGCCCACGCAATGGCGCGCGCCGCAGTAGTCGGCCCAGGCCTGCTCGAAGCGCTTGAGCTCCTCGCCCATGATGAACCAGCCGGAATCGAGCACACGCTCGAAGGCCTGCATCAGCGCGTCTTTGTGCGCCAGGTTGATCTGCTTGAGGTCGAGAAAGGGGACGGGCATGTCGTCAATGGGCTCTCGTGGTTTGCACGGCCTGCAGGAAGTCCGCGTAATCGCGGATGTAGTCGCTGGCGTCGTAGTAATCGGAGGCGAACACCATCAGCAAGGCATCGGGCGTGTGCTTGTACTGGATGCCCCAGGTCATCGGGGGCAGGTAGAGGCCGCGGTTGGGTGCGTTCAGCTCCACCTCGACCTTGCGCTCGCCGTCGTCGGCCACCACCGAGCAGCTGCCGCGCAGGCAGATCAGGAACTGGTGGCAGCGGCGATGCGCATGTTCGCCGCGGATCTCGCGGCTTGGCACGCCGAACACCATGAAGTAGCGCTTGGGCGTGAACGGGATCTGGCGCTCGAATTCGCCCACCGTGAGGTTGCCGCGCATGTCCGGCACGATCGGGAACTGGTGCACGCTGACGCCGCGCACGCTGGTGGTTTCGACGCTGGCCGGACCGCTGCCGGGCGCCGGCCGCAGCGCCGCGGCGGCCTCGTGCAAGGTGTCGACATAGCCGACGATGGTGGCCGGGTTGCCCTCGACGATGGCGTTGGGCGGCACCGCGCGCGTCACCACCGAGCCCGGCCGCACGACGGCCTTGGCCGCGATCACCACGCCGGCCAGCACGGTGGCGTTGGCGCCGACGCGCACGCCCTGGCACAGCCTGGTGGTCTGGCCGGCCTCGCAGTCCACCAGGGCGGCGTTGGCATCCAGCTGCACGCCGGCCTCGAGGCACACGCCGGCGCCCACATAGGCGCCGCTGCGCAGCACGCAGCCGGGTGCCAGGCTGGCGCTGGGGTCGAGATGGGCGCGCGGATCGATCTGGCTCATGGCCAAGAGTAGAGCACAGCGCGCCGGCCCCGAGCCCGGGGAGACGCCGGGGCTTTGCTGGCTAAATCAGCGGCTATATCAGTGGCAGCTGCTGCCAGCCCTCGTCGCGCCAGGCCTGGTGCGTGTGCGCGAGCAGCGCTGCGGGGCTCTCCGCATGCCGCTCCTGCATCGGCAGCGGCGCTTCGGGCAGGGGTGGCGTTGCCGCCGGGGCCAGCAGCTCGGTCAGCGGCGGAAGTGTGGAAACAGCGGCGGCCTGCTGGCTGCCGCGCGTGCCCTCGCCGGTGAGCCAGACGTCGGCCAGCGCCGCGCTGCTGCCGTCCTCGCGCCGGTAGCTGGCCGTCAGGCCCAGCAGATTGCCGTGGTCGATCTCCTTGCCGGGCTGCGCCTGCAGGTGCAGCTCGGTGATGCCCAGCTCGGCCAGGGTCTTGAGCTCGCCCGCGTCGCTCTGGCCATTGCTGTTGGCATCGACCCAGACGCGCAGGTCCTTGAAATCGTGGTCGGCGGCGCTGAGCTTGCCGTCGTGGTTGCTGTCCAGCGCCGCCATGGCGGCAAAGCCATCGCGCGCGCGGCTGCCGTCGGGCAGGCGGGTGGCGCTGCCGAACAGCTCGCTGCCGTCGTTGATGCGGCCGTCGTGGTTGCGGTCCATGGCCAGCAGGCCGTCGCTGGGCGCCACCCAGGCCACCTTGCCGGCATGGCCGCTGGCGTTCAGGTCGAACTGCACGCCCTGGGCGGCGGCCAGGGTGCGCACGCCGTCGCCGTTCAGGTCCAGCATCACCGGGGTGGCGAGGAAATAGGCGCTCAGCTGCGCGCCCGTCATGACGCCGATATCGGCCACCTCGAAGGCGGCGATCTGGGCCGTGCTCATGGCCGCGATGTCCTCGGTCTGCAGGCCCGGGATCTGTGCGGTGGTGAAGGCCACGATGTCGGCGGTGCTGATCGAGCGGATCTGGGCCGTCGTGAAGGCGCTGACCTGGGCGGTGCTGAGGGTGGCGAACAGGCTGGTGCCGATGGACGCCACCTGCTCGTTGGTGAGGGTGGCGATATGGGCGGTGGACAGGCGCGCGAACTGCACCGGGCTGAGGGCGTTCAGGTCCTCGGTGGACAGGCCCGCCACCTGGGCGGTGGTGAGCGAGCCGACCTGGGTGGGCGTGAGCGCGGCGATCTGGGCGGTGCTGAGGCCGGCCACCTGCTCGGGCGCCAGCGCGCGCAGCGAGGCGCTGGAGAGCACGGCGAGGTCGCGCGTCTCGATCGCCGCGATCTGCTGCGACTGCAGGGCCGCCACCTGCGCGGTGGTCAGGTTGGCGAACTGCTGCGTGCTCAGCGCGACGATGGCAGCGGTGCTGAGGCCGGCAAAGGCGCTGGCGCTGAGGCCGCGGATCGCGCTGCTGTTGAGGGCCGCCAGGTCGGCGGTCTCCAGCGCGGCGATCTGCAGGGTGCTGAGCCCTGCCACCTGGGCGCTGCCGAGCGCCGCGAACTGGGCCGTGCCGAGGGCATTCAGCACCTGGGTGGAGAGCGCCGCCAGCTGGGCCGAGCCCAGCTGGGCGATCTGCGCCGGCACCAGGGCCGCCATCTGGGCCGTGCCCAGGCCCTCGAACTGGGCGGGGCTCAGGGCCTTGAAGGCGGCGGTGGCCAGGGCGGCGATGTCGCGCGTCTCGATGGCGGCGATCTGGCTGCTGCTGAAGCCCGCCACCTGGGCCGACGTGAGCGCCGCGAAATGCTGGGTGCCCAGGGCCACGATGGCGGCCGTGCCAAGGCTAGCCAGGGCGCCGGCGTTGAAGCCACGCAAGCCGCTGCTGCTGATGGCCGCCAGGTCGGCGGTTTCCAGCGCCGCCACCTGGGTCGGGCTGAGGCCGGCCAGCTGCGCGCTGCTGAGCGCGGCAAACTGCGCCGTGCCCAGCGAGTTCAGCACCTGGGTGGCGAGCGCACCCAGCTGGGCGCTGCTCAGCAAGGCCACCTGGCTGGGCGACAGAGCCCCCAGCTGGGCGCTGCTGAGGGCTTCGAACTGGGCCGGCGTCAAGGCCTTGAAGGCCGCGGTGGAGATGGCCGCGATGTCCTGGGTCTGGATCGCTGCGATCTGGTTGGAGCTGAGCGCCACGACCTGGGCCGTGCTGAGGGCGGCGAACTGGGTGGTGCTCAGCGCCACGATGGCGGCGCTGCTGAGCGCCGCGATACCGGTGCTGCCCAGCCCGCGCAGCGCGCTGGTGCTGATGGCCGCCACATCGGCGGTTTCCAGCTTGCTGATCTGCAGTGGCGTCAGCGCCGCGATCTGGGCGCTCGTGAGGGCGGCGAACTGGGTGGTGCTGAGGCCGTTGAGCGCCTGCGTGCTCAGGGCCGCCAGCTGATGGTTGCTGAAGGCCGCCACCTGGGCCGGCGTGAGGGCGGCGATCTGCGCGGGGGTCAGGCCTTGCAGCTGCGAGTCGGCAAAGCCGCGGATCGCGGCCGTGCCCAGGGCCACCAGGTCCTGGGTCTCGATCGCGCCGATCTGCGCGGCCTTCAGCGCCGCCATCTGGCCCGAGCCGAAGGCGGTGAACTGGCTGGAGGTCAGCGCGGCAATCTGCTGCGGCTGCAGCGCACTAATGGCCAGGGTGCCGAGCGCCTTGATGGCGGCGCTGCTGAGCGCGGCGAGGTCCTCCAGCTCCAGCTTGGCGATCTGATCCGGGCGCAGCGCCGCCGCCTGGGCCGAGCCGAGTGCGGCGAACTGGCCGCTGTCGAGCGCGTTGAGCTGGCTGCTCGTCAGCGCCGCCAGCTGGGCGGTGGTGAGCGCCGCCACTTGCAGCGTGCTCAGCGAGAGCAGCTGCTCGGCCGTCAGGCCGCCGAGCTGCTGAGTCGCCAGCGCGCGCAGGGCGGCGCTGCTGAGCACCGCCAGATCGGCGGTTTCGATCGCGGCGATCTGGCCGGCGCTGAGCCTGCTGGTCTGCGCCGAGCTGAGCGTGGCGAACTGATCGCTGCTGAGCGCGGCGATGCCCGCCGGGCTGATGGCCGCCATCGCGGCGCTGCCCAGGGCCTTGATGCCCGCGGTGCTGAGCGCCGCCAGGTCTTCCAGCTCCAGCGCGGCGATCTGGGCCGTGTTCAGGCTCGCCACCTGGGCGCTGGTGAGGGCGGCGAACTGGTCCGAGCTCAGCGCGTTGAGGGTGTCGGGCGTGAGCTTGCCAAGCTGCTGGCTGGCGATCGCCGCCACCTGGGCCTCGCTGAGCGATTGCAGCTGGGTCGAACTCAGTGCCTCCAGCTGGGCCGAGGAGAGCGCGCGCATCTGCGCCGTGCTGACGGCGTCCAGCTGTTCCGGCGTGAGCGCCCTGAGCCCTTGGGTGGCGAGCTTGGCGATATCGCGCGTCTCGATCGCGGCGATCTGGCTGGGGCCCAGCGCCGCCAGTTGCTGGCTGCTCAGCGCGGCGAACTGCGCCGTGCCCAGGCCCACGATCTGCGCCGTCGTCAGACTGGCCATCACCTGGGTGGAGAGGGTGGCCAGATCGGCGCTTTCCAGCGCGCCCAGCTGGGCGCTGCTGAAGGCCAGCACCTGGCTGCTGGTGAAGGCCGCGAACTGCTTGCTGCTGAAGGCGTTCAGGTCCGCCGTGCCCAGCTTGGCGATCTGCTGGGTGGTGAGCGCCGCCACCTGGAAGGCGGTGAGGGCCGGTGTCTGCGCCGAGGTGAGGGCGTTGATATGGGCACTGGAGAGCAGCTGCAGATTGGCGGTGCTGAGCGAGGCCAGGTCGCGCGTCTCCAGCTTGGACATTTGCTGGGTGGTGATGCCGGGCAGCTGCGCACTCGTCAGGTTGGCGAACTGCACCGCGCTCAGGGCATTGAGCTGGGCCGTGCTCATCGCCGCGATCTGGGTCGAGGTGAGCGCGGCCGCCTCGGCATCGCTGATGGCCAGCGGGTCCGGGGGCGGGGCCTGGCCGAACAGGGTCAGCAGGCGCTGGGTGATGGAGCCAAGCATCGCGACGTGTGGCCTTGGTTGCAGATACGCGGCGGGCGGAGGTGGTGCACGCAGGCCCCACCTCCGCCCTCCGCCGCTCAGGCAGGTTGATGCTGCATCAGATCAGCGGCACGCCCTTGTTCTCGTCGTCCTCCGGTCGCTTGAGCGGCAACAGATGGGCATGCAGCTCGGCGTCGCGGTGCTGCTGCGCCGTCAGCACGCCACCGCCGGGCAAGACCTCGACGCTCGGCGCCGCCAGCAGGTCATGCAGCTTGACCTCGGCATGCGCGGGCTCGCCGCTGGCCGTCTTGTCCTTGGCGAACCAGACGTCGGCCATCGCATGGTCGGCACCATCGGCGGTCTTGTAGCCCGATACCAGGCCCAGCAGATTGCCGTTGTCGACCGCGGAGCCCTTGCTGGCGTGCAGGTCCAGCTCGACGATGTTGAGCTCGGTGAGCGTCTTCAGCTCGCCGACATCGGTCTTGCCGTCGTGGTTGGCGTCCACCCAGACACGCAGGTCCTGGTAATGGGCGTCGGCCGCCGTCAGCTTGCCATCGTGGTTGCTGTCCTCCGCCGCCATCGCGGTGAAGCCATCGCCGGCGCGCTTGCCGTCGGCCAGCAGGGTGCCGGCACCGAACAGCTCGCGGCCGTCGTTGATGACGCCGTCATGGTTGCGGTCCATCACCAGCAGACCGTCGGTCGCCGCCGCCCAGCCGACCTTGGAGTTGTGGCCGATGCCCAGCAGGTCGAAGTTGACGCCGTTGGCCGCACTGGTGGTGCTGACACCGTCGCCATTCAGGTCCAGCACGATGGGCGAGACCGCCAGCAGGGCGCCGAGCTGCGCACCGCTCATGACCTGGATGTCCGCACTGGTGAAGGCACCCGCCGCTTCCATGGTCATGGCCGCGATGTCCCTGGACTCCAGCGCCACCACCTGGGTGGTGCTGAAGCCCAGCACCTGGTCGGAGCTCAGCACGGAGGCCTGCTCGGTGGTCATGGCCACGATCTGCGAGGTGGACAGCACGCCGATCTGCGTCGAGGTGATGGCCGCCCACTGATCGGTGTGCAGGGCGCCGATCGCCGCGGTGCTGAGGGCCTTCAGGTCGGCCGTCTCCAGGTTGGCGATCTGCAGCGTGGTGAAGCCCTGCACCTGGGCGCTGGTCATGACACCGAACTGCGTGGACGAGAAGGCGTTCAGATCGGTGCTCGACAGGCCGGCCAGCTGGTCGGTGGTCAGCAGGATGACCTGGCCGCCCAGCGCTTGCAGCTGGTTGGCCGTGAGGGCATCGAGCTGGTCGCTGGTCAGCGAGCGCAGCGAGTTGGAGCTCAGGGCGCGCAGATCGGCGGTTTCCAGATTGCTGATCTGCAGCGTGCTCAGCGCCATTACCTGGTCGGTGCTGAGGGCGTTGAACTGCGCGGTACCCAGGGCGTTCAGATCGTCCGTGGTGAGGTGCTTGATCTGGTCGGTGCTGAAGGCCGCCACCTGGGCCGAGGTGAACTTGCTGAACTGATCGCTGGTGAAGGCGTTCAGGTCGGCGGTGTTCAGGCTCAGGATCTGGTCGGTACCCAGGGCCGCGATCTGGCTGGAGCTCAGCGCCTGCAGCTGGCCGTTGCTCAGCGCATCGAGCTGATCGCTGCTCAGCGCGCGCAGCGTGGCAGTGCCCAGGGCCTTGAGGTCGGCGGTCTCGATCGCCGCGATCTGGGCGGTCGAGAAGTCGACGATCTGGGCCGAGGTCAGCGCCGCCACTTGGGCCGAGCCGAGTGCGACGATGTCCGCGGTGGCCAGGCCGCCGATCTGGTCGGAGCCCAGCGCCGCCACCTGGCCGGTGGTGAGCTGGCCGATCTGATCGCTGCTGAGGGCTGCGATCTGGTCGGAGCTGAGCGCGCGCAGCGCTGCGGTCCCGATGGCACGCAGATCCGCGGACTCCAGCTTGGGCAACTGCACCGAGGTGAAGGCCGCCACCTGCTCGCTGGTCATTGCCGCGAACTGCGCCGTCCCGAGGGCGTTGAGGTCCTCCGTGGTGAGGTGGCCGATCTGGTCGCTGCTCATCGCGGCCACCTGGGCCGAGGTGAACTTGGCGAACTGATCCGAGGTCAGCGCGTTCAGATCCCCGGTGTTGAGGCCGCGCACCTGCTCGGTGGTGAGTGCAGCCACCTGGGCCGAGGTGAGCGCCTGCAGCTGGCTGTTGCTCAGGGCATCGAGCTGGTCGCTGCTCAGCGCACGCAGGGCGGAGGTGCCGAGCGACTTCAGATCGGCGCTTTCAATGGCCGCGATCTGCGCGGTCGAGAAGTCGACGATCTGGGCCGAGCTCAGCGCCGCGATCTGTGCCGAGCTCAGGGCCACGACGTCGGCCGTGCTCAGGCCCGGCAGGTGCTCGCTGGTGAGCGCGCCGATCTGGCCGGTGGTGAGCTGGCCGATCTGGTCGCTCGTGAGGTCGGCAATCTGATCCGAGCTCAGGGCGCGCAGGGCCGCGGTGCTGATGGCACGCAGATCGGCGGACTCCAGCTTGGGCAGCTGTACCGAGGTCAGCGCCGCCACCTGTTCGGTGCTCATCGCCGCGAACTGTGCGGTGCCCAGGGCGTTGAGGTCCTCCGTGGTGAGGTGCGAGATCTGGTCGCTGCTCATCGCGGCCACCTGGGCCGAGGTCAGCTTGGCGAACTGATCCGAGGTCAGTGCATTCAGATCCCCGGTGTTGAGGCCGCGTACCTGGTCGGTGGTCAGCGCCGCCACTTGCGTGGAGGTGAGGGCCTGCAGCTGGCCGTTGGTCAGCGCATCCAGTTGGTCACTGCTCAGCGCACGCAGGGCCGAGGTCGACAAGGCCTTCAGGTCCGCCGTCTCGATGGCCGCGATCTGTGCGGTCGAGAAGTTGGCCATCTGGGCCGAGGTCAGCGAGGCGATCTGGGCCGAGCTCATCGCGACGATGGCGGCGGTGTTCAGGCCGGCGAACTGATCCGGGTTGGTGTTCAGCGCGGCGACCTGGGCGGTCGTCATGCTGCCGATCTGGTCGCTCGTGAGGGCAGCGATCTGATCGGTGCCGAGGGCGCGCAGGGCCGCCGTGCTGATGGCACGCAGGTCCGCCGACTCCAGCTTGGGCAGCTGCACCGAGGTGAAGGCCGCCACCTGCTCGGTGGTCATCGCGGCGAACTGGGCGGTGCCCAGGGCGTTGAGGTCCTCCGTGGTGAGGTGCGAGATCTGGTCGCTGCTCAGCGCCGCCACCTGGGCGGTGGTGAACTTGGCGAACTGATCCGAGGTCAGCGCATTCAGGTCACCGGTGTTGAGGCTGCGCACCTGGTCGGTACCCAGGGCCACCACCTGGGCGCTGGTCAGCGCCTGCAGCTGGCCATTGGTCAGCGCATCGAGCTGGTCGCTGGTCAGCGCGCGCAGGGCCGAGGTCGACAGCGACTTCAGATCGGCGGTCTCGATCGCGGCGATATGCGCGGTCGAGAGGTTGACGATCTGGGCCGAGGTCAGCGAAGCCACCTGGGCCGAGCTCAGGGCGACGATGTCGGCCGTGGCGAAGCCCGCCAGCTGGTCGGTGGTCATCGCGTTGATCTGGCCGGTGGTGAGCTGGCCGATCTGGTCGCTGGTCAGTGCCGCGATCTGGTCGGAGCTGAGCGCCTTGAAGGCCGCCGTCGTGATGGCACGCAGGTCGGCGGACTCCAGCTTGGGCAGCTGCACCGAGGTCAGCGCCGCCACCTGGTCGGAGTTCAGCGCCGCGAATTGGGCCGTGCCCAGGGCGTTGAGGTCTTCGGTCGTCAGGTGAGCGATCTGGTCGCTGCTCATCGCGGCGACTTGCGCCGAGGTGAACTTGGCGAACTGGTCGCTGGTGAAGGCGTTCAGGTCACCGGTGTTCAGACCTTGCACTTGGGCGGTGGTCAGTGCGGCGACCTGGCTCGAGGTCAGCGCTTGCAGCTGGCCGTTGGTCAGGGCGTCGAGCTGGTCACTGCTGAGAGCACGCAGGGCCGAGGTGCTGAGCGACTTCAGATCGGCGGTCTCGATGGCCGCAATCTGCGCGGTCGAGAGATTGGCCATCTGCGCCGAGGTCAGCGCGGCGATCTGGGCCGAGCTCATCGCCACGATGGCGGCGGTGTTCAGGCCGGCGAACTGATCCGGGTTGGTGTTCAGCGCCGCGACCTGGGCGGTCGTCATGCTGCCGATCTGGTCGCTCGTGAGGGCAGCGATCTGGTCGGTGCTGAGGGCGCGCAGGGCCGCCGTGCTGATGGCACGCAGATCCGCCGACTCCAGCTTGGGCAGTTGCACCGAGGTCAGCGAACCGACCTGCTCGGAGTTCAGCGCGGCGAACTGGGCGGTGCCCAGGGCGTTGAGGTCCTCCGTGGTGAGGTGGCCGATCTGGTCGCTGCTCATTGCCGCCACCTGGGCGGTGGTGAACTTGGCGAACTGGTCGCTGGTGAAGGCGTTCAGGTCACCGGTGTTCAGGCCTTGGACCTGTGCCGTGGTGAGCGCGGCGACCTGCGCCGAGGTCAGGGCCTGCAGCTGGCCATTCGTGAGGGCATCGAGCTGGTCGCTGGTCAGCGCACGCAGGGCCGAGGTCGACAGCGACTTCAGGTCGGCGGTCTCGATCGCGGCGATATGCGCGGTCGAGAAGTTGACGATCTGGGCCGAGGTCAGCGAGGCCACCTGGGCCGAGCTCAGGGCGACGATGTCGGCCGTGGCGAAGCCCGCCAGCTGGTCGGTGGTCATCGCATTGATCTGGCCGGTGGTGAGCTGGCCGATCTGGTCGCTGGTCAGTGCCGCGATCTGGTCGGAGCTGAGCGCCTTGAAGGCCGCCGTCGTGATGGCACGCAGGTCGGCGGACTCCAGCTTGGGCAGCTGCACCGAGGTCAGCGCCGCCACCTGGTCGGAGTTCAGCGCCGCGAATTGGGCCGTGCCCAGGGCGTTGAGGTCTTCGGTCGTCAGGTGAGCGATCTGGTCGCTGCTCATCGCGGCGACTTGGGCCGAGGTGAACTTGGCGAACTGGTCGCTGGTGAAGGCGTTCAGGTCACCGGTGTTCAGACCTTGCACTTGGGCGGTGGTCAGTGCGGCGACCTGGCTCGAGGTCAGCGCTTGCAGCTGGCCGTTGGTCAGGGCGTCGAGCTGGTCACTGCTGAGAGCACGCAGGGCCGAGGTGCTGAGCGACTTCAGATCGGCGGTCTCGATGGCCGCAATCTGCGCGGTCGAGAGATTGGCCATCTGCGCCGAGGTCAGCGCGGCGATCTGGGCCGAGCTCATCGCCACGATGGCGGCGGTGTTCAGGCCGGCGAACTGATCCGGGTTGGTGTTCAGCGCCGCGACCTGGGCGGTCGTCATGCTGCCGATCTGGTCGCTCGTGAGGGCAGCGATCTGGTCGGTGCTGAGGGCGCGCAGGGCCGCCGTGCTGATGGCACGCAGATCCGCCGACTCCAGCTTGGGCAGTTGCACCGAGGTCAGCGAACCGACCTGCTCGGAGTTCAGCGCGGCGAACTGGGCGGTGCCCAGGGCGTTGAGGTCCTCCGTGGTGAGGTGGCCGATCTGGTCGCTGCTCATTGCCGCCACCTGGGCGGTGGTGAACTTGGCGAACTGGTCGCTGGTGAAGGCGTTCAGGTCACCGGTGTTCAGGCCTTGGACCTGTGCCGTGGTGAGCGCGGCGACCTGCGCCGAGGTCAGGGCCTGCAGCTGGCCATTCGTGAGGGCATCGAGCTGGTCGCTGGTCAGCGCACGCAGGGCCGAGGTCGACAGCGACTTCAGGTCGGCGGTCTCGATCGCGGCGATATGCGCGGTCGAGAAGTTGACGATCTGGGCCGAGGTCAGCGAGGCCACCTGGGCCGAGCTCAGGGCGACGATGTCGGCCGTGGCGAAGCCCGCCAGCTGGTCGGTGGTCATCGCATTGATCTGGCCGGTGGTGAGCTGGCCGATCTGGTCGCTGGTCAGTGCCGCGATCTGGTCGGAGCTGAGCGCCTTGAAGGCCGCCGTCGTGATGGCACGCAGGTCGGCGGACTCCAGCTTGGGCAGCTGCACCGAGGTCAGCGCCGCCACCTGGTCGGAGTTCAGCGCCGCGAATTGGGCCGTGCCCAGGGCGTTGAGGTCTTCGGTCGTCAGGTGAGCGATCTGGTCGCTGCTCATCGCGGCGACTTGGGCCGAGGTGAACTTGGCGAACTGGTCGCTGGTGAAGGCGTTCAGGTCACCGGTGTTCAGACCTTGCACTTGGGCGGTGGTCAGTGCGGCGACCTGGCTCGAGGTCAGCGCTTGCAGCTGGCCGTTGGTCAGGGCGTCGAGCTGGTCACTGCTCAGCGCACGCAGGGCCGAGGTCGACAGCGACTTCAGATCGGCGGTCTCGATCGCGGCGATCTGCGCGGTCGAGAGATTGGCCATCTGTGCCGAGGTCAGCGCGGCGATCTGGGCCGAGCTCATCGCGACGATGGCAGCGGTGTTCAGGCCGGCGAACTGATCCGGGTTGGTGTTCAGCGCCGCGACCTGGGCGGTCGTCATCGAACCGATCTGGTCGCTCGTGAGGGCGGCGATCTGGTCGGTGCTGAGGGCGCGCAGGGCTGCCGTGCTGATGGCACGCAGGTCCGCCGACTCCAGCTTGGGCAGCTGCACCGAGGTCAGCGATCCGACCTGCTCGGAGTTCAGCGCGGCGAACTGGGCCGTGCCGAAGGCATTCAGGTCTTCGGTGGTCAGGTGCGAGATCTGGTCGCTGGTCATCGCGGCGACTTGCGCCGAGGTGAACTTGGCGAACTGGTCGCTGGTGAAGGCGTTCAGGTCACCGGTGTTCAGGCCTTGGACCTGTGCCGTGGTGAGCGCGGCGACCTGCGCCGAGGTCAGGGCCTGCAGCTGGCCATTCGTGAGGGCATCGAGCTGGTCGCTGGTCAGCGCACGCAGGGCCGAGGTCGACAGCGACTTCAGGTCGGCGGTCTCGATCGCGGCGATATGCGCGGTCGAGAAGTTGACGATCTGGGCCGAGGTCAGCGAGGCCACCTGGGCCGAGCTCAGGGCGACGATGTCGGCCGTGGCGAAGCCCGCCAGCTGGTCGGTGGTCATCGCATTGATCTGGCCGGTGGTGAGCTGGCCGATCTGGTCGCTGGTCAGTGCCGCGATCTGGTCGGAGCTGAGCGCCTTGAAGGCCGCCGTCGTGATGGCACGCAGGTCGGCGGACTCCAGCTTGGGCAGCTGCACCGAGGTCAGCGAGGCGATCTGGTCGGAATTCAGCGCGGCGAACTGGGCCGTGCCGAAGGCGTTCAGGTCCTCGGTGCTCAGGTGCGAGATCTGGTCGCTGCTCATCGCGGCGACCTGGGCCGAGGTGAACTTGGCGAACTGGTCGCTGGTGAAGGCGTTCAGGTCGCCGGTGTTGAGGCCTTGTACCTGGGCGGTCGTCAGCGCGGCGACTTGGGCCGAGGTCAGGGCCTGCAGTTGGCCGTTGGTCAGGGCATCCAGCTGGTCACTGCTCAGCGCACGGAGGGCCGAGGTCGACAGCGACTTCAGATCGGCGGTTTCGATCGCGGCGATCTGCGCGGTCGAGAGGTTGCCCACCTGGGCCGAGGTCAGCGCGGCGATCTGGGCCGAGCTCAGGGCCACCACGTCGGCCGTGGACAGGCCGCCGAACTGGTCGGGGTTGGTGGTCAGTGCCGCCACCTGGGCCGTGGTCATGGCCCCGATCTGGTCGCTGGTCAGCGCGTCGATCTGTTCGGTGCTGAGGGCGCGCAGCGCCGCGGTGCTGATGGCACGCAGGTCGGCGGACTCCAGCTTGGGCAGTTGCACCGTGGTCAGCGCCGCCACCTGGTCGGAATTCAGCGCGGCGAACTGGGCCGTGCCGAAGGCGTTCAGGTCCTCGGTGGTGAGGTGGGCGATCTGGTCGCTGGTCATCGCGGCCACCTGGGCCGAGGTGAACTTGGCGAACTGGTCGCTGGTGAAGGCGTTCAGGTCACCGGTGTTCAGGCCTTGCACCTGGGCGGTGGTGAGCGCGGCCACCTGGGCCGAGGTCAGGGCCTGCAGCTGGCCGTTGGTCAGCGCATCGAGCTGGTCACTGGTGAGGGCACGCAGGGCCGAGGTGCTCAGCGCCTTCAGGTCGGCGGTCTCGATCGCCGCGATATGCGCGGTCGAGAGGTTGACGATCTGGGCGGCCGTCAGCGAGGCCACCTGGGCCGAGCTCAGGGCCACGATGTCGGCGGACGACAGGCCGGGCAGCTGGTCGGTGCTCAGCGCATTGATCTGGCCGGTGGTGAGCTGGCCGATCTGGTCGCTGGTGAGGTCGGAAATCTGGTCGGAGCTGAGCGCCTTGAAGGCGGCCGTGCTGATGGCACGCAGGTCGGCCGACTCCAGCTTGGGCAGTTGCACCGAGGTCAGTGCCGCCACCTGGTTGGAGTTCAGTGCGGCGAACTGGGCCGTACCGAAGGCATTCAGGTCATCGGTGGTCAGGTGGGCGATCTGGTCACTGCTCATCGCGGCGACTTGGGCCGAGGTGAACTTGGCGAACTGGTCGCTGGTGAAGGCGTTCAGGTCACCGGTGTTCAGACCTTGCACCTGGGCCGTGGTGAGCGCGGCGACTTGGGCCGAGGTCAGGGCCTGCAGCTGGCCGTTGGTCAGCGCGTCGAGCTGGTCGCTCGTCAGCGCACGCAGGGCCGAGGTCGACAGCGACTTCAGATCGGCGGTTTCGATCGCGGCGATCTGCGCGGTCGAGAGGTTGCCCACCTGGGCCGAGGTCAGCGCGGCAATCTGGGCCGAGCTCAGGGCCACCACGTCGGCCGTGGACAGGCCACCGAACTGGTCGGGGTTGATGTTCAGCGCCGCCACCTGGGCGGTGGTCAGCTGGGCGATCTGGTCGCTGGTGAGGTCGGCCACCTGATCCGAGCTCAGCGCGCGCAGGGCGGCCGTGCTGATGGCGCGCAGGTCGGCGGACTCCAGCTTGGGCAGTTGCACCGAGGTCAGCGCCGCCACCTGGTCGGAGTTCAGCGCCGCGAATTGGGCGGTGCCCAGGGCGTTGAGGTCTTCGGTGGTCAGGTGAGCGATCTGGTCGCTGCTCATCGCGGCGACTTGGGCCGAGGTGAACTTGGCGAACTGGTCGCTGGTGAAGGCGTTCAGGTCACCGGTGTTGAGGCCTTGCACCTGGGCCGTGGTGAGCGCGGCGACTTGCGCCGAGGTCAGGGCCTGCAGCTGGCCGTTGGTCAGCGCATCCAGCTGGTCGCTCGTCAGGGCGCGCAGCGCGGCGGTGCCGAGCGACTTCAGGTCGGCGGTTTCGATCGCGGCGATCTGGGCGGTCGAGAAGTTGACGATCTGGGCGGCCGTCAGCGAGGCCACCTGGGCCGAACTCAGGGCCACCACGTCGGCGGTGGAGAGACCCGGCAGTTGGTCGGTCGTCAGCGCGTTGATCTGCCCCGAGGTCAGCTGACCGATCTGGTCGCTGGTGAGGTCGGCGATCTGGTCGGAGCTCAGCGCCTTGAAGGCCGCTGTCGTGATGGCACGCAGGTCGGCCGACTCCAGCTTGGGCAGTTGCACCGAGGTCAGCGCCGCCACCTGGTCGGAGTTCAGCGCCGCGAACTGGGCGGTGCCCAGGGCGTTGAGGTCTTCGGTCGTGAGGTGCGAGATCTGGTCGCTGCTCATCGCGGCGACTTGCGCCGAGGTGAACTTGGCGAACTGGTCGCTGGTGAAGGCGTTCAGGTCACCGGTGTTGAGGCCTTGGACCTGGGCGGTCGTCAGCGCGGCGACTTGCGCCGAGGTCAGGGCCTGCAACTGGCCATTGGTGAGCGCATCCAGCTGGTCGCTCGTCAGGGCGCGCAGCGCGGCGGTGCCCAGCGACTTCAGGTCGGCGGTTTCGATCGCAGCGATCTGGGCCGTCGAGAAGTTGACGATCTGGGCGGCCGTCAGCGAGGCCACCTGGGCCGAGCTCAGGGCCACCACGTCGGCGGTGGAGAGACCCGGCAGCTGGTCGGTCGTCAGGGCATTGATCTGGCCCGAGGTCAACTGACCGATCTGGTCGCTCGTCAGGTCGGCGATCTGGTCGGAGCTCAGCGCCTTGAAGGCCGCTGTCGTGATGGCACGCAGGTCGGCCGACTCCAGCTTGGGCAGTTGCACCGAGGTCAGCGAGGCGACCTGGTCGGAGTTCAGCGCAGCAAACTGGGCTGTACCGAAGGCATTCAGATCCTCGGTGCTCAGGTGGCCGATCTGGTCGCTGGTCATCGCGGCGACCTGCGCCGAGGTGAACTTGGCGAACTGGTCGCTGGTGAAGGCGTTCAGGTCACCGGTGTTCAGGCCTTGCACCTGGGCGGTGGTGAGCGCTGCGACCTGACCCGAGGTCAGGGCCTGCAGCTGGCCATTGGTCAGCGCATCGAGCTGATCGCTGGAGAGCGCACGCAGCGCCGAAGTGCTGAGCGACTTGATATCGGCGGTCTCGATCGCGGCGATCTGCGCGGTCGAGAGGTTGGCCATCTGGGCCGCGGTCAGCGAGGCGATCTGGCTGGAACTCAGCGCGACCACGTCGGCCGTGGACAGGCCGCCGAACTGGTCGGGGTTGATGTTCAGTGCGGCCACCTGGGCGGTGGTCAGCTGGGCGATCTGGTCGCTGGTGAGGTCGGCAATCTGGTCCGAGCTCAGCGCGCGCAGCGCGGCCGTGCTGATGGCGCGCAGGTCGGCGGACTCCAGCTTGGGCAGCTGCACCGAGGTCAGCGCCGCCACCTGGTCGGAATTCAGCGCCGCGAATTGGGCGGTACCGAAGGCGTTCAGATCCTCGGTCGTCAGATGCGCGATCTGGTCGCTGCTCATCGCGGCGACCTGGGCCGAGGTGAACTTGGCGAACTGGTCGCTGGTGAAGGCGTTCAGGTCACCGGTGTTGAGGCCTTGGACTTGTGCCGTCGTCAGGGCCGCCACCTGGGCGCTGGTCAGGGCCTGCAGCTGGCCATTGGTCAAGGCGTCGAGCTGGTCGCTCGTCAGCGCGCGCAGGGCCGAGGTCGACAGCGACTTCAGGTCGGCGGTCTCGATCGCGGCGATGTGCGCGGTCGAGAGGTTGACGATTTGTGCGGCGCTCAGCGAGGCCACCTGGGCCGAGCTCAGGGCCACGATGTCGGCCGTGCTCAGGCCGGGCAACTGGTCGGTGCTCAGCGCGTTGATCTGGCCCGAGGTCAGCTGACCGATCTGGTCGCTGGTCAGGTCCGCGATCTGGTCGGAACTCAGGCCCTTGAAGGCCGCCGTGCTGATGGCACGCAGGTCGGCCGACTCCAGCTTGGGCAGTTGCACCGAGGTCAGCGAGGCGACCTGGTCGGAGTTCAGTGCGGCGAACTGGGCGGTGCCCAGCGCGTTCAGGTCTTCGGTCGTGAGGTGCGAGATCTGATCGCTGCTCATCGCGGCGACTTGGGCCGAGGTGAACTTGGCGAACTGGTCGCTGGTGAAGGCGTTCAGGTCGCCGGTGTTGAGGCCTTGCACCTGGGCGGTGGTCAAGGCGGCCACCTGGCCCGAGGTCAGAGCTTGCAGTTGGCCGTTCGTGAGCGCATCGAGCTGGTCGCTGGTCAGCGCGCGCAGCGCGGCGGTGCTCAGGGCCTTCAGGTCGGCGGTCTCGATGGCCGCGATATGGGCGGTGGACAGGCTCACCACCTGGGCGGCGCTGAGGGCGGCCACCTGGGCGGAGCTGAGGGCCACGATGTCGGCCGTGGCCAGGCCAGGCATCTGATCGCTGGTCAGTGCGCTGATTTGGCCGGTCGTGAGCGAGCCGATCTGGTCGCTGCTCAGGTCGGCAATCTGGTCGGAGCTGAGGGCCCTGAAAGCGGCCGTGCTGATGGCACGCAGATCGGCCGATTCAAGCTTGGGCAGTTGCACCGAGGTCAGCGAGGCGACCTGGTCGGAATTCAGTGCGGCGAACTGGGCCGTGCCCAGCGCGTTCAGGTCTTCGGTGGTGAGGTGCGATATCTGATCGCTGCTCATCGCGGCGACTTGCGCCGAGGTGAACTTGGCGAACTGGTCGCTGGTGAGGGCGTTCAGGTCACCGGTGTTGAGGCCTTGCACCTGGGCGGTGGTGAGCGCGGCCACCTGGGCCGAGGTCAGGGCCTGCAGCTGGCCGTTGGTCAGCGCGTCGAGCTGGTCGCTCGTCAGCGCACGCAGGGCCGAGGTGCTCAGCGCCTTCAGGTCGGCGGTCTCGATCGCCGCGATATGCGCGGTCGAGAGGTTGACGATCTGGGCGGCCGTCAGCGAGGCCACCTGGGCCGAGCTCAGGGCCACGATGTCGGCGGACGACAGGCCGGGCAACTGGTCGGTGGTCAGCGCATTGATCTGGCCGGTGGTGAGCGAGCCGATCTGGTCGCTGCTCAGGTCGGCGATCTGGTCGGAGCTGAGCGCCTTGAAGGCGGCCGTGCTGATGGCGCGCAGATCGGCCGATTCCAGCTTGGGCAGCTGCACCGAGGTCAGCGCCGCCACCTGGCTGGAGTTCAGGGCGGCGAACTGGGCCGTACCGAAGGCATTCAGGTCATCCGTCGTCAGATGGCTGATCTGGTCGCTGCTCATCGCGGCGACCTGGGCGGTGGTGAACTTGGCGAACTGGTCGCTGGTGAAGGCGTTCAGGTCACCGGTGTTCAGGCCTTGTACCTGGGCGGTGGTGAGCGCGGCCACCTGGGCCGAGGTCAGGGCCTGCAGCTGGCCGTTGCTCAGGGCGTCGAGCTGGTCGCTACTCAGGTTGCGCAGCGCCGCGGTGCTCAAACCCTTCAGATCAGCGGTCTCGATGGCGGCCACCTGGGCGGTGGAGAACAGCGCGATCTGTGCCGAGGTCAGCACGCCGATCTGGTTGGACGCCAGCGCGACGATGTCGGCGGTGCTCAGGCCGGGCAGCTGGTCCGAGGTCAGGTTGACGACCTGGGCCGTCGTCAGCGCACCGACCTGGCTCGAGTTCAGGGCGCCGATCTGGTCGGAGGAGAGGGTGCGGAAGCTGTTCGAGCTCAGCGCCGCGAAGTCGGCGGTCTCGAAGGCCTTCAGCTGCGTGCTGTTGAGCACCGAGATGCCCAGGGTGGAGATGGCCGCCGCCTGCGCGGTGGTGAGCGCCACGATCTGGTCGGTCCGGAAGGCAGCCCAGTCTTCCGTGGTGAGGTCCCGAATCGCCGCCGTGGTGAGTTCCGCGATCTGCTTGGTGGACAGAAGATTGATAAACGTGCTCATGATGGTCTCACCTGGAGGTTGTGTCGGTGTTCAGCTCGGCCACCAGGGCCGCGGGCTGTCGGATTCGTCGCGCTGGTGTCATGCGCATGGGCAAAACAAGCCGTCGGGCCTGGCTGCTGGCCTGGGTCTGGTTTGCTGTAGTGACAGAACTGAACACCATGGAACTCACAAAGGTCGGGGCAGTCTTGCGATGCCTGGGCAAAAAAACGGACTCGGACGCCTGGCATCGATCCAGGCGCTTCACTCGGTTTTCGGGCCCCAGCGGATTTACTTTAGGTTTCACTCTGGTGGCGGCCCCCCGGTTGGGGAGGCCGGGCCACACGGACTGCCGGACTTAGCCTGATTAAAGGTTTGGGTGCAGTGATGCTAGGGCCGGGGCCGGGCAGGGAAGCCGGCATAAGGCCCTGTTTCGGCGCACTAATTGCGCCGTTGGGCCAAAAAATCGTTCAGATTTCACGCCGGCCTGCCGATATCGGAGGGTTGGGCCCTCAAGTTCCGCCGCAGGCTGGCGAGGCTCAGGCCGGAATCTGGGCGGCGGCCAGACCGTTCTGAAAGTGCAGCCGCATCAGTTCGGTGGCCCTGGCGGGCGAGCGCGCGGCGAGTTCCGCCATCAGCTCGCGATGCTCCTGCAGCGAGTCCAGCAGGCGCCCTGCCTTGAACAGCGAGTGGTGGCGGTTCAGCTTGATGATGCGGCGCAGATCGCTGACCAGGTGCTGGCGCAGGCGGTTGTCGTCGATCTCCAGCAGCTTGCGATGGAATTCCTCGTTGGCGGCGAAGAACTGATCGCGGTCGGCGAGCCGTGCTTCCAGCTGCTCATGCAGGTGCTGCAATTCCGCCAGTTGCCGGGCGTCGGCCTTGCGCGCCACTTCGCCGGCGGCATCGCTTTCCAGCAGGGCCAGCAGTTGGTAGGCTTCGCGGACGTCGCGTTCCGACAGTTCGGTGACATAAGCGCCCCGGCGCACCTTCATCGTGACCAGGCCTTCCACCGCCAGGACCTTGAGTGCCTCGCGCATGGGGGTGCGGCTGATGCCCATCTCCTTGCAGAGTTTGAGCTCGTCGATCCATGCGCCGGGCTCCAGCTCGCGGCCATAGATCTGCTGGCGCAGGCGCTCGGCCACCTCCTGGTAGAGGGCACGAGGGGCCAGGCTGGCAGAAGGCTGGGCGGAGGAGGTGGCGGGCATGACGCGTCAGAGTGTAGTCAAATTTTGCATTCATAATTATGAATAACGGAAACGGTATGATGCCGGGTCCGCAGGAGTCGAACATGTCTGAAGCAAGCAAGTCCCCGTCCGCCAACGCGCCCACCGAGTTCACGCCCGCCAGCCTGGAGCAATGGCACAAGGCGGCCGCCAAGTCGGCCCCGGGTGGCGATGTGGCGGCCCTGAACTGGCACACACCCGAGGGCCTGACCGTCAAGCCGCTCTATACCGCGGCCGACACGGCGAACCTGCCGCATGCCGACACCTTGCCCGGCTTCGAGCCCTTTCTGCGCGGCCCGCAGGCCACCATGTATGCGGTGCGCCCCTGGACGATCCGCCAGTACGCCGGCTTTTCCACCGCCGAGGAGAGCAATGCCTTCTATCGCAAGGCGCTGGCCGCCGGCGGTCAGGGCGTGTCGGTGGCCTTTGACCTCGCCACCCACCGCGGCTACGACAGCGACCATCCGCGCGTGACCGGCGACGTCGGCAAGGCCGGCGTGGCGATCGACTCGGTGGAGGACATGAAGATCCTGTTCGACGGCATCCCGCTCGACAAGGTCTCGGTTTCGATGACCATGAACGGCGCGGTGCTGCCGGTGCTGGCCGGCTATGTGGTGGCGGCCGAGGAGCAGGGCGTTGCGCAGGACAAGTTGAGCGGCACCATCCAGAACGACATCCTCAAGGAGTTCATGGTCCGCAACACCTATATCTACCCGCCCGAGCCGTCGATGAAGATCATCGGCGACATCATCGAGTACACGGCAGCGAAGATGCCGAAGTTCAACTCGATCTCGATCTCGGGCTATCACATGCAGGAAGCCGGCGCCAACCAGGCGCTGGAGCTGGCGTTTACGCTGGCCGACGGCAAGGAGTATGTGAAGACCGCCATCGCCAAGGGCATGGACGTGGACGACTTCGCCGGCCGCCTGTCCTTCTTCTGGGCGGTGGGCATGAACTTCTATCTGGAGATCGCCAAGATGCGCGCCGCGCGCCTGCTGTGGTGCCGGATCATGAAGGGCTTTAACGCCAAGAACCCGAAGAGCCTGATGCTGCGCACGCACAGCCAGACCTCGGGCTGGAGCCTGACCGAGCAGGACCCCTACAACAATGTGGTGCGCACCACCATCGAGGCGATGGCCGCGGTGTTCGGCGGCACGCAATCGCTGCACACCAACTCGCTGGACGAGGCGATTGCATTGCCCACCGAGTTCAGCGCCCGCATCGCCCGCAACACCCAGCTGATCATCCAGGAAGAAACCCACATCACCAATGTGATCGACCCCTGGGCCGGCAGCTACATGATGGAATCGCTGACCCAGGACATGGCCGACAAGGCCTGGGCCATCATCGAGGAGGTCGAGGCCATGGGCGGCATGACCCGCGCGGTGGACAGCGGCTGGGCCAAGCTCAAGATCGAGGCCAGCGCGGCCGAGAAGCAGGCGCGCATCGATTCGGGCAAGGACGTGATCGTGGGCGTCAACAAGTACAAGTTATCAAAGCAGGATCCGATCGAGATCCTGGATGTGGACAACGTGCGTGTGCGCGACGGCCAGATCGCGCGCCTGAATGCCATCAAGGCCAAGCGCGATGGCGCGGCGGTGCAGGCCGCGCTCAAGGCCTTGACCGACGCCGCCCAGTCGGGCCAGGGCAATCTGCTCGATCTGTCCATCCAGGCGATCCGCCTGCGCGCCACCGTCGGCGAGGTGTCCGATGCGCTGGAAGCCGTCTACGGCCGCCACCGCGCCGACACGCAGAAGGTCACCGGCGTCTATGCCGCGGCCTACGACTCGGCCGAGGGCTGGGCCAAGCTGCAGGAGGAGATCAAGGCCTTTGCCGACGATCAGGGGCGCCGCCCGCGCGTGATGATCGCCAAGCTGGGCCAGGACGGCCATGACCGCGGCGCCAAGGTGGTGGCCACCGCCTATGCCGATCTGGGCTTCGACGTCGACATGGGCCCGCTGTTCCAGACCCCCGAGGAATGCGCCCGCCAGGCGATCGAGAACGATGTGCATGCGGTGGGTGTCTCCACGCTCGCCGCCGGCCACAAGACCCTGGTGCCGGCCATCATCGCCGAGCTCAAGAAGCAGGGCGCCGACGACATCATCGTGTTCGTGGGTGGCGTGATCCCGGCGCAGGACTATGAACAGCTCTATGAGGCCGGCGTGAAGGGTATTTACGGCCCCGGCACGCCGATCCCGGCCAGCGCCAAGGATGTGCTGGAGCAGATTCGCCAAGCCGTGGCGGCCTGATGCCACTGGCGCTGACTCCCGTGCAGGCCGAGGACTTCGAGTCCATGCTGGCCCTGCGCATCGCGGCGCTGCAGCCCAGCCTGGAGCGGCTGGGCCGCTTCGACCCGCAGCGTGCGCGTGAGCGTCTGGCCAGCCAGTTCGAGCCGGCGGCGATGCGACATATCGAGCGGGACGGGCAGCGCATCGGTTTTCTGACCGTGAAGCCGCAGGCCGACGCGCTGCGCCTGGAACACCTCTATATCCAGCCCGGCGCGCAAGGGCAGGGCGTGGGCGCCTGGGCGCTGGACTGGGTGAAGGCACATGGGCAAGACGTGACCCTCTCGGCCCTCAAGCTCAGCGACGCCAACCGCTTCTACCTGCGCCACGGTTTCGTCGTCACTGGCGAGAGCGACTTCGACATCGACTACCGCTGGAGCGCGCCGAGATGATGAGGAATCTGGGCGCCTCCATCCTGGGCGAGCCGGGCGCCATGCAGCGCCGGGCCATGGCCAAGGCCATCACCCTGCTGGAGTCCACCCGCGCCGACCACCGCGCCCAGGCCGATGCCCTGCTGACCGGGCTGCTGCCGTACAGCGGCAAATCGCTGCGCCTGGGCATCTCGGGCGTGCCGGGCGTGGGCAAGAGCACCTTCATCGAGGCCCTGGGCCTGATGCTGATCGCGCGCGGCCACCGCGTGGCGGTGTTGGCGGTGGACCCCTCCAGCAGCGTCTCGGGCGGTTCGATCCTGGGCGACAAGACCCGCATGGAGCATCTCTCCATGGACGAGCGCGCCTACATCCGCCCCAGCCCCAGCAGCGGCACCCTGGGCGGCGTGGCCGAGAAGACGCGCGAGGCCATGCTGGTGTGCGAGGCGGCCGGCTATGACATTGTCATCGTCGAGACCGTCGGCGTGGGCCAGAGCGAGACCGCGGTGGCCGGCATGACGGATATGTATGTGCTGCTGCAGCTGCCCAACGCCGGCGACGACCTGCAGGCCATCAAGAAGGGCGTGATGGAGTTGGCCGACCTGGTGGTGATCAACAAGGCCGACATCGACGCCGCCGCCGCCACGCGCGCCGAGGCGCAGATCGCCTCGTCGCTGCGCCTCCTGGGCCTGCACCACCGCCCCGACCATGTGGCGCACGATGCGCAGCAATGGCATGCCCAGGTGATGCAGCTGAGCGCCCTCAAGGCCGCGGGGCTGGACCGCTTCTGGGACCTGGTGATGCAGTTCAAGGCCCTGCAGCAGGCCAATGGCCGCTTTGCCGCCAAGCGCCAGCAGCAGGCCCTGGCCTGGATGTGGGAGCGCATCCAGGCGGGCCTGAAACATGAATTTTCCGAGGCGCCGGCCGTGCGGGCCGCGCTGAACGAAACGACCGAGCGCGTGCTGACCGGCCGCCTCGCGCCCTCGACCGCAGCCCGCGAGCTGCTGGCGACCTTCTTCCGTGGAGACCAAGACCATGCATGACATCCAACAAATGCTTGAAGAAAAGCGTGCCAAGGCGCGCCTGGGCGGTGGCGAGAAGCGCATTGCCGCCCAGCATGCCAAGGGCAAGCTGACCGCGCGCGAACGGCTGGAACTGCTGTTCGACGAGGGCAGCTTCGAGGAATGGGACATGTTCGTCGAGCACCGCTGCGTGGACTTCGGCATGGCCGACAACAAGATCCCGGGCGACGGCGTGGTGACGGGCTACGGCCTCATCAACGGCCGCCTGGCCTTTGCCTTCAGCCAGGACTTCACCGTGTTCGGCGGCGCCCTCAGCGAGGCCCATGCCGAGAAGATCTGCAAGGTGATGGACCAGGCCATGAAGGTCGGTGCGCCGGTGATCGGCCTGAACGATTCGGGCGGCGCGCGCATCCAGGAGGGCGTGGCGTCGCTGGGCGGCTACGCCGATGTGTTCCAGCGCAATGTGATGGCCTCGGGCGTGATCCCGCAGATCAGCATGATCATGGGCCCCTGCGCCGGTGGCGCGGTCTATTCGCCGGCCATGACCGACTTCATCTTCATGGTGAAGGACTCCTCCTATATGTTCGTCACCGGCCCCGAGGTGGTGAAGACGGTGACGCACGAGGAAGTGACCGCCGAGGAACTGGGCGGCGCCGGCACGCACACCAGCAAGAGCGGCGTGGCCGACCTGTCCTTCGACAACGACGTCGAAGCCATCCTGATGCTGCGGCGCTTCTTCAACTACCTGCCGCTCAACAACCGCGAGAAGGCGCCCACGCGCCCCAGCGGCGATCCAGGCAACCGCGTCGACATGTCGCTGGACACCCTGGTGCCCGACAACGCCAACAAGCCCTACGACATGAAGGAGCTGATCCTCAAGACGGTCGACGATGGCGACTTCTTCGAGCTGCAGCCCGACTACGCCAAGAACATCATCATCGGCATGGCGCGCATGGAGGGCCAGACGGTGGGCATCGTGGCGAATCAGCCCCTGGTGCTGGCCGGCTGCCTGGACATCAAGAGCAGCATCAAGGCGGCGCGCTTCGTGCGCTTCTGCGATGCCTTCAACATCCCGGTGATCACCTTCGTCGATGTGCCCGGCTTCATGCCCGGCACCAGCCAGGAGTACGGCGGCATCATCAAGCATGGCGCCAAGCTGCTCTACGCCTATGCCGAGTGCACCGTGCCCAAGGTCACCGTGATCACCCGCAAGGCCTATGGCGGCGCCTATGACGTGATGGCCTCCAAGCACCTGCGCGGCGACGTCAACTTCGCCTGGCCGAACGCCGAGATCGCGGTGATGGGCGCCAAGGGTGCGGTGGAGATCATCTTCCGCGAGGACAAGGGCGATCCGGCGAAGCTGGCGGCCAAGGAGGCCGAGTACAAGGCCCGCTTCGCCAACCCCTTCGTGGCCGGCGCGCGCGGCTTCATCGACGACGTGATCCAGCCGCATGAGACCAGGCGGCGCATCAGCCGCAGCCTGGCGATGCTGAAGGACAAGAAGCTTGAGAACCCGTGGCGCAAGCACGGCAACATTCCCCTCTGAGGCAAGCAGGAGACAAGAACATGTTCACGAAGATTCTGATTGCCAACCGTGGCGAGATCGCCTGCCGCGTCATCAAGACGGCCCAGAAGCTGGGCATCAAGACGGTGGCCGTGTATTCCGAGGCCGACAAGGACGCCCGCCATGTCGAGCTGGCCGACGAGGCCGTGCTGTTGGGCCCGGCGCCCTCGCGCGAGTCCTATCTGGTGGCCGACAAGATCATCGCTGCCGCCAAGCAGACCGGCGCCCAGGCCATCCACCCGGGCTATGGCTTCCTGAGCGAGAACGAGGAATTCGCGCGCCGCGTCGAGGAAGAGGGCATCGCCTTCATCGGCCCCAAGCATTACTCGATCGCGGCGATGGGTGACAAGATCGCCTCCAAGAAGCTCGCCAACGAGGCCAAGGTCAACACCATCCCCGGCCACAACGAGCCCATCCTGGCGGCCGAGGAGGCGGTGAAGATCGCCCAGGGCATCGGCTATCCGGTGATGATCAAGGCCAGCGCCGGCGGCGGTGGCAAGGGCCTGCGCGTGGCCTTCAACGACAAGGAATGCTTCGAGGGCTTCACCTCCTGCCGCAACGAGGCGCGCAACAGCTTTGGCGACGACCGCGTCTTCATGGAGAAGTTCGTCGAGGAACCGCGCCATATCGAGATCCAGGTGCTGGGCGACAGCCAGGGCAATGTGGTCTATCTGCATGAGCGCGAATGCTCGATCCAGCGTCGCCACCAGAAGGTCATCGAGGAGGCGCCGTCGCCCTTCATCAGCGAGGCGACGCGCAAGGCCATGGGCGAGCAGGCCGTGGCCCTGGCCAAGGCGGTGAAGTACCAGAGCGCCGGCACGGTGGAGTTCGTGGTCGGCAAGGACCAGAGCTTCTACTTCCTGGAGATGAACACCCGCCTGCAGGTGGAGCATCCGGTCACCGAGTGCATCACCGGCGTGGACCTGGTGGAGCAGATGATCCGCGTGGCCGCTGGCCTGCCGCTGCCGTTCAAGCAGGCGGAGATCAAGCGCGAGGGCTGGGCCATCGAGTGCCGCATCAACGCCGAGGATCCGTTCCGCAACTTCCTGCCCTCCACCGGCCGGCTGGTGAAGTACCAGCCGCCTGAGGCGGCGTTGGAGCAGGGCCGCGAGACCCTGCAGGGCGCCGCCTACGAGAACGGCGAGTTCGGTGGCGTGCGCGTGGATACCGGCGTCTACGAGGGCGGCGAGATCCCGATGTTCTACGACTCGATGATCGCCAAGCTGATCGTGCACGGCAAGGATCGCAACGATGCGATTGCCAAGATGCGCGAGGCGCTCAACGGCTTCGTGATCCGCGGCATCTCCAGCAACATCCCCTTCCAGGCCGCGCTGCTGGCGCACCCGGACTTCGTCAGCGGCAATTTCAATACCGGCTTCATTGCCCAGCATTACGCCGGCGGCTTCCGCGCCGAGGATGTGCCGCACGACGATCCGCTCTTCCTGGTGGCCCTGGGTGCCTTCATCCGCCGCAAGACGCGCGAACGCGCGGCCGGCATCAGCGGCCAGCTGGCGGGCCATGAGCTGCAGGTGGAGAGCGACTATGTCGCGGTGGTGAACGAGGGGGCCGGCGAGTACCAGTGGCACGAGTTGCATGTCTCGGAGTTCGCCGGCCAGGCCGGCCGCGCCAGCGTGCAGATCGGCGCCAATACCTACCGCATCGAATGCCGCTCGCGCCTGAACGACATCCGCCTGACCGGCACGGTGAACGGCCAGCCTTTTGTGGCCCAGGCCGAGCGCGGCGCGGCCAAGAACCCGCTGGCCTACAAGCTCACCCACAACGGCACGGCCATCGAGGTGATGCTGCTGAGCCCGCGCGCCGCGGCCCTGCATGAGCTGATGCCTTACAAGGCGCCGCCCGACACCAGCAAGTTCCTGCTCTCGCCGATGCCGGGCCTGCTGGTGCAGATCGCTGCCCAGCCGGGCCAGATCGTGCAGGCCGGCGAACGCCTGGCGGTGATCGAGGCCATGAAGATGGAGAACATCCTGCTGGCCACGCAGGACGTGAAGATCGCCGAGGTGCTGGCCAAGACGGGCGAGAGCCTGTCGGTCGACCAAGCCATCCTGAGGTTCGAGTGATGAGCAGCGCAGCCAAGCCCTACAAGATCCTCGGCATCCAGCAGATCGCCATCGGCGGCCCCGACAAGCAGGCCTTGCGCAAGCTGTGGGTGGAGGTGCTGGGCCTCACGGTCACCGGCAACTTCGTGTCCGAGCGCGAGAACGTCGACGAGGACATCTGCGCCATCGGCAGCGGCCCGCACAAGGTCGAGGTGGACCTGATGCAGCCGCTGGACCCCGAGAAGAAGCCGGCCGTGCACACCACGCCGCTCAACCATGTGGGCCTGTGGGTGGACGATCTGCCCAAGGCGGTGGCGTGGATGGCCGCCAACGGCGTGCGCTTTGCCCCCGGCGGCATCCGCAAGGGCGCGGCCGGCTACGACATCTGCTTCATCCACCCCAAGAGCAACGACGAGTTCCCGATCGGCGGGGAGGGCGTGTTGATCGAGCTGGTGCAGGCGCCGCCCGAGGTGGCGGCGGCGCTGGGCTGATTCAGGGCGCGGCGGCGATCGCCTGCGCCAGCTGCCACAGCGCGCTGCGATGCGCGCTCACCAGGGCGTCCATGCTGCCATCGCCGGCGTCCACCTCGAAGCGCCGCTCGCTCACCGTGGGCCTGCTCTTGCCGCTCGGGTCCACCAGGGTCCAGCGCGCCTGCAGCACCACGCTGCGGCCATCGGTGCTGGCGTCCAGGCGCTGCACGTCCACGCGCAGCTGGCGGTCCACCTGCACGCCCGGCGGCACCGGCATGCGCCAGACCTGCGCCGCGCCGCGCAGGCGCGCCAGGTCTTGCGCCAGCAGGCGCGGCAGCGCATCGCGCAAGGGCTCGGCCCAGCGCTGCGAGGGGTTGTGCTGCAGGCTGGCCTGGCCGCTGGGCCGCACGATGGCGTCGCGGTCCAGGTACTCGGGCATCTGCACGGGGCCCAGCGCCCAGACCGCGCTGGCGACGCCGCTCGCGGCCTCACCCTGCACGGCGGGCGCATCGGCGCGCAGCTGGTAGAGCTGGATCGGCGGCGAGCTGCTGCAGCCGCCGAGCAGGGCCAGCAGCAGGCCCGCAAGAATCCAAGGCTTGTTCATCATCGACGCCCCTTCAAGACGGATTCGGGCTGCTGGTCCAGGGTGTCGGCCAGCTCGCGCAGCGCGCGTGCGGCCTGCGAGACATCTTTCAGCGCGCGCTGCAGGTTCTGGTTCAGCGGCGCGTCGTCCTGCGCCGCATCGGCCAGCGCGGCGGCGGCGCGTGTCAGCTCCTGGGCGCTGCGCTGCAAGTCCTTCACCATCGGGCCGTCCGGGTTGAAGGTCTTGCCAACGCGCTCGGCGGTATCGTCCACCGAGACGGCGGCCTTGTTCATGCGCTCCATCGCCTGCTTGGTGGCCTCCAGCGTGCCGAGGGTGGCGTCGGCCAGCGGCCCGAAGCGGCGGTCGAGCTGCTCGGTGAGCCGGCGCAGATTCGTCGCCACCGCCTCGATGTCCTTCACCGCGTGGCTCAGTTCGGGCCCTTCCAGCAGGCGGCGGCCCGAGCTGGCGATGGCGGAAAGGTCGCCCACCAGGCGCTTGATGTCCAGGCCGTCGACCTGGTTCTTCAGGTCCTGCAGCGGCGTGGTGACGGTGGGGATCTCGATCTCGGCGCGCTCTTCCTCGCCGCTGGCGGCGAGCGGCTTGCCGGGGCGGAAGTCCAGGTCCACATAGAGCTGGCCGGTGAGCAGGCTCTGCATCGCCAGCTGGGCGCGCAGGCCGCGCGCGACCAGGGCGTTCATCGAGGCCACCACGGTGCCGGGCTGGTGGTCGCCGGTGAGGTTGCCCAGCATGTCGCGCTCGAGCTCGGCCACCACGGGAATGGAGACCTCGTTGTGGGCGCGGTCGTAGGCCACGCCGATGGAGCTGACGCTGCCCAGCCGCACGCCGCGGAACACCACCGGCGCGCCCACCTGCAGGCCGTAGATGGAGCCGTTGAAATACATCACCACCTTCTGCTTGCCGCCCAGCAGCTTGCCGCCGGCGATCACGAACACGGCGACGAACAGCATGATCAGTGCGCTGACGATGAACAGGCCCAGCAGGGCCGGGTGGCCGTGGCGCTTTCTCATGGCCGCTCTTTCCGGCGCAGGAAGGCGCGCACCGTGTCGGGTCCGGTTTCCAGCAATTGGCGCGGTGCGTCCAGCGCGATCATGGTCTTGTCCTTGGCATCGAGAAACAGGGCGCGGTCGGCCACCGCGAAGATGCTGTCCAGCTCATGCGTGACCAGCACGATGCTGGTGCCCAGATGATCGCGCAAGTTCAGGATCAGCTCGTCCAGGCGTGCCGAGGTGAGGGGGTCCAGGCCCGCCGAGGGCTCGTCCAGGAACAGGAGGGGCGGGTCCAGGGCCATGGCGCGCGCGATCGCCGCGCGCTTCTTCATGCCACCGCTGAGCGCCGCGGGCGACTCGTCGAAGGCGCCGTCCAGCCCCACCAGGGCCAGCTTGAAGCGCGCCAGCTGCTCGGCGGCATCGTCGTCCAGCTCGGTGAACTCGCGCAGCGGCAGCATCACGTTCTCGCCCACCGTCATCGAGCTCCACAATGCGCCGGCCTGGAACATCACGCCGAATTGGCGGCGCAGGCCGGCGAGCTGCTCCTCGCCGGCTTCGGCCAGGTCGATGTCGCCATAGAGCACGCGGCCCGCGGCGGGCGTCTGCAGGCCGATCAGATGGCGCATCAGGGTGCTCTTGCCGCAGCCGCTGCCACCCATCAGCACCAGGATCTCGCCGCGCCGCACGTCGAAGTTGAGCTCTCTCTGAATCAGCCGGCCGGCCACGGCCAGGCTCAGGCCCTCGGCGCGCAGCAGGGCTTGGGCAGGCGCTGCCATCACCACCCCAGGCGCTGGAACATGATGGTCAGCGCCGAGGCCGCCACCACGATCCAGACGATGGCCTGCACCACCGCCGCGGTGGTGGCGTCGCCCACCGCCTGGGCGCTGCGGCCGGCGTTGAGGCCCTGGCGGCAGCCCGCCAGCGCCACCAGGATGGCGTACACCGTGCCCTTGAGCAGGCCGATGCCGGCATGGGCCAGGGTCAGGGCCTGCGAGCTGCGGTAGAGATAGTCCAGCATCTCGACCTGGTAGATGCCCACGGCCACCAGCAGGCCGGCGCCCATGCCGACGACGGCCGCATAGGTGGTCAGCAGCGGCGCCATCAGGGCCATTGCCAGCACGCGCGGCAGCACCAGATGCTCGACCGGGTTCAGCCCCATGGCGCGCAGCGCGTCCACTTCCTCGTTGGCCTGCATGCTGCCGAGCTGGGCGGCGAAGGCCGCGCCCACGCGGCCCGAAAGAATGATGCCGGTCATCAGCGCGGCGATCTCGCGCACCACGCCGATCGTCACCAGATCGGCCATGAAGGCCTCGGCGCCCAGGCGCTGCAGCTGGGCCGCGCCCATATAGGCAATGATGAGGCCGACCAGAAAGCTCACCAGCGAGACGATCGGCAGGCTGGCGGGGCCGGTGGCGTGCAACTGCAGCGCCAGGTCCTCGCCGCGCATCGCGCTGCCACCGCGCAGCGTCCGGAGCAGCGCCTGCAGCACCTCACCGACGAAGCCCAGCGTGGTCTTGGTGCGGGTCAGGCGCGCAAGCCAGTTCAGGCCGATCTGGGTGAGCCAGCGCGAGCGGCGGCTGCGCGGGGCGGCGCTGGCGGCGCCTCCTCTGTTGCCCGGGCTGCTGGCGGCCAGCGCCAGGATGCCGCGCAGGCCGGCCGGCAGCTGGCTGGTGTCCAGCGGCCTGCCGCTGTGCTTGCCCAGGGCCCAGAGCGCGGCAGCCAGCTGGCTGTCGAAATGGCTGATGGCACTGCCGTCGATGCGCCAGTGGCTGCCGGCGGTCGTATCAGCAAGTTGGGGCGGGGCGGGCAGGCTTGCCCGGCCGCGCCAATCGCCCGCCAGGCGCAAGATCTGACCCTGGGCATCGCTGTCCCATTGCGCCTGCGCGGGCGCCGGGCCCGTCTCAAATGCAGTGGTCGACGGCAATTCAGACAACTCGTTCAAGGCCTCTCCGATGCAGCCGCCAGGTTCGCTGGGCGCAGGTTAACAGGGCCGCGGCGCGCGCCTCTGAAGATTCGCTTGGTTCATGCACTAAAATCCCGCATTCATTTCTCGTACCGGAGCCATCAATGGGCAACAAGATCGTCACCGAGGCCATGCGCCGTGCTTCCCCCCGTCCCGCCGCCACCGCTGGCGTGACCCTGACCACCGGCCGCGGCCAGAAGATCAGCCTCGAGCGCGGCTCGCACACCCGCAGCAAGAAGAACCCCGGCAAGCGTCCCCACAAGGGCGGCTGAAGCCGAGCGGCTCATCGGCGCTGCCGATGACGCCCCGAATCTGATGAACAGGCCCCAGCCTTGCGCGGGGCCTGTGTCTTTCTACCTTAACCTTCTGCCATGCTGCGACTCACCGAACTCCGCCTGCCGCTCAACCATGCCGAGGACGCGCTGCGCCCCGCCGTGCTGGCGCGCCTGGGGCTCAAGGATGGGCAGCTGAAGAATTTCACGATCTTCAAGCGCAGCTACGACGCGCGCAAGAAGAGCGCCATGGTGCTGATCTACACCGTGGATTGCGAGGTGGCGGATGAGGCCGCGCTGCTGGCCCGTTTTGCCGGCGATGCGCATGTGAAGCCCACGCCGGACATGGACTACAAGTTCGTCGGCCAGCTGCCGGCGGACTTCTATGCCGGCGCGCGCCCGCGCCCGGTGGTGATCGGCTTCGGCCCCTGTGGCATCTTCGCCGCCCTGATCCTGGCCCAGATGGGCCTGCGCCCCATCGTGCTGGAGCGCGGCAAGCAGGTGCGCGAGCGCACCAAGGACACCTGGGGCCTGTGGCGCCAGGGCGAGCTGAACCCCGAATCGAATGTGCAGTTTGGCGAGGGCGGCGCCGGCACCTTCTCGGACGGCAAGCTCTGGAGCCAGATCTCCGACCCGCGCCATCTGACGCGCAAGGTGCTGAACGAGTTCGTCAAGGCCGGTGCGCCCGAGGAGATCCTGTTCGTCAGCAAGCCGCACATCGGCACCTTCCGCCTGGTCAGCATGGTGATCAAGATGCGCGCCGAGATCGAGGCCCTGGGCGGCGAGATCCGCTTCGAGCAGAAGGTCACCGACCTGCTGATTGAACAGGGCCCGGGCGGCAAACAGGTGCGTGGCGTCACGCTCGCCTCCGGCGAGCAGCTCCGCACCGACCAGGTGGTGCTGGCCCTGGGCCACAGCGCGCGCGACACCTTCCAGATGCTGCACGAGCGTGGCGTCCACATGGAGGCCAAGCCCTTCTCGATCGGCTACCGCATCGAGCATCCGCAAAGCATCATCGACGCGGCGCGCTTCGGCCCCAACGCCGGCAACCCCATCCTGGGCGCGGCCGACTACAAGCTGGTGCACCATGCCAGCAATGGCCGCTCGGTCTACAGCTTCTGCATGTGCCCCGGCGGCACGGTGGTGGCCGCCACCTCCGAGCCCGAGCGCGTGGTCACCAATGGCATGAGCCAGTATTCGCGCAACGAGCGCAATGCCAACGCCGGCATCGTGGTGGGCATCTCGCCGCAGGATTACCGGCAGGATGGCAAGAGCGAGGGCCCGGTGAGCCCGCTTGACGGCATGGCCTTCCAGCGCATCTGGGAGTCGCGCGCCTATGAGCTGGGCGAGGGCGGCTACAAGGCCCCGGGCGCCCTGGTGGGTGACTTCATCAAGCGCCAGCGCAGCCGCGAGTTCGGCAACGTCATGCCCAGCTACAAGCCGGGCGTCACGCTCACCGACCTGCAGCAGAAGGGCCGTGGCAGCCTGCCCGAGTACGCGCTGGAGGCGATCCGCGAGGCCTTGCCGGCCTTCGAGCGCCAGATCCGCGGCTTCTCCATGGCCGATGCGGTGCTCACCGGGGTCGAGACCCGCACCTCCTCGCCGCTGCGCATCACGCGCGGCAAGAACTACCAGAGCCTGAACGTGGCCGGCCTGTTCCCGGCCGGCGAGGGGGCCGGCTACGCGGGCGGCATCATGTCGGCCGGCGTGGACGGCATCGAGGTGGCCGAGGCGGTGGCCAAGGACATGCTGGGCCTGTAAACTTCGCAAACGGCGAAGGGTTGTTTGGCGGCTTAGGTAGTTGCCGGCCTTCGGCGAAGGCTAAATTGCAGTCCCATGCTCCGCTCCGTTCACTCAGCCCGTCTTGCCGCGCACCTTCTCGTCGCGGCCGGGCTGCTGCTGGTGGGGCTGGCGCAAGCGGCCGCTTATCCGCAGCGCAGCATCAACTGGCTGGTGGCGTTTCCGGCCGGCAGCGCCACCGATCAGCTGGCGCGCGTGCTGGCCGAGCACATCGCCCGCCAGGCCGGCCAGGCCATCGTGATCGAGAACAAGCCGGGGGCGAACGGCCTGCTGGGCAGTGCCGCGGCCGCCAAGGCCGCGCCCGACGGCTACAGCTTCTTCATCGCCACCAGCACCACGCATGCGGCGAACGCCTCGCTGTATCGCAAGCTGCCCTATGACCCGATCAAGGATTTCGCGCCGGTCGCGCGGCTGGCGGAGATCCCTTTCGTGATGCTGGTGAACCCAGCCGTACCGGCCGACTCGCTGGCCGGCTTTGTCGGCCACGCCAGGGCCCATCCCAACCAGCTGGCCTGGGGCTCGGGCTCCAGCGGCAGCCTGATTCCCGGCCATGCCCTGGTCAGCGCCAACAAGCTGGCCCTGACCCACGTGCCCTACAAGGGCGTGCAGCCGGCCATGACCGACACCATCGGCGGCACCATCCAGCTGGTGTTTGCGGACCTGGCCTCGGCGGTGCCGCAGGTCAAGGCCGGCAAGCTGCGCGCGCTGGCGGTGACCTCGGCCAGGCCCCACGCCATGCTGCCCGCGGTGCCGCCGCTGGCGCAGGCCGTGCCCGGTTTCGAGATGACGGCCTGGTTTGCCATCTATGCGCCGGCCGGCACGCCCGAGCCGGTGCTGGCGCAGATGAATAAATGGGTGAGGGCGGCGCTGGCCGATGCCGGCGTCAGGCAACGCCTGACCCTCGCCGGCTTCGAGCTGACGCCCAGCACGCCGGCCGAGCTGGGCCTGTTCGCCGCCAAGGAAACGCTCAAATGGGCCAAGGCGGTGCAGGCCGCGGGCCTGCAGCCGGAATGAGGTAGCAAAAGCGATGCGCATGGACCTCACCACCCTCAATCTGGTGCTCGCGATCGAGCAGACGCGCTCCATCACGCGCGGCGCCGAGCGCGAACACCTGGCGCTGGCGGCGGCCAGCAAGCGGCTTTCCGACCTGGAGTCGCGCCTGGGCGTGCAGCTGTTCGAGCGCCGCGCCCGCGGCGTCGAGCCCACCGAGGCCTGCCGCGCCCTGGTGCGCCATATCCGCGCCCTGCATGCCTCCCTGCATGCGCTGGAGAGCGAGGTGGTGGAGTTTGCGCGTGGCATCAAGGGCCATCTGCGCATCGCCGCCAATGCCGGCTCGATCGCCGAATGCCTGCCGCCCGACCTGGTGGCCTTCTCTCAAGCGCACCCGCAGATCCGCATCAGCCTGGAAGACCTCACCAGCGCCGAGGTGCAGGCCGCGGTGGCCGAAGGGCGCGCCGATGTGGGCGTGTTCACCGCGCCGCTGCTGGACAACCGCCTGCAGACCTGGACCTACCGCCAGGGCCGCCTGGCCGTGCTGGTGCCCAAGGGGCATGCGCTGTCCAAGCGCAGCGCGGTCAGCTTCGACGACCTGCTGGACTACGACCTGATCGGCCTGCACGCCGGCGCCGCGGCCCAGGACATGATGATCGAGCAGGCGGTGGCGCGCGGCCGCACGCTGAATGCGCGCCTGCAGGTGCGCGGCTTCGACGCGATTGCCCAGCTGGTGGAAGCCGGGCTGGGCGTGGCCGTGCTGCCGGGCGGGCCGGCCGAGCGCTTTGCCCGCGTGTTCGACTTGAAAGCCCTGCGCCTGGACGAGGACTGGGCGCAGCGCGACTATGTGCTGGCGGTGGCGCGCCAGGAGCGCCTGCCCATGGTGGTGCAGCGCTTCGTGGACCAGCTGTGCCCGCCACCCGCCAAGGATTCATTGCCTGTGAAGGATGACTGAGATGACCGCACGTACCCTTTACGACAAGCTCTGGGATGAGCATGTCGTGCATACCGAAGACGACGGCACGGCCGTGCTCTATATCGACCGCCATCTGGTGCACGAGGTCACCAGCCCGCAGGCCTTCGAAGGTCTGGATCTGGCCGGCCGCAAGGTCTGGCGACTCTCGGCCAATCTGGCGGTGAGCGACCACAACGTGCCCACCACCGACCGCAGCCAGGGCATTGCCGACCCCATCTCCAAGCTGCAGGTCGACACCCTGGACAAGAACTGCGACCGCCATGGCCTGACCCAGTTCAAGATGAACGACAAGCGCCAGGGCATCGTGCATGTGATCGGCCCGGAGCAGGGCGCCACCTTGCCCGGCATGACGGTGGTCTGCGGCGACAGCCACACCTCCACCCATGGTGCCTTCGGCGCGCTGGCACATGGCATCGGCACCTCCGAGGTGGAGCATGTGCTGGCCACGCAGACGCTGCTGGCCAAGAAGGCCAAGAACATGCTGATCCGCGTCGAGGGTCAGGTCATGCCCGGCGTGGGCGCCAAGGACATCGTGCTGGCCATCATCGGCAAGATCGGCACGGCGGGCGGCACCGGCTACACGATCGAATTCGCCGGCTCGGCAATCCGCGCGCTCAGCATGGAAGGCCGCATGACGGTCTGCAATATGGCCATCGAGGCGGGCGCGCGTGCCGGCCTGATCGCGGTGGACGAGACCACCATCAACTACTGCAAGGGCCGGCCCTTCAGCCCTGCGGGGGTGGAGTGGGAACAGGCCGTGGCCTATTGGCGCAGCCTGCATTCCGACGCGGGTGCGCATTTTGATGCTGTGGTGGAACTGGACGCGGCGCAGATCCGCCCGCAGGTCACCTGGGGCACCTCGCCGGAGATGGTGCTCTCCATCGAGGACCGCGTGCCCGATCCCGACAAGGAGAAGGACGCCGTCAAGCGCGGCGCCATCGAGCGCGCCCTGCAGTACATGGCCCTGGAGCCCAACAAGGCCATCAACGACATCCGCATCGACAAGGTCTTCATTGGCTCCTGCACCAACAGCCGCATCGAGGACATGCGCGAGGCCGCCGCGGTGGTGCGGCGCCTGGGTGGCAAGATCGCCAGCAATGTGAAGCTCGCGCTGGTGGTGCCCGGCTCAGGGCTGGTCAAGGCGCAGGCCGAGGTCGAAGGGCTGGACCAGGTCTTCAAGGCGGCCGGCTTCGAGTGGCGCGAGCCCGGTTGCTCGATGTGCCTGGCGATGAATGCCGATCGCCTGGAACCGGGCGAGCGCTGTGCATCCACCAGCAACCGCAATTTCGAAGGCCGCCAGGGCGCTGGCGGGCGCACCCATCTGGTCAGCCCAGCGATGGCCGCGGCCGCCGCGATGCAGGGCCATTTCGTTGACGTTCGCAGGATTTCATGATGGAAAAGTTCACCGTGCACAAGGGCCTGGTGGCCCCGATGGATCGCGACAACGTCGACACCGATGCCATCATCCCCAAGCAGTTCCTCAAGTCGATCAAGCGCAGCGGCTTCGGCCCCAATCTGTTCGACGAATGGCGCTACCTGGACCATGGCGAGCCCGGCCAGGACCCGGCCACGCGCAAGCTCAACCCGGACTTCGTGCTGAACCAGGCGCGCTACCAGGGCGCCTCGATCCTGATCGCGCGCAGCAACTTCGGCTGCGGCTCCAGCCGCGAGCATGCGCCCTGGGCGCTGGAGCAATACGGCTTCCGCGCACTGATCGCACCCAGCTTCGCCGACATCTTCTTCAACAACTGCTTCAAGAACGGCGTGCTGCCCATCGTGCTGCCCGAGGCCCAGGTGGCGCGGCTGTTCGACGAGGTGGCGGCCTTCCCGGGCTACCAGCTGAGCGTGGATCTGGAGCGCCAGGTGGTGTTGAAGCCCGATGGCAGCGAGCTGCCCTTTGAGGTGCAGGCCTTCCGCAAGTTCTGCCTGCTGAACGGCTTCGACGACATCGGCCTGACCCTGCGCCATGCCGACAAGATCAAGGCCTATGAGGCCGAGCGCATCGCCACCAAGCCCTGGCTGAACAACCGTCTGATCGGATGAATCGACTATGAAAATCGCAGTCCTGCCCGGTGATGGCATCGGCACCGAAATCGTCGCCGAGGCGGTCAAGGTCCTGAAGGTTCTCGACCTGAAATTCGAACTGGAAACCGCCCCGGTGGGCGGTGCGGCTTACGAGGCCAGTGGTCATCCGTTGCCCGAGGCCACGCTCAAGCTGGCCCAGGCCGCCGACGCGGTGCTGTTCGGCGCCGTGGGCGACTGGAAGTACGACAAGCTGGAACGCGCGCTGCGCCCCGAGCAAGCCATCCTGGGCCTGCGCAAGCATCTGGGCCTGTTTGCCAACTTCCGCCCGGCGATCTGCTACGAGCAGCTCACCCATGCCTCCAGCCTCAAGCCCGAACTGGTGGCTGGCCTGGACATCCTCATCATCCGCGAGCTCACCGGAGACATCTATTTCGGCCAGCCGCGCGGCCGCCGCACCGCAGCGGATGGGCATTTCCCCGGCAGCGAGGAAGCCTTCGACACCATGCGCTACTCGCGCCCGGAGATCGAGCGCATCGCCCATGTGGCCTTCCAGGCCGCACGCAAGCGCAACAAGCGCGTGACCTCGGTGGACAAGGCCAATGTGCTGGAGACCTTCCAGTTCTGGAAGGATGTGGTCACCGAGGTGCATGCCCAGTATCCCGACGTGGAGCTGGACCATATGTATGTGGACAACGCCGCGATGCAGCTGGTGAAGGCACCCAAGCGCTTCGACGTGGTGGTGACCGGCAATATGTTCGGCGACATCCTCTCGGACGAGGCGGCCATGCTCACCGGCTCGATCGGCATGCTGCCCTCGGCCTCGTTGGACAAGAACAACAAGGGCCTTTACGAACCCAGCCATGGCAGCGCGCCTGACATCGCCGGTAAGGGTGTTGCAAACCCGCTGGCTACAATACTGTCAGCTGCCATGATGCTCAAGTTCTCCCTCAGCCAGCCCGAAGCCGCCGCCCGTATCGAGGCGGCCGTTGGTGCTGTGTTGTCCCAAGGTCTGCGCACCGCGGACATTTGGAGCGAGGGCACCCAGAAGGTGGGCACGCGCGAGATGGGTGATGCGGTTGTGGCCGCCATCACCACCATGACCAAAACCATTAAGAGCTAGTTCAGCTCCGGTTCGTCTCGCCCCTGCATCCCCGGCGACACGAGCCGGGGAAGGAAGAGCTTAGTTCTCAACTTTTCTAGGGCGATAGAGGTAAGCAGATGACGACACTTGTAGGACTGGTAGGCTGGCGCGGCATGGTGGGCTCGGTGCTCATGGACCGCATGAGCGCTGAGCGTGATTTCGACCTGATCGAGCCGCTGTTCTTCAGCACCTCGAATGCCGGCGGCGCCGCCCCGGCCCAGGCCAAGAACGAAACCAAGCTGCAGAACGCTTTCGATATCGAACAGCTCAAGCGCTGCGAGATCATCATCACCGCCCAGGGCGGCGACTACACCACCGAGGTCTATCCCAAGCTGCGCGCCGCCGGCTGGAACGGCCACTGGATCGATGCCGCCTCCACCCTGCGCATGGCCAGCGACGCCGTCATCATCCTCGACCCGGTCAATATGCCGGTGATCAAGGACGCGCTTGCCAAGGGCGGCAAGAACTGGGTCGGCGGCAACTGCACCGTCAGCTGCATGCTGATGGGCGTGGGCGCGCTCTACAAGGCCGGCCTGGTGGAGTGGATGAGCACTCAGACCTACCAGGCGGCCTCCGGCGGCGGCGCCCAGCATATGCGCGAGCTGCTGACGCAGTACGGCACGCTCAATGCCGAGGTGAGGGCGCTGCTGGACGATCCCAAGAGCGCCATCCTCGAGATCGACCGCCGTGTGATCGCCAAGCAGCGTGCACTCTCCGCCACCGAGACCGCCAACTTCGGCGTGCCGCTGGGCGGCTCGCTGATTCCCTGGATCGACAAGGATCTGGGCAACGGCCAGTCCAAGGAAGAGTGGAAGGGCATGGCCGAGACCAACAAGATCCTCGGCATGGGCGAGGGCTTTGGTTCGGCCGCGATTCCGGTGGACGGCTTCTGCGTGCGCGTGGGCGCGATGCGCTGCCACAGCCAGGCCCTGACCTTCAAGCTCAAGAAGAACGTGCCGCTGGACGAGATCGAGGCCATGATTGCCGCCGACAACGAGTGGGTGAAGGTGGTGCCCAACAACCGCGAGGCGACGCTGCAAGACCTGACCCCGGTGGCCGTGACCGGCACCATGAGTATCCCGGTGGGCCGCATTCGCAAGCTCGCCATGGGCCCCGAGTACCTGGGTGCCTTCACCATTGGCGACCAGTTGCTGTGGGGTGCGGCCGAGCCGCTGCGCCGCATGCTGCGCATCCTGCTCGCTCGGTGAATACCCCAGGCTGATCCCGCCCCTCGTTGCCGGCAAGCCACATGCTGGTAACGGGAGGTGAATCAGGGTGCTGTCAAGCCTCGTATTCAGCCTTTGCCTTAGCTCTCAAGCGTATATGCTTGATGCTGTTGTGATTTCATGTCGTCTGACCGCATGGGACAGCATCGCGAAGGCTGCGAGCAGCAATACAAACATCGTCTAGACAGGCGGACACCCTGGGGTGCCCGCCTTGTTGCTTTGGGGGACGCCTTGAATACTCATCCTGGCGCTTATGCGCGCTTTGCCCTGACCCATGTGGCAGTGGCTGTTCTGGCCGTGGCCAGCACCACCGCCTGGGGCCTCGGCCTCGGTCGGCTCTCGGTGCAATCGTCTCTGGGCGAAACGCTCAAGGCCGAGATCGATGTCACCAGCCTGACGTCGGAAGAGGCTGGCACGCTGAAGCTGCGTGTCGCGCCGCCCGAGTCCTACCGGGCGGCGGGTGTCGAGTACAACGCCGTGCTCAGCGCCACCCAGGTGCAGCTGAGCCGCCGCGCCGATGGCCGGCCGTTTCTGCGCATTGCCAGCGATCGCGCGGTGCAGGAGCCTTTTGTCGATGTGATCCTCGAGATCAACTGGGCCAGCGGCCGCCTGGTGCGCGAATACACCTTGCTGTTCGATCCGCCGGGCACGCCCAAGCCGGCCGCCGAGGTGGCCACCGCGCCGGTCATCGCGCCGACGCCGGCCGAGCCCGCGGCGGTGCCGCCGGTGGCGAGCCGCGCGCCCGCGCCGGTGCCGCCGGCCGCACCGGTGAAGCCGCGCCTGGAAAGCAAGCCCGAGCCGCAGGCGCCCGCGCCCAAGCCCGCGCCAGCACCCAAGCCGGTAGCCGCGGCGTCCGCCAGCGAATATGCGGTCAAGCCGGGTGACACGCTGTCGCGCGTGGCCAGCAAGACCCTGGCGCCCGGCGTCTCGCTGGACCAGATGCTGGTGGGCCTGTACCGCAACAACCCGGACGCCTTCATCAACGAGAACATGAACCGGCTGAAGGCCGGTGCGGTGCTGCAGGTGCCCGGCGGTGACACGCTGGCGGCCATCGGCCCGGACGAAGCCCGCCAGGTGATACAGGCGCAGAGCGCTGACTTCAGCAGTTATCGCCAGCGCCTGGCGAGCGGTGCACCCGAGATGGCAGCGCAGGAAAGCGCGCGCCAGGCCAAGGGCAAGGTGCAGGCCGCGGTGGAAGACCGCAAGCCGGCGCCCGCCGCCACACCCGACAAGCTGACGCTCAGCAAGTCCGCCTCCGGCACTGAAGCCAAGCTGTCCAAGGAGACCGAGAAGAAGGACTCCGCCACCCGTGTGGCCGAGCTGACGCGCAATGTCGAGGAGTTGAAGAAGCTGTCCTCGGCGGCCAAGCCGGCACCGGCGCCCAGCCCCGCACCTGCACCCGCGCCCGCGCCCGCGCCCGCGCCCGCGCCGACGCCAGCACCGACGCCAGCACCGAGCCCCGCGCCGGCCGCAGCGCCAGCGCCGGCCCCTGCGCCGGTCGTCGCACCTGCCGTGGTGACGCCGCCGCCGGTGGTGCAGGCGTCTGCACCGGCACCCGCGGCCTCCAAGCCCATGCCGCCCAAGCCGGCGGCGAGTGCGCCGGCCATTCCGATGTCCGAGGCGCCCGGGGTGATGGATACCTTGATGGACAACATCCTGCCCCTCGGCGCCGCGCTGCTGGCGCTGTTGGGCGGTGCGGCCTTCCTGCGCTGGCGCTCGCGCAAGCAGCCCGCCCAGCATGCCGAGACCGGCTTCACCGAAAGCCGCATGCAGCCGGATTCGTTCTTTGGCGCCAGCGGCGGGCAGCGTGTGGATACCCGCGACGCTTCCACCAGCGGCCAGTCCTCGATGAGCTATTCGCTCAGCCAGCTGGATGCCATCGGCGATGTGGATCCGGTCGCCGAGGCCGACGTCTACCTGGCCTATGGTCGCGATCTGCAGGCCGAGGAAATCCTCAAGGAAGCCCTGCGCGCCAACCCCGAGCGGCTGGCCATCCGCCTCAAGCTGCTGGAGGTCTACGCCAAGCGCCGCGACACCAAGGGCTTTGAGCAGCTCGCGGTGCACCTCTACGCCGAAACCCAGGGCATGGGCGAGGATTGGGAGCGTGCGCAGGAGCTGGGCCGCCAGATTGATTCGGACAACCCGCTTTACCAGCCGGGCGGTGCGCCCGTCACCGTGAGCGGCGAGGAAGATGCGCGCCCCGAGCCCATGAACGCCAGCACCCTGCCGGCGTCCAATGTGGCGCATATGGCGACGGCCCCGGTCGAGCGGCCGGTTGATCCCGGCCCGTCCAGCCTGCTGGACCTCGATCTGGACCTGGATCTGGGCTCGCCCGCGCCCGCCGCCAGCAGCATTTCGATGGACGCCACCCAGGCCCTCGCCACCACGGTGGAGCAGGCGCCGCTGGCCATGGATCTGGACGTCTCGGCGCCTGCGGCCGCCCCTGATCTGGAGTTCGACCTGAACGATCTGGGCGATTTCGATGCACCGGCCACGCCGGCGCCGGCCGCCGAGGCTTCGGCGCCTTCGCTGGACTTCGATCTCTCCGGCATCGATCTCGACCTGCCCGCCAGCGAGCCGAGCGCACCCCTGCCGGCGGCGGAAGTGACGCAGGTGAACGAAGGCTTGCCGGCCGACTTCGACGCCGTGTTGCAGGAGGCCACGGCCGCCAGCACGGCCGACGACCAACTCAGCCATGCGCTGGATGCCTTGGGCGATGACGAGGGCGACCCCTTGCAGCGCCAGCTGGAACTGGCCGACGAGTTCCGCCAGATCGGCGATACCGAGGGCGCACGCGATGTGCTGCAGGAGCTGATCGCCAAGGCCGACGGCGCGCTGAAGGCCAAGGCCCAGGCCATGCTGGACGAGTTGCGCTGACAAGCCGGCGCAAGCGCGCAGCGACAATCAAGGCGCCCGGGCCGACCGGGCGCCTTTTCTTTCATTTGGGGACAAGATGACAACGCGCGTGGCGCTGGGAGTGAGTTACCGGGGCACGACCTACAAGGGCTGGCAGAGCCAGCCCGGCGGCGGGACGGTGCAGGACGCGCTGGAGCGCGGCCTGGCCAAGTTCGCCGCCCACCCGATACGCACCATCTGCGCCGGCCGCACCGATGCCGGCGTGCATGGCCTGAACCAGGTGGTGCATTTCGATGCCCAGGTGGAGCGCGAGCCTTTCTCCTGGATACGCGGCAGCAACCGTTATCTGCCGCCCGATATCGCCATCCAGTGGTGCGCCTTCCCCGGCGCCGATTTCCACGCCCGCAACCATGCGCGCGGCCGACGCTATGCCTATCTGCTGCTGGAGTCGGCGGTGCGGCCGGCGATCGAGTCGGGCGGGGCGGGCTGGATCTTCAGGCCGCTGGACGGCGACGCGATGCGCGCCGCCGTCGAGGTGCTGCTGGGCGAGCACGACTTCAGCTCCTTCCGTTCGGCCGAGTGCCAGGCGGCCTCGCCGATCAAGATCCTGCGCGCCATCGAGATCCACAAGCGCGGCGCCTACTGGCGCTTCGAATTCGATGCCTCGGCCTTCCTGCATCACATGGTGCGCAACATCATGGGCTGCCTGCTGGCGGTGGGCACGGGCACGCGCTCGGTGGCCTGGCTGGCCGAGGTGCTGGCCGCACGCGACCGCAAGCTGGCGGCACCCACCTTTGCGCCCGACGGCCTCTATTTCGTGGGCCCGTACTACGATGCCGAACTGAACCTTCCGCAAAAGACGGCGGCCATGGACTGGCTGCCCTGACCGAGTCCCGCATCATGAGCCGTACCCGCATCAAGATCTGTGGATTGACCCGCGAGGCCGATGTGGACGCCGCCGTCGAGGCCGGCGCCGATGCGATCGGCTTCGTGTTCTATGCCAAGAGCCCGCGCGCGGTGACGCCCGGCCGCGCGGCCGAGCTGGCGCGCCGCCTGCCGCCCTTCGTGACACCGGTGGGCCTGTTCGTCAATGCCGGCGCGGCCGAGCTGGCGGCCGGCCTGCAAGCTCTGCCAAACATGCTGCTGCAGTTCCACGGCGACGAGGGCAGGGCGGACTGCGAGCGCGCGGCGCGCCCCTATCTGCGCGCCGCCCGCATGGTGCCGGGCTTTGATTTGCTAGACTTCGCGTCTCAGTTCTCCAGCGCCCAAGGCCTGCTGCTCGACGCCCATGTCGAGGGCTATGGCGGCGGCGGAAAGGTATTCGATTGGTCACTCATTCCAAGAAACGTGCCCTCTCCAGTCGTTTTGTCTGGTGGGTTGCATGCCGGAAATGTGATCGAAGGGATTCTTCAGGTCCGGCCCTGGGCCGTTGACGTCAGCTCCGGTGTGGAGGAGGCCAAGGGTCTCAAGAGCGCCGCGCTGATGCGCCAGTTCTGCGAGGCGGTGCGCGAAGCCGATGCACGCCTTGATGAAGCCAATAGCTGAAGAGAAGAATCCCTCATGACGACCTATGACCAACCCGATGCCCGCGGGCATTTCGGACCCTATGGTGGGCGCTTTGTCGCCGAGACCCTGGTGCACGCCCTGGATGAACTCAACGAGGCCTACGCGCACTACAGCCGTGACCCCGAGTTCATCGCCGAGTACCAGCGCGAACTGGCCCATTTCGTCGGCCGCCCCAGCCCGATCTATCACGCCGACCGCATGAGCCGCGAGCTCGGCGGTGCACAGATCTACCTCAAGCGCGAGGACCTGAACCACACCGGCGCGCACAAGGTCAACAACACCATCGGCCAGGCCCTGCTGGCCAAGCGCATGGGCAAGAAGCGCGTGATCGCCGAAACCGGCGCCGGCCAGCATGGCGTGGCCACCGCCACCATCTGCGCCCGCTACGGCATGGAATGCGTGGTCTATATGGGCAGCGAGGACGTCAAGCGCCAGTCGCCCAATGTCTACCGCATGAACCTGCTGGGTGCGCGCGTGGTGCCGGTGGAATCGGGCTCCAAGACCCTCAAGGACGCGCTCAACGAGGCCATGCGCGACTGGGTCACGAATGTGGAATCGACCTTCTACATCATCGGCACCGTGGCCGGCCCGCATCCCTATCCGATGATGGTGCGCGACTTCCAGCGCGTCATCGGCGATGAGTGCCTGACCCAGATGCCGCCGATGATCGGCCGCCAGCCCGATGCGGTGATCGCCTGCGTGGGCGGTGGCTCGAACGCCATCGGCATCTTCTACCCCTATATCGAGCATGCCGGTGTGCGCCTGATCGGCGTCGAGGCGGCCGGCCTGGGCGTGGACAGCGGCAAGCATGCGGCCACGCTCTCGGCCGGCAGCCCCGGCGTGCTGCATGGCAATCGCACCTATCTGCTGCAGGACGCGAACGGCCAGATCATCGAGACGCATTCGATCTCGGCCGGCCTGGACTATCCCGGCGTCGGCCCCGAGCATGCCTACCTGAAGGACATTGGCCGCGCCGAATATGTGGGCATCACCGACGAGGAGGCGCTGGCCGCCTTCCACTATCTGTGCCGTACCGAGGGCATCATCCCGGCGCTGGAGTCCAGCCATGCGGTGGCCCATGCGATGAAGCTGGCGCCGACCATGAGGCCCGACCAGCATCTGCTGGTGAACCTCTCCGGCCGCGGCGACAAGGACATCGGCACGGTGGCCGATCTCTCGCATGCCGAGTTCTTCTGCCGGCCCTCCTGCAAGGGGCAGTCCGTGAAGGGCGGCGGCGAGCCGCCCGTCGTCATGGTGAAGGGAGGTCAGGCATGAGCCGCATCCAAGCCACCTTCGCGCAGCTGGCGGCCGAGGGCCGCAAGGCGCTGATTCCCTTCGTGCACGCGGGCGATCCTTTCCCCGAAACCACGGTCGAGCTGATGCTGGCCATGGCCGAGGCTGGCGCCGATGTGATCGAGCTGGGCGTGCCCTTCTCGGACCCGATGGCCGATGGCCCGGTGATCCAGCGCGCCGCCGAACGGGCGCTGACGCATGGCATCGGCATGCCCCAGGTGCTGGCCTATGTGCGTGCCTTCCGGGCGCGCAACAGCAGCACACCGGTGGTGCTGATGGGCTATGCCAACCCGATCGAGCGCTATGGCATGGAGTGCTTTGTGCTCGATGCCAAGGCGGCCGGCGTGGATGGCGTGCTGGTGGTGGACTACCCGCCCGAGGAATGCGAGGCCTTCGCGGCCGCGCTGAGTGCGCAGGAGCTGGACCCGATCTTCCTGCTCGCCCCCACCTCCACCGACGCACGCATGGCGCGCATCGGCAAGGTGGCGCGCGGCTATGTCTACTACGTCTCGCTCAAGGGCGTGACCGGTGCCGGGCATCTGGACACCGAGGCGGTGGCGGCAATGATTCCGCGCATCCGCGCCCATGTGAGCGTGCCGGTGGGCGTGGGTTTCGGTATCCGCGACGCCGCCACGGCCCAGGCCGTGGGCCGGGTTTCGGACGCGGTGGTGATCGGCTCGCGCCTGGTTCAGCTGCTGGAGGTGCAGACACGCGATAATGTCGCCGCCACGGGTGCTGAATTCATCCGCGAGATACGGGCGGCGCTGGACGCGCTGCCGGCATCGACTTGACACTCTGGCCCATGGCACTTTGCCCGGGCCGGCTAGCAAAAAGGAATCTGCAATGAGTTGGCTCGAGAAGCTTCTGCCGCCCAAGATGCAGCAACAGGATCCCAACGAGCGCCGCACGGTGCCCGAGGGCCTGTGGATCAAGTGCCCGTCCTGCGAGACGGTGCTCTACAAGACCGATCTGGAGCAGAACGTCAATGTCTGCCCCAAGTGCAGCCACCACCACCGCATCGGCGCGCGTGCGCGCCTGAACGCCTTCCTCGACGGAGAGGGTCGCTACGAGATCGGCCAGGAGGTGTTGCCGGTCGATGCGCTGAAGTTCAAGGACAGCAAGAAGTACCCCGACCGCCTCAAGGAAGCGCTGGAGTCCACCGGTGAGACCGACGCCCTGGTGGTGATCGGTGGCGCGGTGATGAGCGTGCCGGTGGTGGCGGCCTGCTTCGAGTTCGACTTCATGGGCGGGTCCATGGGCTCGGTGGTGGGTGAGCGTTTTGCGCGTGGCGTGGAAACCGCCCTGGAGCAGAAGACCCCCTTCATCTGCTTCACCGCCACCGGCGGTGCGCGCATGCAGGAAGGCCTCCTGAGCCTGATGCAGATGGCCAAGACCAATGCAGCGTTGAGCCGCCTGGCCAAGGCCAAGTTGCCCTACATCAGCGTGCTGACCGATCCCACCATGGGTGGCGTGTCCGCCAGCTTTGCCTTTGTGGGCGACATCGTGATTGCCGAGCCCAAGGCCCTGATCGGCTTTGCCGGCCCGCGCGTGATCGAGAACACGGTGCGCGAGAAGCTGCCGCCGGGCTTCCAGCGCGCCGAGTTCCTGATGGAAAAGGGCGCGGTCGATATGATCGTGGACCGCCGCCAGCTGCGTGAGACGATTGCCCGCCAGCTCGCCATGCTGCAGCGCCAGAGCTCGGACGCGGTGGCCTGATTGCTTCGATGAAACCCCGCACGGCCAGGCCCGCAAGGTCTGGCCGTGTTGCTTTGCGAATCCCAGATGACCAGCAGCCCCACCGCCCAACAGCGCCTTGATGACTGGCTCGCCCATTGCGAGCGTCTGCATCCCAAGGAAATCGACATGACGCTGGCCCGCGTGGCCGAGGTGCGCAAACGACTGGGGCTGCGCTTCGAGGCGCCGGTGGTGATGGTGGCGGGCACCAATGGCAAGGGCTCCACCTGCGCGATGCTGGAGTCCATCGCCCTGCATGCGGGTTATCGGGTGGGCCTCTACATCAAGCCGCACCTGGTGCATTTCCAGGAGCGCTGCCGGGTGGGCGGTGCGCCGGTGCCAGCCGAGTCGCTGATCCCGCATTTCGAGGCCGTCGAGGCCGCGCGTGGCGAGCTGGCGCTGACCTATTTCGAATTCACCACCCTGGCCATCCTGCACCGGCTGGCGGCCGAGCCGCTCGACCTGGTGATCCTGGAGGTGGGCCTGGGCGGGCGCCTGGACGCGGTGAACGCCATCGATGCCGATTGCATGGTGATCACCAGCATCGATCTGGACCACACCGAGTTCCTGGGCAGCGACCGCGAGTCGGTGGGGCGCGAGAAGGCCCACATCATGCGCGCCGGCAAGCCCGTGATCGTCAGCGACCCCATGCCACCGGCCTCGATCGCCGAGTTTGCCGCCGGCATCGGTGCCGACCTGCGCCAGCTCGGGCGCGACTTCACCTACAGCGGCGACCGCCAGCAATGGCAATGGGCGGGCCGCAGCCGGCGCTTCAGCGGCATGGCCTATCCGGCCCTGCGCGGCGTCAACCAACTGCTCAATGCCGCAGGTGTGCTGGCCGTGTTCGAGGCCTTGTACGAGCGCCTGCCCATCAGCGCGCAGGCGGTGCGCACCGGCCTGGCCATGGTGGAGCTGCCGGGGCGCTTCCAGGTCGTGCCGGGCCAGCCGGCGCTGGTGCTGGACGTGGCGCACAACCCCCATGCGGTGGCGGCGCTGGCGCAGAACCTCGACCAGATGGGCTTCTTCCCGCGCACCCATGTGGTGTTCGGCGCCATGGCTGACAAGGACTTGGGCCAAATCCTGGAGCGCATTGCGCCCCTGGTGGACGTCTGGCATTTCACCGATCTGCCGCTGCCGCGCGCCGCCAAGGCCGCGGCCTTGGCCGAGCAGTTCGAATCGCTGCGCCGGGCCGGGCGCTTGAAGGCGCCCGCCGACGTGCAGAGTTTCCAGCATGCGGCGCCCATGGACGCCCTGGAGGCCGCCGCCGCGGCGGCCGACCCCGCTGATAGAATTCTGGTCTTCGGTTCCTTCTACACCGTGGGAGGAGTGCTGCAGCAAGGCCTGCCGCGCATCAGCGCGGGCGGCGGCGCAACGCAGCACTGAATCTCAGGATCAGGACCCCACGACCGCGGCCCCCGAATGGAGGCCGCTTTCAATTCAAGGCACCGCCCACGACATGGATCTGCTGTCCTTCTTCAAGCGCACAGCGGCCGCCCCCGCGGCCAAACCGGTCTCCGACAGCCTGGATGCCGTGCAGGAGCTGCGCTTGCGTGCGCGCCGCCGCCTGATCGGTGCGGCCGTGCTCGTGGGCATCGGTGTGATCGGCTTCCCGCTGGTGTTCGAGACCCAGCCGCGACCCATCCCGGTGGACCTGCCGATCGAGATCCCGCGCAAGGATGCCTTGCCGCCGCTGGCAATTCCGGCACCGGCACCCGCGCCGCTGCCCGCGCCGGCCGCCTCGCAAGAGACACCGGTGCAGAGCGCCGAACTGGGCAAGGGCATCATCACCGAAGCCCGCGAACCCGAGCCCAAGCCCGCAGCCGCCATCGCGCCCGTGGCCAAGCCGGCGGAGAAGCCGGCCGAGAAGCTGGTGGAAAAGGCCAAGCCCGAGCCCAAACCCGAGGCCAAGGTCGAAGCAAAGCCCGAGAAGAAAGCGGCCGAGCCGCCAAAAGTCGACGTAAAAGCCGATACCAAGGCCGAGGCCGCCCGTGTGCAGGCCCTGCTGGAGGGCAAGCCCGCCGCCGACAAGAAGGCCAGCGACGCTACGGGCGCGCGCTTCATCGTGCAGGTGGGCGCCTATGCCGAGGCCAAGGCCGTGCAAGAAGCGCGCAGCCGGGTCGAAAAGCTTGGCCTCAAGACCTATACCCAGGCGGTGGAAACCGCCGATGGCAAGCGCATCCGTGTGCGCCTGGGCCCCTTCGCCAGCCGTGAAGAGGCCGACAAGGCCGCGGCCAAGGTGCGTGGTGCTGGCCTTTCCACCGCGGTACTGACGCTCTGACGATGGCCTGGGTCGACCTCGTCTTGCTGGGCCTGCTGGGCATTTCGGTGCTCTTGGGTTTGTGGCGCGGTCTGGTGTTCGAGATCCTGTCCATCGCCGGCTGGGTGGTGGCCTATCTGGGGGCGCGCTATCTGTCGCCCTGGACCGAGGGCTGGCTGCCCGCCGAGCGCATGGGGCCGGTGCTCACGCATGCCGCCAGCCTGGTGCTTGGCTTTGTGCTGATCCTGATCGTCTGGGGGCTGGCGGCCAAGCTGCTGCGGGCCTTGATCCATGCCACGCCGCTGAGCGTGTTCGATCGCCTTGGCGGCGCAGGCTTCGGCGTGCTGCGCGGCGTGCTGATCGGCCTGCTGGTGGTGGTGGTGGTGAGCATGACGCCGGCGGTGGAGTCGGCGGCCTGGAGCGACTCGCAACTGGCGCCCTGGTTGCAGGCGCTGTTGCAGGGGCTCAAGCCGGTGCTGCCGGCCGAGCTGCTGAAGTTCATCCCGGTTTGATGATGATGAAGAGTTCGGGTGAGGGCGCCACAAGCGCCCGCGCCCTGTGTATGGTTCAGTGAAGTCTCCTCGCGAGACGCTATTCGAGGTAAACGATATGTGCGGCATCGTCGGTGTGATCTCCCAGGCGCCCGTCAATCAGCTGATCTACGACGCCTTGCTGCTGCTGCAGCACCGCGGGCAGGATGCGGCCGGCATCGTCACGATGCAGGGCAACAAGTGCTTCATGCACAAGGCGCGTGGCATGGTGCGCGACGTGTTCCGCACCCGCAATATGCGTGCGTTGCCCGGCACGACCGGCCTGGGCCAGGTGCGCTATCCCACCGCGGGCAATGCCTACAACGAGGAAGAGGCCCAGCCCTTCTACGTCAACGCGCCCTTCGGCATCGTGCTGGTGCACAACGGCAACCTCACCAACGCCCATGCGCTGAAGAAGGAGCTGTTCGACATCGACCGCCGCCACATCAACACCGAGAGCGATTCTGAGGTGCTCTTGAACGTGGTGGCGCATGAGCTGGAAATGGCGGCGCGCGACCTGCCGCTGACGCCCGAGGAAGTGTTCAAGGCGGTGCGCGCGGTGCATCGCCGCATCAAGGGTTCGTACGCGGTGATCGCGCTGATCGCCGGCCACGGCCTGCTGGCCTTCCGCGACCCCTATGGCATCCGCCCGCTGTGCTTCGGCAAGGCCGCGGACGGCGAGTACATGGTGGCCAGCGAGAGCGTGGCCCTGGAGGGCACCGGCCATCAGCTGGAGCGCGACGTGGCGCCCGGCGAGGCCCTCTTCATCGACACCAAGGGCCAGTTGCACACCCAGCAATGCGCCGAGAACCCGACGCTCAATCCCTGCATGTTCGAGTTCGTCTACCTGGCGCGCCCGGATTCGGTGATGGACGGCATCTCGGTCTACCAGGCCCGCCTGAACATGGGCGAGACGCTGGCGCAGCGCCTCATCTCCACCATGCCGCCGAGCGACATCGATGTGGTGATCCCGATTCCCGAATCGAGCCGCCCTTCGGCGATGCAGCTGGCGCACCGCATCGGCAAGCCCTACCGCGAGGGCTTTGTGAAGAACCGCTATGTGGGCCGCACCTTCATCATGCCGGGGCAGGGCGCGCGCAAGAAGTCGGTGCGACAGAAGCTCAATGCGATCGGCCTGGAGTTCAAGAACCGCAATGTGCTGCTGGTGGATGACTCCATCGTGCGCGGCACGACCTCCAAGGAAATCGTGCAGATGGCCCGCGAGGCCGGCGCACGCAAGGTCTACCTGGCCTCGGCCGCACCGCCGGTGCGTTATCCCAATGTCTATGGCATCGACATGCCCACCAAGGAAGAGTTGGTGGCGCACAACCGCACGATCGAAGAGATCCGCCAGTTCATCGGCGCCGATGCGCTGATCTACCAGGACGTGGATGCGATGAAGCGCGTGGTGGCCGCGCTCAAGCCGGGCCTGGCCGGTTTCGAGGCCTCCTGCTTCGATGGCCACTACATCACCGGCGACGTCAGCGCCGAGGACTTCGCCACCATGCAGGAGCAGCGCAAGAGCCAGGGCGACGAGGAAGATGGCCCGGCGCGCAGCCGCCTGGCCTTGCAGAGCCGCACGGAGGGCTGATGGCATGAGCGACGAAGAAGAGCGCCGCATCGCGCGCGCGCGCCTGCCCGAAGGCCTGCGGCCCGAAACGCTGGCGGTGCGCACCGCGCTGGCGCCCAGCCAGCATGGCGAGAATTCCGAGGCCCTGTTCCTGACCAGCGGTTTTGTGCAGCCCGACGCCGAGACCTCGGCGAGCCGCTTTGCCGCGTCGGAAGACTTCACCTATTCACGCACCAGCAACCCGACCGTGCGCAGCTTCGAGGCGCGTCTGGCAGCGATGGAAGGCACCGAGGCGGCGGTGGCGACGGCCACCGGCATGAGTGCCATCCTGCTGCTCATCATGGGCCTGCTGAAGGCGGGTGACCATGTGGTCTGCTCGCGTTCGGTGTTCGGCTCGACCATCAATCTGTTCGCCAAGGAGTTCGCCAAGTTCGGCGTCGAGACATCCTTCGTCTCGCAGACCGATCTGGACGAATGGCGCGCTGCGATCAAGCCGACGACCAAGCTCTTCTTTGCCGAGACGCCGACCAATCCGCTGACCGATATCTGCGACATCCGCGCGCTGGCCGACATGGCCCATGCCGCCGGCGCGCTGCTGGTGGTGGACAACAGCTTCTGCTCGCCGGCGCTGCAGCGCCCGGCCGAACTGGGCGCCGACGTCGTCATGCACTCGGGCACCAAGTACCTGGACGGCCAGGGCCGCGTGATGGCTGGCGCGCTGTGTGGCGGCGAGAAGCTGATCAAGGACGTGTTCGGACCGGTGATCCGCACCGCCGGCATGACGCTCGCGCCATTCAATGCCTGGGTGGTGCTGAAGGGGCTGGAGACGCTGGGCGTGCGCATGAAGGCGCATTGCGAGAACGCGCTGAAGGTCGCGCAATGGCTGGAGGTGCAGCCCGAGGTCGCGCGCGTCTACTACCCCGGCCTGGCCTCGCATCCACAGCATGAATTGGCGATGCGCCAGCAAGGCGGGCGGGGCGGGGCGGTGGTGTCCTTCGACCTGAAGGGCGCCACACCCGAGGCCGCACGCGCAGCTGCCTTCCACCTGATCGACAGTACCCGCGTGATCTCTATCGCCACCAATCTGGGTGACACCAAGTCCATCATCACCCACCCGGCCACCACCTCGCACGGACGCCTGAGCGAGGCTCAGCGTCAGGCGGCCGGTATCGGGCAAGGCCTGATCCGGCTGGCCGTCGGCCTCGAGCATGTGGACGACATCACCGACGATCTGCTGCGCGGCCTTTCCACCTTGAAGAACCGATGAGCCAACAAGCCCCCACCCCTATCCGTACCCGTATTGCGCCGTCGCCCACCGGCTTTCTGCATCTGGGCACGGCCCGCACGGCCCTGTATTCCTGGGCCTATGCCAGACACTACGGCGGCCAGTTCGTGCTGCGCGTGGAAGACACCGACGTGGCCCGTTCCACCCAGGATTCGGTCGACCAGATCCTGGCCGCGATGAAGTGGCTGGGCCTCGACTATGACGAAGGCCCGATCTACCAAATGCAACGCCTGGAGCGCTACCAGGCCGTGGTCGAGCAGATGATTGCGGCCGGTACGGCCTACCGCTGCTATTGCACGCCCGAGGAGCTGGACGCGATGAAGGCCGCCCAGGAAGCGCGCGGCGAAAAGCGCCGTTACGACGGCACCTGGCGCCCCGAGCCCGGCAAGCAGCTGCCGGCGGTGCCGGAGGGCGTGAAACCGGTGGTGCGTTTCAAGAACCCGGTGAGCGGCGATGTGGTGTGGGACGACGTGGTCAAGGGCCCGATCAGCATCAACAACCGCGAGATCGACGACCTCATCATTCTGCGCACCGACGGTGTGCCCACCTACAACTTCGCCGTGGTGGTGGACGACTGGGACATGAGGATCAGCCATGTGTTCCGTGGCGACGAGCATGTCAACAACACGCCCTGGCAGATCAACATCTTCAATGCCCTGGGTGCGCCGCTGCCCAGGTTCGGCCATATGCCGGTGATCCTGGGCGACGATGGCCAGAAGCTCTCCAAGCGCCGCGGTGCGGTGAGCGTGACCGCCTACGAAGAGGCCGGCTACCTGCCTGAGGCAATGCTGAACTACCTCTCGCGCCTGGGCTGGAGCCATGGCGACGACGAGTTGTTCACGCGCGAACAACTGGTGAGCTGGTTCGATGGCAGCCACCTCAACAAGAGTCCGGCTCAATGGGATCCCGCCAAGCTGGAGTGGGTGAACAGCCAGTACATCAAGCAAGCCGACGATGGCCGCCTGGCCCTGTTGGTGGCCGAGCAACTGGCCAAGCGTGGCGTGCAGGCCGACGCGGCGCGCTTGTCTGCCATGGTGGCGCTGTACAAGGATCGTTGTGCCACCACCGTGGCCCTGGCCGATTGGCTGGCCATGTACTTTGGCCCGGTCGTGCCGAATGCGGAAGAACGCGCCGCCCACGTGACCGAGGCGGTGGGGCCGGCATTGGCAGCGCTGGCCGACAAGTTCGCCGGCATCGAATGGAACAAGGCCGCGATTCAGGCCGCCATCAAGGAAGTCATCACGGCGCATGGGCTGAAGATGCCGCAACTGGCGATACCCGTGCGCGTGTTGGTGTGCGGCCGCGCCCAAACTCCCTCGGTGGATGCGGTGCTGGAACTGTTCTCAAAAGAAATCGTGATCGAACGCTTGCGCTCCTTGTAAAAATCGTCCTATAATCTATGTCTCGCTTGAACAGCGCGATACACAAAGAGTCGCAAGCAGCTTGGCAGACGGAATATGTCGAAGAGCAGTTTGCAGGCTCCGAGGGGGTATAGCTCAGCTGGGAGAGCGCTTGCATGGCATGCAAGAGGTCAGCGGTTCGATCCCGCTTACCTCCACCAAGACTTTCAAGTCTGACGTGGCGCGCGGTTCAAGAGGTAGAAGGTTTAGTCCCCTTCGTCTAGAGGCCTAGGACACCACCCTTTCACGGTGACTACAGGGGTTCGAATCCCCTAGGGGACGCCAAGTTTGATAAGGCTTGGCAATCCTTTGGACGCCAGTTTCGACAGAAACAGGAGTTTGAAGGTTTGCGTAACTTATCCCACGCGGAGTGGTAGTTCAGTTGGTTAGAATACCGGCCTGTCACGCCGGGGGTCGCGGGTTCGAGTCCCGTCCACTCCGCCAAGGTTTCGCTAGTACGGCGGCCATTCAGTTGGCCGCTTGTATTTTGAGAAGAATATTTGACGCTTGAATGGCGCGCTATCCTCACGGGGGTATAGCTCAGCTGGGAGAGCGCTTGCATGGCATGCAAGAGGTCAGCGGTTCGATCCCGCTTACCTCCACCATCAATACTCAGGCAATATGTCGGAGAATATGATTGGAATATGTCAGGTGGTGCGCAATTTAAGCTATATAATGTTCGAAGAAGGTTTAGTCCCCTTCGTCTAGAGGCCTAGGACACCACCCTTTCACGGTGACTACAGGGGTTCGAATCCCCTAGGGGACGCCAAGTTTTACAAGGCTTGGTAAACGGCAGCGCGCAAGCCCTGCGAGTTTATGAAATTTGTTGATGCGACGAGTTATATAATGCCCGTCCATCTGGAGTGGTAGTTCAGTTGGTTAGAATACCGGCCTGTCACGCCGGGGGTCGCGGGTTCGAGTCCCGTCCACTCCGCCAACATTTTGATCAAACCCCGATTGCGCAAGTAGTCGGGGTTTTTCTTTATGCGCTAGATACTGCCGTAGAGCGCCTTGCGCTGTGGCGTGTAATGCCACCAGGGCGCTGCGGCAGCGCCGGCCATGAAGTCAACCGCCGCCATCAGGGTATCGAGCACGCAGGGGTCGTGGCGCTGCTCGGTGATGGCGCAGAGCTGCTGGTAGAGCACAAAGGCATCACGCCCGCGCAACTCGCCCGGCACGCGTATGCCAAGCAGACGCAGATCCTCCACCATGGCGGGGCCGATATTGGGGATCTGCTCCAGCGTTACGCAGTCGTCGCGATGCGCCGCCTTGCTCGGTTTCACCATGGGCGCGCCGCCTCAGGAGAGAAACTGCGAGCGAATCAGGCCGACCGCCAGCCCTTCGAGCGCAAAGCTCTGGTCGCCCTCGTTCACGCGTATGGGCTCGAAGTCGGGGTTCTCGGGCAGCAGCTCAATGCCTTGCTTGCCGCGTTTGAAACGCTTCACGGTGACCTCATCGCCGATGCGCGCCACCACGATCTGACCGTTCTTCGCTTCACTGGCGCGCTGCACGGCCAGCAGGTCGCCATCCATGATGCCGATGTCTTTCATGCTCATGCCACGTACGCGTAGTAAATAGTCCGGCTTGCGCGCAAACATGCCGGCCTCGACGCTATAGTTTTGCTCGATATGTTCTTGCGCCAATATGGGCGAGCCTGCCGCCACGCGCCCTACCAGGGGCAGGGTGAGTTGGTTCAAGCCCGGCATGGGCAGATTGAACTGCATGCCGCTGACGCCGGTGCGTGCCTCGCGGGCCAGGTTGAGGGCGCGCAGGGTGTCCGAGCGCAGCCGTATGCCGCGCGAGGTGCCACCCAGCAGCTCGATCACGCCCTTGCGCGCCAGGGCCTGCAAATGCTCTTCGGCGGCGTTGGCGGAGCGAAATCCGAGCTCCTGTGCAATCTCGGCGCGCGTGGGTGGCGCACCGGTTTGCTCGATGCTGGTGCGTACCAGGTCGAGGATTTGCTGCTGCCGGGCTGTGAGTTTGGGGCTATCGTCCACGCTGACCTCGCTGGGAATGGGCTGAAACTGGCAGACCGAGCCACTGCAGGCCTCTGATCATTTATCCAGCTACTGTATTTTCATCCAGGATTGAATAAATTGCAAAGCAACACCAATGACTTGATCGTGATCCTGGGCACTGGCGGCACGATCGCCGGTGCGGGTGATGACGTGGGCTATGTGGCCGGCCAGATCAGCGTGGCTGATCTGGTGACGGCAGTGCCGGCATTGGCTGCACGACAGCTCGAAGCCGAGCAGGTCGCGCAGCTGGACAGCAAAGACATGAGCCATGCCGTTTGGCGGTTGTTGGCGCAGCGGGTGGCCTATCACCTCGCCAGGCCCGAGGTGGCTGGCGTGGTCGTGACGCATGGCACCGATACGTTGGAGGAGACCGCCTACTTCCTGCATCGGGTCTTGGCACCAGGCAAGCCCGTGGTGTTGACAGCGGCGATGCGGCCGGTGACATCCTTGCAGTCTGATGGCCCGCAAAACCTGCTCGATGCAGTGACGGTGGCCGCCCACCCGGGCGCGAGTGGGGTGCTGGCCGTACTGCAGGGGCGTGTGCATGGCCCGGTCGAGGTGCGCAAAGCCCAGCCCTTCGCGCTGGATGCGTTCAGCTCGGGTGAGGCTGGACCGTTGGCCTTGGTGCTGGAGGGGCAGGTTAGGGTGCTGCGCCACTGGCCAAGCTGCGCGCCCTTGGGCCTTGATGTCGTCGCGGCCGACCCCGAGCTCTGGCCGCGCGTCGACATCGTCGCCAGCCATGCTGGTGCGGATGGTGTGGTGGTCGACGCGCTGGTCGCGGCTGGCGCCCGCGGCCTCGTGATCGAGGGTACGGGCAATGCGACCGTGCATGCTTCGCTGTTGGAGGCGCTGAAGCGCGCCCGTGCTGCGGGCCTGCCGGTGTTGCGTGCCACGCGCTGCACTGGCGCCGCCGTGGTGGGAGCGCCCGAAGGCGCGCTGCCGTCGGCCGGTGAGCTATCGCCGGTCAAGGCGAGGGTCGAGTTGATGCTCGGCTTGCTTGCCTGACGCAAGCCGGCTACCTGGTAGCCGGCATGTCCGGGCTTGCTGGAGCAGCTTAGACCAGGGTCAGCGTCACGTCGATATTGCCGCGCGTGGCGTTCGAGTAGGGGCAGACCTTGTGCGCAGCGTCGATCAGGGCCTGGGCGGCGGCGCGCTCCATGCCCGGCAGGCTGATGCGCATCGCCACCTGGATGCCGAAGCCGGCCGGGATCGGGCCGATACCCACGTCCGAGGTGATGGAAACATCGGCCGGGATGGCGATCTTCTGTGCCGCGCCCACCGCCTTCATCGCGCCGATGAAGCAGGCCGAGTAGCCGGCGGCAAACAGCTGTTCGGGGTTGGTGCCCGGGCCGCCGGCGCCGCCCAGCTCGCGCGGCGTGCTGAGTTCGATCTTGAGCGCGCCATCCGAAGACTGGGCCGAGCCCTGGCGGCCGCCGGTGGCGGTGGCGGTGGCGGTGTAGAGGACTTTGTCGAGAGCCATGGTGCTTTCCTTTGCGAACGAACCGTTCAGGTGGAGGCGGCGTTGCCGAGCTGCGCGCGCAGCTCATGCAGACGCCGGGTGAGGGAACTCAATTCATCGAGCGAACAGGCGCTGGCACAGGCCAGGGCCTTGGGAATGGGTTTGGCGCGCTGGCGCAGTGCGGCGCCGGCGTCGGTGAGGAGGAGGTGGACACGCCGCTCATCGTCCAGTGCGCGCTGCCGCCGGATCAGGCCGTTGGCTTCCAGGCGCTTGAGCAGCGGGGTCAGGGTGCCGGAATCCAGCTGCAGCCGTTCGCCCAGGGTCGAAACGCTGAGGTCATCGCCCTCCCAGAGCACCAGCATCGCCAGATACTGCGGATAGGTCAGGCCCAGCGGCGCCAGCAGCGGCTTGTAGAGCTTGGTCATGGCCAGCGAGCTGGCATAGAGCGCAAAGCAGAGCTGCTGGTCCAGTGCCAGCCAGTCGGCCTGCGCGCGGGCCTCGGCCTGCCTGCGGTTTGTACGGATGGTGCGTGCGCTGTCCATGGGCGTTAATGTAGTTCGCAATTAAATTGCACACAATCTAAATGGGTATTGCTTCTGAGGAGCTGCAATGGGCATGGTGAGCAAGGTCTTGGTTGGGCTGGTGGCGGCCCTGCACGTCTACATCCTGGTGCTGGAGATGTTCCTCTGGACCACGCCACGCGGGCGCCGCGCCTTCGGCCTGACGGCCGAATTCGCCGAAGCCAGCAAGGTGCTGGCCGCGAATCAGGGGCTTTACAACGGCTTCCTGGCCGCTGGCCTGGCCTGGGGCCTGCTGCTGGGCGATGCCGCCGGCCGTCCGGTGCAGTTCTTCTTCCTGGGCTGCGTGCTGGTGGCTGGCCTGTATGGCGCGGCCACCGCCAGCCGCAAGATCCTCTTCGTGCAGGCGCTGCCGGCCGCGCTCGGCATTGCGGCCTTGCTGCTGAGCTGAGCCGTCAGTCGGCCGCTGCGTGCAGCGCGTCGACCTCGGCGCTGAGCTCCAGCCAGCGCAGCTCGGCCGCCTCGAGTTCGTCGTGGATGGTCTTCAGGCGCTTGCCCAGATCGGCGATCTGGGCCGGCGTGACCGTGCCCGATGCCAGCTGCGCTTCCAGCGCCGTGCGCTCGTCCGCCAGCTTGTTGAGCTTGGCGTCGATCGCTTCCATCTCCTTGCGCATGGGCTTGGTCTGCTCTGCCAACTTCTGGCGCGCCTGGCCGCTGGCCTTGCGGTCCTCGCGCTTGGGCGCGGGCGCGGGCGCCGCCACCGGTGCCGCAGCCACCACCACGGCGGGTTTCTTCGCGCCCGCCTTCGCGGCCTCCTTGGCCGCTTCCTTGGCCGCCTTGGCGGCCTCCTTGGACTGCTCCAGCAACCAGCGCTGGTAGTCGTCCAGATCGCCGTCGAAGGGCCCCACCACGCCCTTGCTCACCAGCCAGAACTCATCGCAGACCTCGCGCAGCAACGCGCGGTCATGGCTCACCAGCATCACCGTGCCCTCGAACTCGTTCAGCGCCATCGAGAGCGCCTCGCGGGTGTTCAGGTCCAGGTGGTTGGTCGGCTCGTCCAGCAGCAAGAGGTTGGGGCGCTGCCACACCAGCATGGCCAGCACCAGGCGGGCCTTCTCGCCGCCGGAGAGGCTGCCGACCTGCTGGTTCACCATCTCGCCCACGAAGCGGAACTGGCCGAGGAAGTCGCGCAGCTCCTGCTCGCGCGCGCTCGGGCTGACCTCCTTGGCCAGCCGCACCATGTGCGAGAGCGGCCCCTCGTCGGGGCGCAGCACATCCATTTCCTGCTGGGCAAAGTAGCCGATCTGCAAGCCCTTGCCCTCGGTGATCTTGCCGCCCAGCGCGCGCTGCATGCGCGCGATGGTTTTCACCACGGTGGACTTGCCTTGGCCGTTGGCGCCCAGGATGCCGATGCGCTGGCCGGCCAGCACCGAGCGGTTGATGCCGCGCACGATGATCTTCTCGCCTTCGTCGGTCTCATAGCCGCAGGCCACCTCGTCGAACATCAGCATCGGATTCGGCAGGCTCACCGGCTCGCGGAACTCGAAGGAGAAGTCCGAGGCGGTCAGCACCGGCGCCAGGCGCTCCATGCGTTCCAGCGCCTTCACGCGGCTCTGCGCCTGCTTGGCCTTGCTGGCCTTGGCCTTGAAGCGGTCGATGAATTTCTGCAGATGGGCCATGCGGTCCTGCTGCTTCTCGAACGCGGCCTGCTGCAGCACCATGCGCTCGGCGCGCATCGCCTCAAAGGCGGTGTAGTTGCCGCCATAGCGCATCAGCTTCATCTCATCCAGGTGCAGGGTCACACGCGTGATCGCATCCAGGAACTCGCGGTCGTGGCTGATGATGATGAGCGTGCCCTCGTAGCGCTGCAGCCACGCTTCCAGCCAGACCAGGGCGTCCAGGTCCAGGTGGTTGGTGGGCTCGTCCAGCAGCATCAGATCGGCCGGGCACATCAGCGCGCGTGCCAGCTGCAAACGCATGCGCCAGCCGCCCGAGAAGCTGTTCACCGGGGCATCCACCTGGGCGCCGGTGAAGCCCAGACCCATCAGCAGGGCCTGCGCGCGCGGGCGGGCGTCGAACACACCGGCGTCCATCAACAGGGCGTGGGCATCGGCCATGGCGTGGCCGTCTTCGGCCGCCTCGGCCGCGGCCAGGGCCTGCTGCGCGGCCATCAGGCGGGTATCGCCTTCCAGCACGAAGTCGGTGGCCGGCATCTCGGTCTCGGGCATGTTCTGCGCCACCTCGGCCATGGTCCATTGGCGCGGGATGTCGACGTCGCCCTTGTCGCTCTGCAGCTTGTCGGTGAGCAGCGCGAACAGGCTGGACTTGCCGGCGCCGTTGCGGCCCACCAGGCCGACCTTCTCGCCGGGCTGCAGCGTGACGCTGGCATCGTCCAGCACGACCTTGGTGCCGCGACGCAGCGTGATATTGCGCAGCGTGATCATGCGTGCAGGGCTTTCTTCAGGGACTCTTGAGTGACTAGCAAAACTTGATCTTCTCCGGCCGATGTTTCCATCCAGGCCACTTCCAGTTGCGGGAATGCCGCTTCAAAAAACGCGCGCTCGTTGCCGATCTCCAGCACCAGCACGCCATGCTCGCTGAGGTGCTGTGGGGCGTCCGCCAGCAGGCGGCGCACAAAGTCCATGCCGTCGCTGCCGCCGGCCAGGGCCAGCTCGGGCTCGGCGCGGTACTCGGCGGGCAGGCGGGCCATGGACTGGCTGTTTACATAGGGCGGGTTGCACAGGATCAGGTCGTAGGGCCCCTGCGCCGGCGCCAGGCCGTCGCCCTGCAGCAGGCGGATGCGCTGCTGCAGGGCATGCTTGGCCACATTGATCTCGGCCACTTCCAGCGCCTGGGGGCTGAGGTCGATGGCGTCCACCTGCACCTCCGGCCAGGCCAGCGCGGCCAGCACGGCCAGGCTGCCGTTGCCGGTGCACAGATCCAGCACGCGCCGCGTCTGGTCCGACAGCCAGGCGTCGATGCTCGCGTCGGCGATCAGTTCGGCGATGAAGCTGCGCGGCACGATGGCGCGTTCGTCCACATAGAAGGGTACGCCCTGCAGCCAGGCCTCGCGCGTGATGTAGGCGGCGGGCTTGCGGCTCAGGATGCGCTCATCGACCAGGGCGGCCAGGCGCGCCCGCTGCTCCGGGGTCAGGTCTTGCTCGGCATGCGCGTCGAGCGCATCCAGCGGCAGGTTGAGGCTCCACAGCGCCAGCCAGGCCGCCTCGTCAAAGGCATTGGTGGTGCCATGCCCAAAAGAAACGCCCGCCTCGGTCAGGCGGGCGGCGTGGGCCTCGATGCAGGCAATCAGGGTGGTCACAGCAACAGGTTCTCCAGGGTGCGCCGGTAGATGGCGGTGAGCGGCGCGATATTGTCGACCGGTACGTACTCGTCGATCTTGTGGATGCTGGCGTTGATGGGGCCGAACTCCAGCACCTGGGGGCAGATCTTGGCGATGAAGCGGCCGTCCGAGGTGCCACCGGTGGTTGAGAGCTCGGGCCGGCGGCCGGTCTCGGCCTCGATGGCGGCGCTCACCGCGGCCGAGAGATTACCCACCGGCGTCAGGAAGGGCTCGCCGCCCAGCACCCAGTCGAGGCCGTATTCGAGGCCATGGCGATCGAGCAGCGCATGCACGCGCGCCTTCAGGCCATCCGGCGTGGACTCGGTGGAAAAGCGGAAGTTGAAATCCAGCTCCAGCTCGCCGGGAATCACATTGGTGGCGCCGGTACCGGCCTTGATATTGGAGATCTGGAAGGTGGTGGGCGGGAAATAGCGGTTGCCCTGGTCCCAGAGCTCGGCGGCCAGCTCGGCCAGCGCGGGCGCGGCCTGGTGCACCGGGTTGCGCGCCAGCTGTGGGTAGGCCACATGGCCCTGGATGCCCTGCACGCGCAGCTTGCCGCTGAGCGTGCCGCGGCGGCCGTTCTTGACCATGTCGCCGATCTGCGCCACCGAGGTCGGCTCGCCGACGATGGCGTAGTCCAGGCGCTGGCCGCGCGCCTTCAGGCGCTCGCAGCAGACCACCGTGCCATCGCGGGCCGGGCCTTCCTCGTCGCTGGTGAGCAGGAAGGCGATGCTGCCTGCATGGCCAGGATGCGCGGCCACAAAGGCCTCGCAGGCCACCACCATGGCCGCCAGCGAGCTCTTCATGTCGGCCGTGCCGCGGCCGTAGAGGCGGCCATCGCGGTAGCTGGGCACGAAGGGGTCGCTGGTCCAGGCCGCCAGCGAGCCGGTGGGCACCACGTCGGTATGGCCGGCAAACATCAGCACCGGACCGTCGGCGGCGCTTCCGCGCCTGATCGCCCAGAGATTGCTGACGCGGAAGTCCTCGGGCCCCGAGTCCATGCGCTCCAGCTCGAAGCCCAGGGCCTGCAGGCGCGCGCCCAGCAGCTCCAGGCAACCGGCATCGCGCGGCGTCACCGAGGGCAGGGCGATCAGCTGCTCGAGCAGCGCAAAAGTGCTGTCTGCCTGGCTCATGCTTATTCGGGCCTCACGTCCAGGGTGATCTCGGTGAAGCTGGCCTCGTCCTGGGCCGGCTCTTCCTTCTTGGCGCTCGGCTTGGTCTGGCCGGGCATGTCGTTCTGCAGGCGCCACAGCAGGTTGGTGGGCGAGTCGGCAAAGGCCAGGCCTTCCTCGCGCGTGATGGTGCCGTCCTTGATGAGCTTGGCGAAATGCTCCTCGAAGGTCAGCGAGCCCTCGGCAATCGACTTCTCCATCGCCTCCTTCACGCTGGTGAAATCGCCCTGCTCGATGAACTCGGCGATCAGCTTGGTGTTGAGCATGATCTCGGTCACCGGTACGCGGCCGCCCGCGGTGGCGCGCACCAGGCGCTGCGAGATCACCGCCTTCAGGCCTGCGGCCAGGTCGTTGAGCAGCGCGGGGCGCGATTCCGGTGTGTAGAAGGAGAGGATGCGGTTCAGCGCGTGGTAGCTGTTGTTGCCGTGCAGGGTGGCCACCACCAGATGGCCCGAGAGCGCATAGGAGATCGCCGCCGTCATGGTGTCGCGATCGCGGATCTCGCCGATCAGGATGCAGTCGGGCGACTGGCGCAGCGCGTTCTTCAAGGCCACCTGCAGCGAGGCGGTATCGCGCCCCACCTCGCGCTGGTTCACCACCGAGCGCTTGTTGGTGAACAGGTATTCCAGCGGGTCCTCGATGGTGAGGATGTGGCCGGCCATGTTCTGGTTGCGCTGCTCCAGCATGGCCGCGAGCGTGGTGCTCTTGCCGGTGCCGGTGGCGCCCACCATCAGGATCAGGCCGCGCTTTTCCTGCACCAGCTTGCCCAGTATCGGCGGCAGGTTGAGGCTTTCCAGCGAGGGGATGGTGTGCGGGATATGACGGAACACCGCGGCGATGCTGCCGCGCTGGCGAAAGCCCGAGAGCCGGAAGCTGCCCACCTTGGGGATCGACACCGCCATGTTCAGCTCGCCGGTCTGGTCCAGCTCGGCCAGCTGGGCCGGCTCGATCACCTCGCTGATGAGCTGGCGCGGTTGCGAGGGGCTCAACAGCTGGTCGGACAGCTGCAGGATCTGGCCGTTGATGCGTATCAGCACCGGCATATTGGCCGAGAGATAGGAGTCGGACGCCCCTTTCTCCGCCATCAGGCGCAGGATGCGCTCCATGTTTCCACTCATGCCGGTGCTCCCTCGCGTTGGCGTTGGCTGAAGATCAGGCGCGCAGCAGGTCGTTGATGCTGGTCTTGGCGCGCGTGCCGGCATCGACCTTCTTGACGATGATGGCGGCGTAGAGGCTGTACTTGCCATCGGCCTTGGGCAGGCTGCCGCTGATCACCACCGAGCCGGCGGGGATGCGGCCATAGCTCACGGTGTCGGTCTCGCGGTCGTAGATGGGCGTGCTCTGGCCCAGGTAGACGCCCATCGAGATCACCGAGTTCTCTTCCACGATCACGCCTTCCACCACCTCGGAGCGCGCGCCGATGAAGCAGTTGTCTTCGATGATGGTGGGGTTGGCCTGCAGGGGCTCCAGCACACCGCCGATGCCCACACCGCCGGAGAGGTGCACGTTCTTGCCGATCTGCGCGCAGGAGCCCACGGTGGCCCAGGTGTCCACCATCGCGCCCTCGTCCACATAGGCACCGATGTTCACGTAGGAAGGCATCAGCACCACGTTCTTGGCCTGGTAGCTGCCGCGGCGTGCCACCGCGGGCGGCACCACGCGCACGCCGGTGGCGCGCAGCTGCTCTTCGCTCATGCCGCCGAACTTGGTGGGCACCTTGTCGAAGAAGGTCAGCGGGCCTTCGCCCATGATGTGGTTGTCGTTCAGCCGGAAGGACAGCAGCACCGCCTTCTTGATCCATTGGTGCACCGTCCACTGGCCCACGGCTTGGCGCTCGGCCACGCGCAGGCGGCCGGCATCCAGCTCGGCGATCACATGCTCCACCGCCTCACGCACCTCGGGGGCGTTGGTGGCGGTGATGTTGGCGCGGCCTTCCCAGGCGAGGTCGATGACGGATTGCAGTGCTTGGTGGCTCATGAGGAAACTCGTTCGAAGAGGGAGGGAAGAGGTTTGATGGATGAATTCGGGTGCGGCTCAGGCCTGGTAGGTCTTCGCGAAGGCGCGGATGCGTTCGGCTGCTTCCATGCATTCGGCCACCTCGGCCACCAGGGCCAGGCGGATACGCCCGGCGCCCGGATTCGTGCCATGGGCGGTTCGCGCCAGCAGGCTGCCCGGCAGCACCGCGACATTGTATTGAGCCAGCAGTTCCAGGGCGAAACGTACATCGTCTCCGCCAGGTACCCCAGCCCAAAGATAGAAGCTGGCGTCCGGCAGCGCCACGTCCAGCACCTCGGCCAGCAGCGGCGTCACCTGGGCGAACTTGGCGCGGTACTGCTCGCGGTTCGCGATCACATGGGCCTCGTCGCCCCAGGCCGCGATGCTGGCCGCCTGCACCATCGGGCTCATGGCGCTGCCATGGTAGGTGCGGTAGAGCAGGAAGCGCTTGATGATCTGGGCATCGCCCGCCACGAAGCCCGAGCGCAGGCCCGGCACATTGGAGCGCTTGCTGAGGCTGGTGAAGGCGATCAGGTTCCTGAAATCGCTGCGCCCCAGCTTGATCGCGGCCTCCAGGCCCGACAGCGGCGCCTCATCTCGGAAGTAGATCTCCGAGTAGCACTCGTCCGAGGCGATCACGAAGCCGTGGCGGTCGCTGAGCGCGAACAGTTGCTCCCACTCCGAAAGCGGCATCACCGCGCCGGTCGGGTTGCCGGGTGAGCAGACGTAGAGCAGCTGCGTCCGGGCCCAGGTGGCGGCATCGATCTGCGACCAGTCGGCCGCAAAGTTGCGCGCCGGATCCGAGTTGGCAAAGGCCGTCTCGGCGCCTGCCAGCAGGGCCGCGCCCTCGTAGATCTGGTAGAAGGGATTGGGGCAGACCACGGTCGCGCCAGCACGCGTGGGGTCGATCACCGTCTGCGCGATGGCGAACAGCGCCTCGCGCGAACCGTTCACCGGCAGCACCTGGGTGGCCGCGTCCAGGCTCAGGCCATAGCGGCGCTGCAGCCAGCCCACGATGGCTTCGCGCAGGGCCGGTGCACCGGCGGTGGCGGGGTAGGCCGAGAGGCTCTTGAGGCTGGCCACCAGGGCGTCCTCGATCAGCTTGGGCGCGGGATGCTTGGGCTCGCCAATGCCCAGGCTGATGGGCTTGTAGGCCGGGTTGGGCGTCAGCCCCGCGGTGAGCGCGCGCAGGCGCTCGAAGGGGTAGGGGTGCAGCTTGTCCAGCAGCGGGTTGTGTGGTGCGGGCGGTGCAATGCTCATGGCGGCTTCAGAGTTGACCCTGGCAATTCTCGGCCCCGCAGCGGCAGGCCAGGCGCCCTTCGTGGTGGGTGCTGCCGTAGGACACGGTTATTTCTTCGCCAAGCGAGATATCGCGCAGCGCGAAGAAGGCAATTTCGCCGGCCTCCACCCGCAGGCGGGCATTCGGTGCGCAGCTGTGGTTGGTGAAGCGCATCGGGTCGCTGCTGCGGCTGGCATCGATGGCGCGGCTGGCGGAGAGCTCCACCAGCATCAGGCGCTGCCGGCCCTCGGCGCGGCGGCGCGCCTCGGCCACCGTGATGGCCTCGCCGGTCAGCTCACCCAGGCGCGCGCCCGCGCCAATCGCCTCGGCCGCGAACACGCCGAAGCCGTCGATGCGGCTGCGCCGCACCGTCACCTCGACCAGTTGATGCGCGGGGTGGGAGGCCAGGGCCACGCAGCGATCGATCAGCGCAGCAGACCGGATTCGAAACCATGCGCGGGCAGGTCCACGCGCGGCTGCGGCTTCCAGCCCTTCTTGCGGTGCTCCACCACCACATTGGTGTAGATGCCGCCGCGCACATACCACTTGGCGGTGATGCGGATGAAGCGTGGGTTGGTGACCTTGACGATGTCTTCCAGGATGGTGTTGGTGACCTTCTCGTGGAAGGCGCCCTCGTCGCGGTAGCTCCAGAAATACATCTTCAGGCTCTTCAGTTCGACGCAATACTGGTCCGCGATCATGTCGATGGTGAAGTGCGCGAAGTCAGGCTGGCCGGTGAGCGGGCAGTGGCAGGTGAACTCGGGCACCTGGAACTGGATCACATAGTCGCGCTCGGGGGCCGGGTTGGGGAAGACATGCAGCTCCTTGCTGGGGCGCGAGGGCGGGTTGGGCGGCATCTCGCGCTGCTTGGGCGCGAGCTCCACGTCTTTGCGCATCTTGGGCGCGGGGGCTGCGGACTTGGCGGTTTTCTTCTGGGTGGCCATGGATGCTGCGGCCCGGGGCCATGGCCCTGGGCTTGTCTTAAATGGGGAGGCCTCGATGGTATCATCCGGCCCCGAGACGAGCCCCCTTGAAGGGGCTTTTCTGTAAATAAATCAAGGGCTTAGTACGCGTCCACTGAAATGCGCCTGAACTCGATCAAGCTCTCCGGCTTCAAGTCCTTCGCCGAGCCCACGAATTTCCAGCTGCCCGGGCAGCTGGTGGGCGTGGTGGGGCCCAATGGCTGCGGTAAGTCCAACATCATGGACGCCGTGCGCTGGGTGCTGGGCGAAAGCAAGGCCAGCGAGCTGCGCGGCGAGTCCATGCAGGACGTGATCTTCAATGGCTCGGGCAACCGCAAGCCGGCCAGCCGCGCCAGCGTGGAGCTGGTGTTCAGCAATGAAGACGCGCGCGCCGGCGGCCAGTGGAACCAGTTCACCGAGATCGCCGTCAAGCGCGTGCTGACGCGCGACGGCAGCTCCAGCTACTTCATCAACAACCAGGTGGTGCGCCGCCGCGATGTGCAGGACGTGTTCCTGGGCACCGGCCTGGGGCCGCGTGCCTACGCCATCATCGGCCAGGGCACCATCAGCCGCATCATCGAGAGCAAGCCCGAAGAGCTGCGCATGTTTCTCGAGGAGGCGGCCGGCGTCTCCAAGTACAAGGAGCGCCGCCGCGAGACCGAGAACCGGCTCAAGGACACGCGCGAGAACCTCACCCGCGTGGACGACATCCTGCGCGAGCTCAACAACAACCTCGAGCGCCTGGAGAAGCAGGCCGTGGTGGCGGCCAGCTATCGCCAGCTGCAGGAGCAGGGCACGCTCAAGCTGCACCAGCTCTGGTTCCTCAAGCACCGCGACGCCACCGGCGAACAGGCGCGCGTGAAGGGCGAGCAGCTGGAAGCGGTGAACGCGCTGGAGGCCCGCATGGCCGAGCTGCGCGCCGTCGAGGCCGAGCTGGAAACGGTGCGCCAGGCCCACTATGCGGCGGGCGACGAGCTGCATGCCTCGCAGGGCCGCATGGCCGAGGCCCAGCTGGAAGTGAGCCGGCTGGAAGAGCGCATCCGCTATGTGGTGGAGGGGCGCCAGCGCGTCGAGCAACGCCTGCTGGAGCTGCACACCCAGAACCAGCAATGGGAAGAGCGCTCGGCCCAGGCGCGCGAGGAGCAGGAGCACATCGGCGCGCAGATCGCCACGGCCGAGGAGCAGAGCGAGATCCTCGCCGCCCAGGCCGAGGAGCAGGGCATGAACCTGCCCAATAGCGAGGACGCGGTGCGCGCCGCCCAAGGCCGGGCCAACGAGCAGCGCGGCCTGGTGACCCAGGTGCAGCAGCAGATCCAGGTGCTGGCCGCCGAGAGCCGCAATATCGACGAGCAGGCGCGCCAGTTGCGCGGTCGGCGCGAGCGCCTGGCCACCGAGCGGCAAGGCCTGACCCTGCCGGACCAGGATCGCCTGGCCGAATTGAAGCGCCAGAGCGAGGCCGCCGACGAGGCGCGCGAGCTGGCCGATGCGCGCCTGCACGAGCTCTCCGAGCAGGTGCCGGCGCTGGACGAGACGCGCCGCGCCGCACAGCAGGATGCCAACGCCCAGCTGGCGCGGCAATCGGAGCTCTCCGCCAAGCTCGATGCGCTGCGCGCCCTGCAAGAGAAGGTACAGACCGAGGGCAAGCTCAAGCCCTGGCTGGCCAAGCATGGGCTGGAGGGCCTGGCCGGACTGTGGACCAGGCTGCACATCCAGCAGGGCTGGGAAAACGCCCTGGAGGCGGCCCTGCGCGAGCGCATGGGGGCGCTGGAGGTGGGCCGGCTGGAGACGGTGCGCGCCTTCGCCAGCGATGCGCCGCCCGCCCGGCTGGCGTTTTACTCGCCGCCCGCGGCCTCGATCGCCAACACCCACGAGACCCTGCCGCGCCTCACCGAGCTCTTGCGCCTGGACGATCAGCCTGGGCTGAAGGCCCTGCTGAACGACTGGCTGGAAGGCGTCTACACCGCTGCCAGCATCGACGAGGCCCTGGCGGGCCGCGCCAAACTCACGCATGGCGAGGTCATCATGACCCGCGAGGGTCATGCGGTGAGCCAGTTCGCGGTGAGCTTCTATGCGCCCGATTCCGAGGCCGCCGGCCTGCTGGCGCGCGCCCAGGAGATCGAGAACCTGGGCCGCGAGTTGCGCGCCCAGCAGCTCATCGCCGAAGACGCCAAGACGCAATTGGTGCGCGCCGAGGCCGGCTATACCGAGGCCTCGCAGCGCCTGGGCCAGGTGCGCCGCGAAGCCACCGACACCCAGACCCGCGCCCACCAGCTGCATGTGGAGTTGCTGCGCCTCACCCAGCAGAGCGAGGCCGCCAGCACCCGGCGTGCCCAGCTGGAAGAGGAGCTGTTCGAGATCGATGCCCAGTCCGAGGAGCTGCAGGAGCGCCGCATCACCGGCGAGGCGCGCTTCGAGGAACTGGATATGCAGCTGGCCACCTGCCAGGAGAAGCATGCCGAGCTGGACGATGCGGTGATCAGCGCCGAGCGCCGCCTGGCCGAGGCGCGCGAGCAGCTGCGCTCGCTGGAGCGCCGCGCACAGGAGGCTACCTTCAGCGCCCGCACGCTGGCGGCGCGCCGCGGCGAGCTGCAGCGTTCCATCGAGACCGCGCAGCAGCAGATGGCGCTGAACGTGCAGTCGGCCGAGACCCTGGGCAAGGAGCTGGACACGCTCAACGACGCGGCCGCCCAGGCCGGCCTGCAGGACGCGCTGGCGCTCAAGGTCGAGCGCGAGCGCGAGCTCGCCGCCGTGCGCGCCGGTTATGACGACCTGAGCCTGCGGCTGCGCAAGGCCGAGGAGCAGCGCCTGGCCTTCGAGCGCAGCCTGGACCCGCTGCGCGAACGCATCACCAAGCTGCAGCTGGACGAGCAGGCCGCCTCGCTGGGCGGCGCCCAATACATGGAGCAGCTGCTCGCCGCGGCGGTGGACCTGGAGGCGCTGGCCAAGACCGTGGAAGAGGGCCAGGTCAAGCTCTACGGCCTGCAGGGCGAGATCGACCGCATCAACCGCGAGATCGCGGCCTTGGGCGCGGTGAACCTGGCGGCGCTGGACGAGCTGAGCGCGGCGCGCGAGCGCAAGACCTTCCTCGACTCGCAGTACACCGACCTCAGCACCGCGATGAAGACCCTGGAGGATGCGATCCACAAGATCGACCTCGAGACGCGCGATCTGCTCTCCGGCACCTTCAACCAGGTGAACGAGCATTTCGGCCGCATGTTCCCCACGCTCTTCGGCGGCGGCAATGCCAAGCTGGTGATCACCGGCGACGAGATCCTCGATTCCGGCGTGCAGGTGATGGCCCAGCCGCCCGGCAAGAAGAACAGCACCATCCACCTGCTCTCGGGCGGCGAGAAGGCGCTCACCGCGATCGCCCTGGTGTTCGCCATCTTCATGCTCAACCCCGCGCCCTTCTGCCTGCTGGACGAGGTGGATGCGCCGCTGGACGACGCCAACACCGAGCGTTACGCGAAACTGGTTTCTGAGATGAGCAGCAAGGGCACGCAGTTCCTCTTCATCTCGCACAACAAGATTGCAATGGAAATGGCAGAACAACTGATTGGCGTGACCATGCAGGAGCAGGGCGTGTCGCGCATCGTGGCCGTCGACATGGAAGCCGCGCTGGGCATGGCGGAGGCCGCATGACCTTGACTGCCATGCTCGCCATCCTCGGTGGCCTGATCCTCGCCGCCGTCATCGCCCATGGTGCCTGGACCGCCCGCAAGGCCGGCCCGCGCCGTGCCGACCCGCCGATCGAGCCGCAGCTGGGCGAGCGGCAAGACCCGACCCTGGGCGAGGCCAAGGACGCGGTGGGCGAGCCCTTCCAGCCCGCCATGCCGGGCGACGAGACCGTGCCCCTGGTGGCACGCCAGCTGCCGCGCAAGCCCTCGGCCCGCATCGATGCGCTGATCGACGCCATCGCCACCGTCACGCTGGAAGCGCCGGTGACCGGCGACCTGGCGATCTCGCACCTGCCGGGCAGCCGCCGCGCCGGCACCAAGCCCTTCCACATCGAGGGGCTGAATGCCGAATCGGGCGAGTGGGAGCTGCCCCTGCCGGGTCAGCGCTACAGCGAGTTCCAGGCCGGCGTGCAGATGGCCAACCGCAGCGGCGCGATGAACGAGATCGAGTACTCGGAGTTCGTGCAGAAGGTGCAGGGCTTTGCCGATGGCCTGAGCGCCTTCGTGCAGTTCCCCGACATGCTGGACGTGGTGGCGCGTGCCCGCGAGCTCGACCAATTCGCCAGCGAGCATGACGCCCAGCTGGCCGTGGTGCTGCGCGCGCGCAGCGCTGCCTGGACCCTGGGCTATGTGCAGCAGATGGCGCTGCGCCACGGCTTCGTGCCTGGCGCCATCCCTGGCCGCCTGGTGCTGGCCGCCGAAGAGGAGGGCGCGCCGCCGATCCTGAGCCTGCAGTTCGATGCCCAGGCGGCCCTGGCCGAAGACCCGCAGGCCTCGGCGCTGCGCGAGCTGACGCTGGCGCTGGACGTGCCGCAGACCCCCGAGGCGCTGGAGCCCTTTGCCGCCTGGCAGGAAGCCGCGCGGGCGCTCTCGCGTGACATCGAGGCCGATGTCTGCGACGACCGCGCCCAGGTTCTCAATCTGCATGCCTTCGCCGCCATCGGCCAGGAGCTGTCCACGCTCTACAAGGCCCTGGCCTCGCGCGATCTGGCGGCCGGCAGCCTGGCCGCGCGGCGCCTGTTCAGCTGACTACACTGGGGCTCTGAGCAGCCCCTGGAGTCCCCTTGAGCACCAGCCTCTTGCTGATTGCCCTCTTGATCGCCGCCAGTGCCTTCTTCTCGATGGCCGAGATGTCGGTGGCGGCCTCGCGTCGGCTCAAGCTGCGCCAGCTGGCCGACGAGGGCGATGGCCGCGCCGAGCGCGTGCTGGAGGTGCAGGAGCAGCCCGGGCATTACTTCACCGTGGTGCAGATCGGCGTCAACACCGTGGCCATCCTGGGCGGCATCGTCGGCGAGGGCGCGTTCACGCCGCATTTCTCCGCCGCCCTGGGCCTGCTGCTGGCGCCCGAGCAGGCGCAAAGCCTGGGCTTCGCGCTTTCCTTCGCGGCCATCACCGCGCTCTTCATCGTGCTGGCCGACCTGGTGCCCAAGCGCCTCTCGATGAACGAACCCGAGCGCGTGGCGCTGATCCTGATCGCGCCCATGCTGGCGCTGTGCACCCTGCTGCGGCCCTTGTCCTGGGCCTTCAGCCGGATCAGCGAGGCCTTGATACGGCTGATGGGCCTGCCGGCCGCGCGCGACAACAGCATCACCCATGCCGACATCCTGGCCCTGGCCGAGGCCGGCAACCTGGCCGGCGTGGTGGCCGACGCCGAGCAGCAGATCATTGAAAACGTGTTCGAGCTCGACACGCGCACGGTGGAAAGCGTGATGACCACGCGCGAGCGCATCGTCTTCTTCGGCCTCGACGACGAAGACGCGCTGGTGCGCAACCGCATTGCCGAGGAACCGCATTCCACCTACCTGGTGTGCGAGGGCGAGATCGACCAGGTGGTGGGCTATGTGGACGCCACCGACCTGTTCCAGCGCGTGCTGCGCGAGGAGGCGCTGCGCCTGCGCGGCAGCGAGGGCCTGATCAAGAAGGTGCTGATCGTGCCGGACCGCATCACCCTCTCCGAGGTGCTGCTGCAGTTCCGCGAGAAGCATGAAGACTTCGCCGTGGTGGTGAACGAATACAGCCTGGTAGTGGGCGTGATCACCCTCAACGACGTGATGAGCACGGTGATGGGCAGCCTGGTGGCCAGCCACGACGAGGAGCAGATCGTGCGCCGCGAGGACGGCTCCTTCCTGGCCGACGGCATCACCCCCATCCCCGATGTGCAGCGCGCGCTGGAGGTGGAGGCCTGGCCCCATGCCGGCCAGTACGACACCCTGGCGGGCTTCCTGATGGTGATGCTGCGCCGCATCCCGCGCCGCACCGATCAGGTCGTCTGGGAGGGCTGGCGCTTCGAGGTGGTGGACGTGGACAGCCACCGCGTCGACCAGGTGATGATCACGCGCCTGCCGGCGCCACCGTAGACCGCTGGCGCCCAGGCATCCCATCAGGGGATGTGGGCCAGCTGCGTGCTGGCCCGCACGCCCTGGCCACCGAGCACGGTGGACCAGTTGCCGGTGGCCTGGTTGTCGTAGCCGCCGACCACCGCCGAGTAATAGCCCCCCGAGACATTGCCGGTGCCGCCCAGCACCGAGGCGAAATAGTTGCTGCTGCTGTTGACCGCCCCCAGCAAGAGCGCCCCGGCGTGGCTGTAGTTCTGGTTGAAGCCCAGTATCAGATTGTGCGAGCCGCTGCGCGTATTGACCGCGCCGCTGCCGCCGCGCAACTCGTTGTAGCCGATGGTCAGATTGCCCAGGCCGTTGAGGGTTTGGTAGGTGAGGCCCGTGCCATTGCGAAGATGCAGGTTGGCGCCGGTGATGTAGATCTCGTTGCCACTGCGGCTGAAGTGCGCCAGCTTGTCGTTCAGCGGACTCACCAGGCCGTCGCCATAGCTTTTCGCGCTGGCCAGCGCGTTGGCGGCCGCGGCGTCGGCATAGGCCTTGCGATCGGCAACCTCCTTGCTCAACGCCGTCTGCAGCGTGGCGATCGTGCTCGCCTGTGCCGTGTTGGCGGCCTGCAAGCTGGCGACCGTCTGGCTCAGGGCGGCGACCGTCGTCTCCAAGTTGGCCAGGCGCTGGGCGGAGCTGACGACCGGCTGCGCCTGCGCCGCGCCAGCCAGACACAAGGCGACCGTGAGGACGGCTGACAGGCCAAGGGTTCTGAGAAGCTGCATCTGAATCTCCTGTTGGCGAGCGGTTGATTGTGATGAGCGCGCCGGCCCTTGACCAGCGCCTGGAGCCGCCGGCAGCGATCAGACAGGCCCACACCCCTATGTTGACGAGGCTCGGCGCCGATGGGCCCGCATAGACTGAAACCCCACTCTGGCGAGGCTCGGATGAAACACTCTGCAAACCTGCTGGCTCCGCTCGTCGCCGGCCTGATGGCGCTGGCAGCCCCGGAGGTCGGTGCGGCCACGCCGGCCCTGACCCTGAGCAGCGTCGGCGCCACCTTCCCGACCGACGGCAAGTTCACGCTGGGCTTCGAGTTCATGGTGTCCGAGGCGGTCGAGGTGGTCTCGCTGGGCGTCTTTGACGGCGGAGCGCCCGGGCTCGCTGCGCCGGCACAGGTCTCGCTGTGGCTGGACGACCAGGTTGGCACCCTGCTGGCCACGACCGAGGTGGCGGCCGGGACCGGTGCGACCCTGGTGGGCCAGTTCCGGCATGTGGCGATCAGCCCGCTCACGCTGCTGCCGGGCAACATCTACGTCATCGGGGCCTATCTGCCGGCCGGCGAGGCCACCGCCTTCAATATGGGCGGCGACAGCAGCGTGGGCAGCTTCGACGGGCGACTGACGCAGGTGGTGGACCGCTACTGGGACGACGGCCAGGACTTCCCGCTGGGCTCGTCCGGTGTGGCCGGCTCGGCCTGGCTCGGCGCGAACTTCCAGATCGCCGCGGTGCCCGAACCGGGCCAGGCCGGCTTGCTGACCCTGGGCCTGCTGGGCCTGGCGCTGCGGCGCCGGCAACAGATGAGCGCCGGCACATCGGCGGATCAGAGCAGCTCGGGCAGCATCGCGCAGCGTTAGTTGGCTCCCGGTCGGGCCCTGGTGCCAGCGCGGCGCGCCGAGGCACGCGCGCAGCCGGGGCGAGGCCCGAGGTGTGGGCACAATCGGGGCCATGAGCCAGACCGATACCCTCGCCGCTGCGGATCGCGCCGCCGCCCTGCGTGCCCAACTTCATCACCACGCCCATCTCTACTACGTGCTCGATGCCCCGGTGCTGCCGGATGCCGAGTACGACAAGCTGTTCCAGGAGTTGCAGGCGCTGGAGGCCGCCCACCCCGAGCTGCTGAGCCCCGACTCGCCCACCCAGCGCGTGATCGGCCAGGTGCTGGACGGCTTTGCGCCGGTGCGCCATGCCGTGCCGATGCTGAGCATACGCACCGAGACCGACACCGAGGCCAGCGGTGCTCGCGCCTTTGACGAGCGCGTGCGCCGCCAGCTTGAGCTGGGCGAGGACGCGCCACCGGTGGAATATGCCGCCGAGCTCAAGTTCGATGGCCTGGCCATCAATCTGCGCTACGAGCAGGGCGTGCTGGTGCAGGCCGCCACCCGCGGCGATGGCGAGACCGGCGAGGACGTGACGCAGAACATCCGCACCGTGGGCCAGATCCCCTTGCGCCTCAAGGGCGTGCACGCGCCGGTGCTGGAGGTGCGCGGCGAGGTCTATATGCGGCGCGACGATTTCGAGGCCCTCAACGAGCGCCAGCGCGAGGCCGGTGAAAAAACCTTTGTGAATCCGCGCAACACCGCGGCCGGCGCGGTGCGCCAGCTCGACCCGGCGCTGGCCGCCAAGAAGCCGCTGAGCTTCTTCGCCTACGGCCTGGGCGAGGTGCAGGGCTGGGTCGTGCCCGAGACGCACAGCGCCCTGCTGGACGCGCTGCAGGCGATGGGCATGCCGGTGTGCGAGCACCGCGTCGTCACCCAGGGGGCCGCGGGCCTGATCGCCTTTCACCAGGCCATGGGCGCGCAGCGCGACGGCCTGCCCTTCGACATCGACGGCATCGTCTACAAGGTCAACAGCCGTGCCCTGCAGCAGCGCCTGGGCTTTGTGACGCGCGAGCCGCGCTGGGCGGTGGCGCACAAATACCCGGCGCAGGAACAGCTGACGCGCCTCCTGGCGATCGACATCCAGGTCGGCCGCACCGGCAAGCTCACGCCGGTGGCAAGGCTTGAGCCGGTGTTCGTGGGCGGCACCACGGTCAGCAACGCCACCCTGCACAACCTCTTCGAGCTGCGCCGCAAGGGCGTGCGCGTGGGCGACCAGGTGATCGTGCGGCGCGCCGGCGACGTGATCCCCGAAGTGGTGGGCGTGCTGAAGGCCGAACGCGCCGCCTACGTGCCCAATTTCCGCATGCCGCGCAGCTGCCCCGTCTGCGACAGCGCCACCGTGCGCGAGAAGGGCGGCATGGACTACCGCTGCTCGGGCGGCATCTTCTGCCCGGCCCAGCGCAAGCAGGCGCTGCTGCACTTTGCCGGCCGCCGCGCCATGGACATCGAGGGCCTGGGCGACAAGCTGGTCGAGCAGCTGGTGGACGCCGGCATCGTCGACAGCCTGCCCAGCCTCTACAAACTGGGTGTGGCCAAGCTGGCGGCGCTGGAGCGCATGGCCGAGAAGAGCGCGCAGAACATCGTCGATGCGCTGGAGAAGAGCAAGACGACCACGCTGGCGCGCTTTCTGTTCGGGCTGGGGATTCGCCAGATCGGCGAGACCACCGCCAAGGATCTGGCGCGGCATTTCGGTTCGCTCGACGCCTTGATGGACGCCAGCGTCGAGCAGCTGCTGCAGGTGCGCGACGTCGGCCCCATCGTGGCGCAGAGCATCCACATGTTCTTCGCCCAGCCGCACAACCGCGAGGTGGTGGCGCAGCTGCGCGCCGCCGGCGTGCATTGGCCCGAGGGCGAGGGCGCTGCCGCCGAGCAGGGCCCCAAGCCGCTGCTGGGCAAGACCCTGGTGCTCACCGGCACGCTTCCCACGCTCTCGCGCGACGCCGCCAAGGACTTGATCGAAGCGGCGGGCGGCAAGGTCAGCGGCTCGGTCTCCAAGAAGACTCACTATGTGGTGGCAGGCGAGGAGGCCGGCTCCAAGCTCGACAAGGCGCGCGAGCTGGGCGTCACGGTGCTGGACGAGGCGGGCCTGCAGGCCCTGCTGCTCAGCGCTTCGTCAGCTCAAAGCGCTTGATCTCACCCACCACGAAGAGGTAGCAGCACACCGCCACCAGCGCATTCGCGGCCACGAAGACCAGGGCCGCGTTGAAGGAGCCCGTGCCCTTGATCAGGTAGCCGATCACGATCGGCGTGGTGATGCCGGCGGTGTTGCCGAAGGTGTTGAAAAGCGCGCCGCTCAGGCCCGAGATCTCCTTGGGCGAGGTGTCGGACACGACCGCCCAGCCCAGCGCGCCCAGGCCCTTGCCGAAGAAGGCCAGCGCCATGATGGCCACCACCAGGGTCGAGCCCTTCACGTAGTTGCAGGCAATCATGCAGGTGGAGAGCAGCATGCCGATCACGATGGGCGTCTTGCGCGCCACGGTGAGCGAATGGCCGCGGCGCAGCAGGCCGTCGGAGATCAGGCCGCCCAGCACGCCGCCGGCAAAACCGCAGATCGCCGGCAGCGCCGCGACGAAGCCGGCGTTGAGGATGGACATGCCGCGTTCCTTCACCAGATAGACCGGAAACCAGGTGAGGAAGAAATAGGTCAGCGTGGTGATGCAGTACTGGCCGATGTAGACCCCCAGCAGCATGCGGTTGCCGAGCAGCTGCTTGATGTAACCCCACTTGGGTGCGTCGGCCTGGCTGGCCCGGGCGGCCGGCTGATCCATATCCACCAGGGCGCCGCCCTGGGCGATGGCGTCCAGCTCGGCGCGGTTGATGCCCGGGTGGGTCTTGGGGCTGTGCACCGTCTTGAGCCAGATCGCGCTCACCACCATGCCGATCGCGCCCATCACATAGAACACCGCCGGCCAGCCATAGGCATGGGTGATCCAGCCCATCAGCGGCGCGAACAGCACGGTGGCGAAGTACTGGGCCGAGTTGAAGATGGCCGAGGCGGTGCCGCGTTCCTTGGCCGGGAACCAGGAGGCGACGATGCGGCCGTTGGCGGGGAAGGAGGGCGCCTCGGCGGCACCGACCAGAAAGCGCAGGGCGAACAGCACCACCACCGCCGTGCCCGCGGTGGCGCTGATGAAGCTGATGCCGCCCTGCAGCAGGGTGAACAGCGACCAGATGAAGATGCTGGCGGCGTAGACCTTCTTGGAGCCATAGCGGTCCAGCAGCCAGCCACCGGGCAGCTGCGCCAGCACATAGGACCAGCCGAAGGCCGAGAAGATATAGCCCATCGTGACCGTGTCTATGCCCAGTTCCTTGGACAGGGCCGGCCCGGCGATGGAGAGCGTGGCGCGGTCGGCATAGTTGATGGTGGTCACCAGGAACAGCATGGCCAGCACCTGGTAGCGCTTGCGCGTGGCCTGGGCGCTGCTGGGCTGGGCGGCGGGGGCGGACAACGGGTCCGCGGTGGTGGCAGTGTGCATGTCTCGCTCCGGTCGATGTGGGCATGGCGCTGCCCCGCCGTCCGTCTTGAGGCGGACTGCTGTCGGGGCTTGCGCCGGTGTTCAGGCCTGCATTTAGGCCTGTGTATAGGCCGTCTTCACGGTGGTGTAGAACTCGGCGGCATGGCGGCCCTGCTCGCGTGGCCCATAGCTGGAGCCCTTGCGGCCGCCGAAGGGCACGTGGTAGTCCACGCCCGCGGTGGGCAGGTTCACCATCACCATGCCGGCCTGGGCATGACGCTTGAAGTGCGTGGCATGCTTGAGCGAGCTGGTGGCGATGCCGGCGGCCAGGCCGAAGGGCGTGTCGTTCGCCAGCGCCAGGGCCTCCTCGTAGTCGCGTGCGCGCAGCACGCTCACCACCGGGCCGAACACTTCCTCGCGGTTGATGCGCATGGCCGCCGTGGTGTCGGTGATGAGGGCCGGGCGCAGATAGAAGCCGGGCTGGCCCTCGGGGTTGTGGGCCAGGGCCTCGCCGCCGCAGGCCAGGCGCGCGCCCTCGGCCTGGGCGATGGCGATGTATTCCAGGTCCTGGCCCAGCTGGCTCTGGTCCACCACCGGCCCGATGTCGGTGCCAGGCTTGCGTGCGTCGTCCACCTTCAGGCTCTGCATGCGCGCCACCATGGCGGCCACGAAGCGCTCGTGGATGCCCGCGGTGACGATCAGGCGCGAGGAGGCGGTGCAGCGCTGGCCGGTGGAGAAGAAGCCGCTCTGCACCGCGCAGTTCACCGCCAGGTCCAGGTCGGCATCGTCCAGCACGACCATGGGGTTCTTGCCGCCCATCTCGAGCTGGAACTTGGCCATGCGTGCGACGCAGGCGGCCGCCACCTTCTGCCCCGTGCCCACCGAGCCGGTGAAGCTGATGGCGGCGACGCGGCGGTCATCCAGCAGGGTGGCCCCCACCTCCGAGCCGCGCCCCATCACCAGATTGAACACCCCCTGCGGCAGGCCGCTGCGCGAGAGGATCTCGGCCAGCGCCCAGGCCGAGCCGGGCACCAGATCGGCCGGCTTGAAGACCACGCAGTTGCCATAGGCCAGGGCCGGCGCGATCTTCCAGGCCGGGATCGCGATCGGAAAATTCCAGGGCGTGATGATGCCCACCACGCCGATCGGCTCGCGCGTGATTTCCACGCCCACGCCGGGCCGCACCGAGGGCATCAGCTCGCCGCCGGGGCGCAGCGCCTCGCCGGCAAAGAACTTGAAGATATTGCCGGCGCGCGCCACCTCGCCGACGGCCTCGGGCAGGGTCTTGCCTTCCTCGCGGGCCAGCAGCTCGCCCAGCTCGGCGCGGCGCGCCAGGATTTCACTGCCCACCGCGTCGAGGATGTCGAAGCGCTGCTGCGGCGTGGAGAGGCTCCAGGTCGGGAAGGCGGCCTCGGCGGCGGCGATCGCCAGGCGCGCCTGGGCGGCATCGGCCTGGGCGTATTCGCCGATCAGGTCGCGCGTGTCCGAGGGGTTGATATTGCGTGAGACGCGCTGGCCTTCCAGCCACTCGCCGGCGATCAGATTCTTGAACATCGTCATGTTTGCTTTCTAGCGGTCCAGCGCGGGGCGCTTGGGGTCGAAGCGCCAGCCGGGGATCAGGTCTTGCATGGCGATGGCGTCGTCGCGCGCGCCCAGCCCATGCTGCAGATAGAGCTGGTGGGCCTTCTCGACCTCGACCATGTCGAGCTCGACGCCCAGGCCCGGTTTTTTTGGCACCTGCACATGGCCGCCGACGATCTGCAGCGGCTCCTTGCTGAGGCGCTGGCCGTCCTGCCAGATCCAGTGCGTGTCGATGGCGGTGACCTTGCCGGGCGCGGCCGCGCCCACATGGGTGAACATGGCCAGCGAGACGTCGAAATGGTTGTTGGAATGCGAGCCCCAGGTGAGGCCCCAGTCGCGGCAGGTCTGGGCCACGCGCACCGAGCCGGCCATGGTCCAGAAATGCGGGTCGGCCAGCGGGATGTCCACGCTCTGCAGGGCCAGCGCATGGCTGAGCTGGCGCCAGTCGGTGGCGATCATGTTGGTGGCCGTGGGCAGGCCGGTGGCACGGCGGAACTCGGCCATCACCTCGCGGCCGGAGAAGCCATCCTCGGCGCCGCAGGGGTCCTCGGCATAGGCGATCACGCCACGCATATCGCGCATCAGGCGGATCGCGTCCTTGAGCAGCCAGCCGCCGTTGGGGTCCAGCGTCACGCGTGCGCTGGGGAAGCGCTCGTGCAGTGCGCGGATTGCCTCCACTTCCTCGTCGCCGCGCAGCACGCCGCCCTTGAGCTTGAAGTCGTTGAAGCCGTAGCGCTCGCGCGCGGCCTCGGCCACGCGCACGATGGCCTCGGGGGTGAGCGCCTGTTCGTGGCGCAGGCGGCACCAGTCGTTGTCGGCGCCGGGTTCGCTGGCGTAGGGCAGCGCGCTGCGCGTCCGGTCGCCCACATAGAAGAGATAGCCCAGCATCTCCACCGAGTCGCGCTGCTGGCCTTCGCCCAGCAGCGCTGCCACCGGCACGTTGAGGTGCTGGCCCAGCAGGTCCAGCAGGGCGGATTCAATCGCCGTCACCGCATGGATGGTGGTGCGCAGGTCGAAGGTCTGCTGGCCGCGGCCACCGGCATCGCGGTCGGCGAACTGCGCCTGCACCGCCTGCAGCACGCGCTGCTGCGAGCCCAGGGGCTGGCCCACCACGAGGGCGCGCGCATCCTCCAGGGTCTGGCGTATCTTCTCGCCGCCCGGCACCTCGCCCACGCCGGTGCGGCCGGCGCTGTCTGTGAGTATCAGCAGATTGCGGGTGAAGAAGGGGGCGTGGGCGCCGCTGAGGTTCAGCAGCATGCTGTCGCGGCCGGCGACGGGGATCACGCGCAGCGCGCTGATCACGGGAGTGGCGGAGAGGCTCATGCGGGGTGGTCTCTTTGCAGCTTTCAGTCGGCGGTGATCTTGCCCAGCTCGATCACCTTTTTCCAGCGTGCGAATTCGCTCGCCTGGTAGGCGCTGAACTGCTCGGGGGTGTTGGCCACGATCTCGAAGCCCAGCTCCAGCAGCTTGGCCTTGACCTGGGGCTCGTTGAGGGCGGCCACCAGCGCGCCATGCAGCTTGCCCTTGATGTCGGCCGGCAGGCCCTTGGGCGCGGCCACGGCCTGCCAGGAATAGACCGTCACGCCCTTGATGCCCAGCTCTTCCAGCGTCGGCACCTCGGGCAGCTGCGGCGAGCGCTTGCTGCCGGTCACGGCCAGGGCCTTTAGCTTGCCGGCCTTGATGTTGCTGAGGCCGGTGTTGATGTTCATAAAGGTGGCATCCACCTGGCCGCCCAACAGGTCTGACAGCGCCGGGGCGCCGCCCTTGTAGGGGATGTGCAGGCCCATGGTGCCGGTCTGCTGCCAGAACAGCTCGGCGGTGAGGTGGTCGCTGGAGCCATTGCCCGAGGAGGCGAAGCTCATCTTGTCGGGATTCGCCTTCATGAAGGCCACCACCTCGGCCAGGCTCTTGTGCGGCGAGCTCGCCGGCACGGCCAGCACATTGGGCGCCTGCACCGCGACGGTGATGTAGTCGAAGTCCTTGAGCGGGTCGTAGCCCACGTTCTTCATCAGGTGCGGGCCGATCACGAAGGGGCCCAGCGAGGACACCAGCAGGGTGTAGCCATCGGGCGCGGCACGCTTCACCAGGGCCGAGCCCACGGTGCCGCCGGCGCCGCCCTTGTTGTCGACGATGAAGCTGCCGCCCAGCTTCTCCTGCAGGCGCGGGCCGACGGCGCGGGCGATGGCGTCCGACGAGCCGCCGGCCGGGAAGGGCACCAGCAGGGTCACCGGCTTGCTGGGCCAGGGTTGGGCCTGCGCCAGCGTGGCCAGGCCGAGCAACAGGGTCGTTAGCAGTTTCTTCATCATCATCATGGTTTGTCTCCGTTCTGACTTGTTGGCTTACTGCGGGCCGAGCTTGGAAATCAGGGCGCCCAGCTGGTCCACCTCGGCGGGCAGCAGGTCCGACAGCGGCGGCCGCACCGGGCCGGCGCTGTGGCCCACCAGGGTGGCGCCGGCCTTCACGATGGACACCGCATAACCCTCGCCCTTGTTGCGCAGCGCGATATAGGGCAGGAAGAAATCGCGGATCAGGCGGTCGCAGGTGATGGTGTCACCAGCTGCATGGGCGTTGTAGAACTCCATCGCCGTCTTCGGGATGAAGTTGAACACCGCCGAGGAATAGACCGGGCAGCCCATGGCCTTGTAGGCGCCGGCAAAGAGCTCGGCGGTGGGCAGGCCGCCCAGATAGGCGAAGCGCTCGCCCAGGGTCTGGCGGATCGCAACGAACTTCTCGATATCGCCCAGGCCGTCCTTGAGACCGATCAGGTTGGGGCAGCGCTCGGCCAGCACCAGCAGGCTTTCCGGCGTGAGCTTGCATGCGCCGCGGTTGTAGACGGTGACGCCGAACTTGACGCTCTTGCACACCGCCTCCACATGGGCGATCAGGCCGGCCTGGCTGGCCTCGGTGAGGTAGTGCGGCAGCAGCAGGATGCCCTGTGCGCCCAGGCGCTCGGCCTCCTGCGCGTACTTGATGGCCAGGCTGGTGCCGCCACCGGCGCCGGCGATGATGGGGGTACGGCCGCGGCAGGTGTCCAGCGCGACCTTGATCACCTCGCTGTACTCGCCCGGCTCCAGCGAGAAGAACTCGCCCGTGCCGCCGGCCGCGAACAGCGCCGAAGCGCCATAGGGTTGCAGCCACTCCAGCCGCTCGGCATAGGGCTTGGGCGCGAAACGCAGCTGGCTGTCGAAATCGGTCAGCGGGAAGGACAGCAGGCCGGCTTGCAGCACGCTCTTGAGTTCTTGGGGCGACATGGATCAGGCTCCTGCGATGGTGTGGTGTGAAAGGCGGAGGCCAGCGTGCCGGCCTGTTGATGTTGTATGTCATCGTACAACTAAGTTCAAGCGAGGCGAAGTGAGGGGAATTACGCATCAGCCCAGATCGGCCTGGGCGCGGCGCCGGCGCTCGCGGCTGTTGGTGAGGTGGGTGCGCATGGCGGCGCGCGCGGCATCGGGATCCTGGGCGGCGATGGCGTCGAAGATGTTCTCGTGCTCGCCATTCACACGCCGCAGATAGGCCTGGCGCTCGGCGCTGAGCTCACCCGCCGGCTCGAGCCTGGCGCGCGGGATGATCTGGCTGCCCAGGGTGTTCATCAGCTCGGCGAAGTGGCTGTTCTGGGTGGCGCGGGCAATCTCCAGATGAAACTGGAAGTCCGCCGCCACCGCGTCCTGGCCGGCTTCCACCGCCGCCACCACCGCACCCAGCGCGGCGCGCATCTGCGTCAGATTGGCCTCGCTGCGACGCTGGGCGGCCAGGCCGGCGGCTTCGGTTTCCAGGCCGATGCGCAGCTCCAGCACCGCGATCACGTCCTGCAGGGTGCTGAACTGTTCGGGCGTGATCTTGAAGGCCGGCGCATCGCCGATGCCCAGCACAAAGGTGCCGATGCCGTGGCGGGTCTCCACCAGGCCGGCGGCTTGCAGCTTGGAAATGGCCTCGCGCACCACCGTGCGGCTGACCTCGAACTCGGCCATGATGGCGGCCTCGGTGGGCAGCTTGTCGCCCGCCTGCAGGCGGCCGTCGCGGATGCGCTGGCCCAGCGAATCGACCAGCTCCAAGGCCAGGGTGCGGGGGCGTCGGCGGGCGGGAGCGGCAGGGCTGTTCATGGCTTGTACGTACTATCCCGAGGGTCCGGTGCAGGGCTTTGGCCTACAGTTCATGCAAGTTGTACGACAACTAGACGACGTACAACAAGTGTTTTGTGCACTGTAGCAACATCTTCCGGGTTCCGACATGACCGAACAAACGCCTCCGCGGCCTCCGCGCCCGCCGCTGACGATACGCATGCACGCGGACGACAACGTCGCCATCGTCGCCAACGACGGCGGCTTGGCCGCAGGCACCGTGCTGCCCGACGGCGTGCCGGGGGCCGGATTGCAACTGCGAGACAAGCTGCCGCAGGGCCACAAGCTCGCCCTGCAGGACATCGCAGAGGGTGAGCCGGTGCTGCGCTACGGCGTCCCGATAGGCTATGCATTGAAAGACATACCCGCCGGCAGCTGGGTGCATGAGCGCCTGCTGCAGATGCCCTCGGCGCGCGCGCTTGAAGGCCTGCCGATGGCCACGGTCCGGCCTGCGGAACTGCCGCCGTTGCAGGGCCATACCTTCGAGGGCTATCGCAACGCCGACGGATCGGTGGGCACGCGCAACATCCTGGCCATCACCACCACGGTGCAATGCGTGGCCGGCGTGGTGGCGCAGGCGGTGGCGCGCATCAAGGCCGAGTTGCTACCGCTGTACCCCCATGTGGACGACGTGATCGGCCTGGAGCATGGCTATGGCTGCGGCGTGGCCATCGACGCGCCCGGCGCCGAGATCCCGATCCGCACGCTGCGCCATATCTCGCTCAACCCCAACTTCGGCGGCGAGCTGATGGTGGTGAGCCTGGGCTGCGAGAAGCTGCAGCCCGAGCGGCTGTTGCCGCCGGGCTCCTTCGCCATCACGGACGAGCGTGCGGCCGACGCGGGCCCCGAGACCATCTGCCTGCAGGCCGAGCACCATGTGGGCTTCATGTCCATGCTGGACGACATCCTGCAGAGCGCCCGCCCGCACCTGGAACGCCTGAACGCGCGCCGGCGCGAGACCCTGCCGGCCAGCGCCCTGGTGGTGGGCCTGCAATGCGGCGGCAGCGATGCCTTCTCGGGCGTCACCGCCAACCCGGCGCTGGGTTTCTGCGCCGACCTGCTGGTGCGCGCCGGCGCCACCGTGATGTTCAGCGAGAACACCGAGGTGCGCGATGCGGTGGAGCAGCTCACCAGCCGTGCCGCCACGCCCGCGGTGGCCGAGGCGATCGTGCGCGAGCTGGGCTGGTACGACCGCTATCTGGAGCGCGGCCGGGTCGACCGCGCCGCCAACACCACGCCGGGCAACAAGGCCGGCGGCCTCGCCAATATCGCCGAGAAGGCGATGGGCTCCATCGTCAAGAGCGGCAGCGCGGCGATCTCGCATGTGCTGGCGCCGGGCGAGAAGCTCAGGCCCGATCAGCGCGGCCTGGTCTATGCCGCCACGCCGGCCAGCGACTTCATTTGCGGCACTCTGCAACTGGCCGCCGGCATGAATCTGCATGTCTTCACCACCGGCCGCGGCACGCCTTACGGGCTGGCCGAATGCCCGGTCGTGAAGGTGGCCACGCGCAGCGATCTGGCGCGGCGCTGGCATGACCTGATGGATGTGAACGCCGGTCAGATCGCCGACGGCGAGGCCAGCATCGAGCAGGTTGGCTGGCAGCTGTTCGAGCTGTTGCTGGAGGTGGCCAGCGGGCGCAAGAAGACCTGGGCCGAGCATTGGAAGCTGCACAACGCGCTGGTGCTGTTCAACCCGGCGCCGGTGACTTGAGCTTGTGATGCCAACTCAGGCCGGCTTGGGTGCCGGCAGCGGCAGCCGCAGCAGGCCCACCGCCAGCGCCGTGCCCAGCAGCACGATGGCGCAGCCCGCGGCCATGTGCAGGGTGAAGGCCTCGGCCAGGAACAGATAGCCCCAGAGCACCGCGAACACCGGGATCAGAAAGGTCACCGCGATGGTGTTGGTGGGCCCCACCCGCTGCATCAGGCGGAAGTAGAGGATGTAGGCGATGCCCGAGCACAGCACCGCTAGCAGGGCCACGCTGGTCCAGGCCTGGGCGCTGGGCAGCTGGGCCGGCCATTGCCAGGCGGCCAGCGGCGCCAGCATGAAAGCGGCGCTGACCTGGCTGCCGGTGGCCACCGTGAGCGGGCTCACCTTGGCGAGATAACGCTTGGTGTAGTTGGCCGCGATGCCGTAGCAGAGCGTGGCCACCAGGCAGGCCAGGATGGCCCAGCCGCTGCCGCCGGGCTTGAAGCTGGCCTTGTCCCAGGCCAGGAAGACCACGCCGGCAAAGCCCAGCGCCAGGCCGCTCAGGCGGCTGGCGTTCAGGCCTTGCGAGAGCCAGATCCAGGCCACCAGGGCGCCCCACAGCGGCGTGGTGGCATTCAGGATGCTGGACAGGCCGGCGGTGATGGAGAGCGCCGCATAGGCATAGAGCGCAAAGGGGATGGCGCTGTTGAGTAGGCCCACCACCAGCAGCGGCTTCCATTCCCGCAGCAGCTCGCCCAGGCCCTGGCGCGCCGCCAGTATCGGCAGCAGGAACAGGCTGGCGCCGCCGACACGCAGCGCCGCCATCGCCAGCGGGCCGAACTCATGCGCGCCCAGGCGCATGAAGAGAAAGGAGGCGCCCCAGATGGCGGCCAGCAGGGCGAGTTCGCTCAGGTCTTTGGATTTCATTGTTTCTTTTCTTCTTTCTTGGCCGCATCGGCCAGCGCGGCGCGGCGCCAGAGCTGCAGCACGGCATAGCTGCGATAGGGCGCAAAGGCCGCGGCCGCTTGCTGCACCTCGCGCGGTTTCAGTGGCGCGTCCGGCGGGCTGAGCTGCTTGCGCAGCACCACGTCGGCCTCGGGAAACATATCGGGCCAGCTCCAGCCGCGCATCAGCATGTATTGCGCCGTCCAGGGGCCCAGGCCGGGCATCGCCTGCAGCTCGGCCAGGACCTCGGCCGGCGTGCCCAGGCCAGCAGCAAAGCGCGAGCCCGGCCAGGCGCGCGCCAGCGCGATCAGGGCCTCGGCACGGCGCCGGATGATGCCCAGCGCGGCAATCTCGTCCACCGCCGCAATGGCAATGCGCGCCGGGCTCGGGAACAGCCGGTGCACCGTGGCCGTTGCTTGCCCCTCGGGCAGGGCCTCGCCAAAGCGCTCGACAAAGCGGCTGGCCAGGGTGCGCGCCGCCGCCACCGTGACCTGCTGGCCCAGCACCGCGCGCACCGCCAGCTCGTAGCGGTCGACGCAGCCGGGCAGGCGCATGCCGGGTTCCGCCTGTGCCAGCGCGCCGAGGCAGCCATCGATGGTGGCGGGCTCGGCATCCAGGTCCAGCCAGCGGCGCAGGCTGGGCATCAGGCTGGCCACCGCCGGCCAGACGGCCGAGCAGGGCAGCAGCCAGACGCGCGGCAGCTGGGCATCGAATTGCAGCTCCACCCGCCCCGCCAGCCATTCGCCCTGGTGGCGCACGCGCAGGCTGCGGCTGATGCGACGTTCGGCCAGATCCACCTCCTCGATGCCGGGAATGGCGCGCGCCGCCAGGAACTGCAGCAGCGCGTCGACCGCGAAGGGCGGGCGGTAGTTCAGTGCCAGCCTGGGTTCACCGCAGGCGCTCAGGTTCAGGCTCTGGCCGCGCCGCAGCGCCGAGGGCTGTAGCCGGTATTGCTCGGCAAAGGCGGCGTTGAAACGCCGCAGGCTGCCAAAGCCGGCATGGTGGGCCACCTCCGCGATGGGCATGCGGGTGTCGCTGAGCAGCTGCTTGGCCAGCAGCAGGCGGCGCGTCTGCAGGTATTGCAGCGGCGTCACGCCATGCTCGGCCAGAAAGATGCGGCGCAGGTGGCGGCTCGTGATGCCCAGATGCGCGGCCAGTTGCTCCATTGAGCCGGCGCCATCCTCGGCCCACTCGGCCTGGTCCAGCCAGGCGGCGGCCTGCTGGGCCAGGGTGCGCGAGGCATCCATCACCGACCAGGCCGGCCGGCCCGCACGCGGCGCCAGCTCGGGCCGGCATTTCAGGCAGGGGCGAAAGCGTGCCGCCTCGGCCAGCGCGGCGCTGCCGAAGAAGCGGCAGTTCTCGGCCTTGGGCGTGCGCACCCGGCAGATCGGCCGGCAGTAGACACCGGTGGAGGTGACGCCCACGAACCAGCGCCCGTCAAAGCGCGCATCGCGCGCCAGCAGGGCGGGGTAGCAGAGTTCGGCGCTGAGGTCCGGGCTGGTTGACATGGCCGCATGATAGGGGCGCGGCCGGCGCACTACTGGCCGGATCCGGACATGTGGCTGGCTTACTTGAAATAGCGCTGCTGCAGCCGCGCCACGCTGCCGTCCGCCACCAGCTGCTGATAGGCCTGCAGCCAGCGTTCGGCCTCGCCCTCGGCCAGGCGCAGCGAGGTGCCCATATAGAGATCGGCCTCGCCCAGGCTGGTGTGGGTCTTGAATTCGCCGCGCGGGTAACCGTATTGCTCGATGGCGGCCTGCAGCATCGGCGCGCCGGCGTAGATGGCCGTCAGCATGTCGCTGCGCAGCATGCGCAGGAGGTCCTTGTAGTCCTTGGCCTCGGTGACGCTGGTGAACTTCTCGGCCTGCAGGTTCTTGATGATGGGCGAGCCGCGCAGCACGCCGATGCGGGCGTGGCGCAACTGCTCGAGGCTCAGGTTGGGCTCGCCGGCACGGCCGACGAAGCTGTAGCGCACATGCATCAGCAGGATCAGCCAGCGGAACTTGGCTTCGCGGTCGGGCGTGCGCGCCAGCGGGAAGACGCCGAGGTTCTCTCCCTCCTCGGTCATGCGCACCGCGCGCGCCCAGGGATAGAAGTCCACCGTGTCGCTGCGCCCCAGGCGCTGCGACATCAGCAGCGCCAATTCATAGGCATAGCCCTCGGGGCCCTGGCTGCCCTGCCAGACGAAGGGGGGCAGATCGCCCGCCACCCAGCGCAATTGGCCCGGTGGGCCGGGCGGGCTGGCCACAGCAGCGGCGGCACACAGCAGGCCAAACAAAAGACCAAGCAGCTGACGACGCAAGCTCATGGACATCGATGTGGAAGGCCTGTGCCGGCCGCTGACTCCCCGCTCCGTATCGACTCTAGCACCGCGCCGCGCCCGATGGCTCCCCACGGGCATGGGGGCCGCGCTACATGGACTTGAACAGATGCACGTAGGCGCGGCTGACCGGCAGCTCGCGCGGCAGGGCGCGGAAGCGCACATAGAGCCGGCTCAGCTCGTCGCGCCGGGTGCCGGCCAGATGGGCCAGATTGATGATGGTGGAGCGGTGCACCTGCCAGAAGCTCTGCGGGTCCAGCTGCGCCACCAGCTCGGTGATGGGCGTGCGTATCAGGTACTCGGCCGTGGCCGTCTGCACGCAGGTGTATTTCTCGTCGGCGTGGAAGTAGACCACCTCGTCCACCGCGATCTGGTGCATGAGCTCGCCCTGGCTGGCGCGGATGTAGCGCAGCGTCTGCCCCGTTGCCTGCGCGCCCAGCAGCTGCTGCAGGGTGCGGGCCAGCCTGGCGTCGGGCTCGGCATCACCCTCGGCCGCGCCGGCGAGGCTGAGCCTCACGCGCGCCAGCGCCTTGGCCAGGCGCTCGGTCTTCACCGGCTTCAGCACATAGTCCAGCGCGGCATGCTCGAAGGCCTCGAGCGCGTATTCGTCATAGGCGGTGACGAAGACCACGCGCGTCTCGCCCTCGATGCCCTGTGCCACTTCGAGGCCGCTGAGGCCGGGCATCTGGATGTCCAGAAAGGCCAGGTCGGGCCGCAATGCGGCGATCTGGGCGGCCGCCTCGTTGCCGTTCCTGGCCATCGCCACGATGGTGAGCTCGGGCCACAGCTGGGCCAGTTGCTCCTTCAGGTACTGGGCCAGGTGCGGCTCGTCGTCGGCGATCAGGGCGGTGACGGCAGATGGCATGGTGTGCTCGTTCAGTTGGTTTCGTAGGGAATTTCGAGCAGGGCCTGGGTGCCGGGCTCGGCGGCTTGCAGCTGCAGACTGGCGCGCTCGCCGTAGCGGCTTTGCAGGCGGGCGCGGATGTTGGCGAGCGCCATGCCGTGGCCGCGTCGGCCGCTGCGCCGCGGGGCGTCCAGCCCCAGGCCATCGTCCCGCACCGTCAGGCGCAGCTGGCCCTGCTCGACGCTGGCCTCGATCACGATGTGGCCGCCCTCCAGCTTGGGCTCCAGGCCATGGTGGATGGCGTTCTCGATCAGCGGCTGCAGCAGCAGCGGCGGCAGGCGCGCGCCACGCGCCGCCTCGCTGGCCTCGATGCGGAAGGCGAGCCGATCGGCCATGCGGGCCTGCATCAGGCTCAGATAGCTCTGCGCCATGTCCAGCTCCTGGGCCAGGCTGCAGCTGTCGCTGCGCAGTTGCTGCAGGCTGGCGCGCAGATAGTCGGTGAAGGCCTCCAGCATGCGCTTGGCGAGCGGCGCGTCCACGTCGATCAGGCTCTGCACATTCGCCAGCGTGTTGAAGAGAAAGTGCGGCTCGATCTGGGCCTGCAGCAGGCGCAGCTGCGCCTCGCTGGCCTTGAGCCGCTGTTGCTGCCGCTGCCAGCGCCACTGGCTGTTCAGGTGCACCAGCACCGAGATGACGATGGAGGTGACGATGAACTGCGGGATGGAGAAGTTCTGCAGCGTGAAGATGCGCCAGGCATCGATCTGCAGCGCCCAGCTCATCACCCACAGCGAGATGGCAAAGCCGAGGGCGACGCAGAACATGCTGTAGAACATGTAGAACAGCGCCGCGCGCCAATCACGCGCGCCGCCCAGGCGCTGCAAGGTGGCGCGCGGCAGCGCCGCTTGCAGGCCACGCCGTACCAGCTGGAAGGTGTAGCTGACGCACAGCATGGTGATCACATTGGCGGGCAGGGTGTAGCTCCACCAATGCGCCGCGCCGAGCTGCTCGCCCAGCCAGCCCGCCAGCACGCCGATCGCCGCGCCCAGCACCAGGCCCGCGCCGGTGCTGATGAGCAGCAGGAACCAGAGCGGCGTGCGGCTCTCGGTCTGCAGGCGCCAATGCTCGCTCCAGGCCTGCTTGAAGGGTGAGCTTGTATCCATGGGCGGCGAGTGTAGACAGGCCGGCCTCCGCCGGCGCCCTTGCGCGACGAAACGCCAGCGCGGCCGACGACCGGCGAGTTACGGCGCTGCAACAAGGGCCATGCCTACAATCCGCCCAAATCCAATTCGCCAAGCAAGGCAAGACAGGACATTCATGCAAGTCAATGCATCCATCTTCAAGGCCTATGACATCCGCGGCGTGGTCGGCACGAGCCTGAACGAAGAACTGGCCGAGCACCTGGGCCGCGCCTTCGGCACCGAGGCCCGCAAGCTCGGCGAGAAGGCCGTGGCGGTCGGCCGCGACGGCCGCATCTCGGGCCCCGCCCTGGTCGCCGCGCTGATCCGCGGCCTGCGCTCGACCGGCCTCGACGTCGTCGACATCGGCGCCGTCACCACGCCGATGCTGTACTACGTGGCGGCCACGCGCATCCAGCATGGCTGCAACTCCGGCATCATGGTCACGGGCAGCCACAACCCCAAGGACTACAACGGCTTCAAGATGGTGCTGAAGGGCGCGGCCGTCTACGGCGAGCAGATCCAGGGCCTGCGCCAGCGCATCGAGGCGGAGGACTATGCGAAGGGCAAGGGCCGCGTGGCGCAGATGGACGTGGGCGCCGAGTACGCGCACCGCATCGTCAGCGACTGCAAGCTGGCGCGCCCGATGAAGATCGTCGTCGACAGCGGCAACGGCATCCCCGGCGCCAGCGCCCCGGCGATCCTGCGCGCGCTCGGCTGCGAGGTGATCGACATCTATTCCAGGGTCGATGGCGATTTCCCCAACCACCATCCCGATCCCTCGCGCCCCGAGAACCTGGAAGACCTGAAGCGCATCGTGCATGCCTGCGATGCCGAGCTGGGCCTGGCCTTCGACGGCGATGGCGACCGCCTTGGCATCGTCACCAAGGACGGCACGATGATCATGCCGGACCGCCAGATCATGCTGCTGGCGGCCGACATCCTGAAGCGCAAGCCCGGCGCCGAGATCATCTTCGACGTCAAGTGCACCCAGCGCCTGGGCCCCTGGATCCGCGAGCATGGCGGCCGCCCGCTGATGTGGATGACCGGCCATTCGCTGGCCAAGGCCAAGCTGAAGGAAACCGGCGCGCCGCTGGCCGGCGAGCTCTCGGGCCACATCTTCTTCGCCGAGCGCTGGTATGGCTTCGACGATGCCATGTACACGGCCGGCCGCATGCTGGAGATCCTCTCGCGCGCGGCCGACCCCAGCGCGGTGCTGAACGGCCTGCCCAACAGCTTCAACACGCCCGAGATCAACGTGCCCTGCGCCGAGGGCGAGCACCACGAGGTGGTGGCCAAGCTGAAGGCCTTGACCACGCTGGCCGACTTCCCCGGCGCCAAGGAGCTGGTCACCATCGACGGCCTGCGCATCGAGTACGAAGACGGCTTCGGCCTGATCCGCCCCAGCAACACCACGCCGGTGCTGGTGCTGCGCTTCGAGGGCCACACCCAGGCCGCGCTCGAGCGCATCCAGCACGATGTGCTGGCCCAGCTCAAGCGCGTCAAGCCCGACGCCACCTTCGCGGCCGGCCATTGACGCAAGAGCGCCTCGCCGAGCGCCTGGCCCGCTGGGTCTACGGCACCCTGCTGCGCCTGCTCACGCCCTACTACCTGCTGCGCCTGTGGCGGCGCGGCGGGGCCGAGCCGCTCTACCGCGCGCATTGGGGTGAGCGCCTGGCGCTCGCCGGCCCCACGGCGGCGCCCGGTGCGATCTGGGTGCATGCGGTCTCGCTGGGTGAGACGCGTGCCGCGGCCGCCCTCGTCGACGCCCTGCGCGAACAGCGCCCCGGCATGCGGCTGCTGCTCACGCATGGCACGGCCACCGGTCGCGAGGCCGGCCAGGCCCTGCTGCGCGCGGGCGACATCCAGGTCTGGCTGCCCTACGACACGCCCGGCGCGGTGCGGCGCTTCATGCAGCGCCATAACCCGGCCATCGGCCTGCTGATGGAGACCGAGATCTGGCCGAATCTGCTGCATGCCGCGCGCCGGGCCGGCGTGCCCATGGTGTCGGCGAATGCGCGCCTGTCGGCCAAGAGCGCGCGCCAGGGCGAGCGGTTCCGGCTGCTGCTGGCGCCGGCGGTGCGCGGCCTGGCGCTGGCGCTGGCGCAGACCGAGGCCGATGCCCAGCGCCTGCGCGCGGGCGGCGTGCCGCAGGTGGCGGTGATGGGCAATCTGAAGTACGACCTGCAGCCCGATGCCGCGCTGCTGGCGCGCGGCCGTGCCTGGCGCGCCGCCCTGGGCGCACGCCAGGTCTTGCTGTTCGCGGTCTCGCGCGAGGGCGAGGAGGCGATGCTGCTGCAGGCCTGGGCGCAGGTGCCGGCCGCCGGCCGCCCGCTGCTCCTGATCGTGCCGCGCCATCCGCAGCGCTTTGACGAGGTGGCGGCGCTCATGGTCGCGCAAGGCCTGAGCCTGGCGCGCCGAAGCCAATGGCTGGAAAACGGGCAAGACCTGCCCCCCGACGCCGCACTGGCTGCCGACGCCTGGCTGGGCGACAGCATGCGCGAGATGGCGCTCTATTACGGCCTGGCTGACGTTGCCCTGCTGGGCGGCAGCTTTGCCCCGCTGGGTGGCCAGAACCTGATCGAGGCGGCCGCCTGTGCCTGCCCGGTGGTGATGGGGCCGCATACCTTCAACTTCGCCGAGGCGGCGGAGCTGGCGCTGGCCGCCGGCGCGGCGCAGCGCGTGGCCGACATGTCGCAAGGCCTCGCCGCCGCCCTGGCCCTGCTGGCCGAACCCGGCGCGCTGGCGCGGGCCGGCGAGCAGGCCGAGCGCTTTGCGGCCCAGCATCGCGGCGCGGCGCGCCGCATGGCCGAGGCGGTTGAGGCGCTGTTGCGCTGAGCGCTCAGCGGCATGGCCGGCACGCGCACGGCTCGGCCGCCGCCAGCCGCCACCGCACCGGGCCAACACCATTCGGTCGAGCGCCGCCCCCACTGCGGCACGGCATGCCACGGCTCGTCTCAGAGCGCTGGCCCGGCGCTGCCGGCGCGCCGACAGTGCGGCCATCGAAGCAATCGGACGCAGCAAATGGAATTACTTGTCCTGGCCTATCTCGGCGGCATCGTGGGCGCCGCGCTCATGGACATGACCGAAACCGTTGCGGCCGGCTTCGGCATCCGCAGCGGTGTGAACGCCGCGCTGCTGGGGCGCTGGGCCGGCGGTCTGCCACATGGGCGGCTGAGGCACGCCGACATCCTCAAAGTACCGGCCCGGCCGGGTGAGGCCAGGCTGGGCTGGGCCTTCCATTTCCTGCTGGGCGGCGGCGGCGTGGCACTTGCGTATCCCGCCTTCTTCCAGCTCATGGGGGCGTTGCTGCCGGCCAATCACCTGCTGGCGGGCGTGCTCTTCAGCTTGACGACGTCTGTGCTGCCCTGGTTCGTGCTGCTGCCCTGTTTCGGTTGGGGCCTGTTCGGACGGCGCGGGCCACGTGGCACGAACGCCTTGCTGGCCGCCACGCTGTCGCACATGCCCTATGGACTTGGCGTTGGCGCGGTGATCGCAGCGGGCGCGCTGCCGCTGGCGAGCTGAGCGCGCAGCGGCCGATTCAGCGCTCGCGCAGCTTGCGGTACAGCGTGCTGCGCCCGATGCCCAGCTGGCGCGCCGCCAGCGACAGATTGCCCGCCGCCGCCAGCACGGCGGCCTGGATGGCCTGCGCCTCGGCCTCGCGCAGGCTGTGCGACACCGCGCCGGGCGCTGCGGGGGGCTCGGTGGCCTCGGAACTCTGGTAGGGCGCCGAGGCCGGTGCCAAGTCTTGCCTGAAGGCCTCGTGCGTGGTGGCGCGCTGTTGCGCAAGGCCGGCCTGCGGCAGGCAGAGCTTGAGCAGCATCTCGCCGCGCTGCGGCAGTTGCACGCGCAGGTATTCCTCGCCGGAGCGCCGGCCGGCCTCGGCCAGCGCACCCAGCCCGCAGCCCAGCAGCGAGCCGAGGCTCTCGCGCCGCAGTGCCGCGGGCGTGAAGGCCAGCAGCTCCATCGCGGGCCGGTTGGCGCCCAGGATGCGGCCGTCCTCGTCCAGCGCCAGCACCGCCTCACGCAGCGTGCCCAGGGCTTGCGGCTGGGCATGGAAGTGCAGGCGGATGCTATGGCGGAAGCGGTCGACAAACCATTGCGCCTCGATCATGCGCGCCGACATGCCGGCCAGGGCCAGCGTGTGCGGATGGTAGGAGCGGCGGTCGCCGGAGACGTCGATCACGCCCAGCAGGCCGCCGCGATGGTCGAAGATCGGCGCCGCCGAGCAGGTCAGGAACTGCATCGCCTTGAGGTAATGCTCCTGCCCATGCACCAGGGTCGGCGCCTCGGTCATCAGCGCCGTGCCCACCGCATTGGTGCCCTTGTCGGCCTCGGCCCAGAGCGCGCCGGGCGCCAGCGCGACCTGCTGGGCGCGGCCCAGAAAGCCCGGGTCGCCCAGGGCATGCAGGATGGTGCCGCTGGCGTCGGTCAGCAGCACCATGCTCTGCGCATGCATGAGCTGCTCGTAAAGCATGTCCATCACCGGCAGGGCCTGGGCGCACAGGCGCGCATTGCGCGCCTGCAGCTCGCGCAGTGGCTCGGGCGCCAGGCGGCTGAGGTCGGGGCTGCCCGTGCTCACCAGGCCGAAGGCGCGGCAGCGCTCGTGCGAACTGGCGATCGTCTGGGCGTGCAGGCCCGGGCTCAGGCCGGCCAGGCCCGGCCCACCCAGCAGATGCGGGGCAAGCTGGCCGGGGCCGGAGGATGGGGCATAGGGTGCAACCAAGAGGCCTCCCGCAAGAGCTGGATCGTCAGTGCATGAGCCGTTGACTATCCATCAGCGCGGCGGGCCTGGCAAGGCGGGACTGCCCGCCGCTGTCACCGATTTACGGTTGCTTGCCGGCCGTAGTGGGTGACGTGCTTGGCGTGCCGTTCACGGTGATGACGCGGCGGCGGCCGGCCTCCATCTCGTCCAGGCGCTGGTTGAGCGCCTGGTTGGCCTGCTCCCAGTCGTCCTGGCTGCGGATGATGGTGGGCTTGATCAGCACCACCAGCTCGCGCTTGCGGCCGACGCTGGCGCGATTGCCGAACAGGGCCGCGGTGAGGGCGTTCTCGCCGCTGCCGGGCAGGCCCGAGCCGCGCCGCGAGGACTCCATCTGCATCAGCCCGCCGATTGCGACGATGGCGCCATCGGGGATGCGCACCATGGTGTCGGTCTCGTTGACGCTGCTGGAGGCGAGCGGCAGGCGGTAGTTGCCCACCGCACCCAGGTCCACCTGCTTGACCTTCTCGGTCACCGAGGTCACCGAGGGGTGGATGTGCAGGGTGATCATGTTGGCGTCGTCGATCTGCGGCGTCACGTCCAGCGCAATGCCCGAGAAGAACGGCGTCAGCGTCAGCGTCGGCATGCTGATGCCGGTGTTGTTGTTGCTGGTGTTGTTATTGTTGTTGCTGTTGCCGCCCGAGATGCCGGTGACGAAATAGTCGTCGGCGCCGACCTTGAGCACCGCCTTCTGGTTGTTGAGCGTCGCCACGCGCGGGCTGGAGAGGATCTGCAGATCGCCGTAGTTCTCCAGAAAGCTCAGCAGGCCCTGGAAGCCGCCCTTGGCCAGTGCCAGGCCGAAGGCGCCGCCACCCGGCGAGGGCAGGGGAATCAGGTCGGGCCAGCCGGAGGCATTGGTGGTGGTGGAGAGCACCGGCAGGCCGCGGCTGTTGCTGACCAGCGGGTTGATGATGGTGTTGACGCCGCTGGGCAGCGAGGGGCTCACGCCGGTCTGGCCGATGGCGCCGTTCTTGCCGAGGTAGGACCAGTCGATGCCGCTCTGGAAGCCCTCGCGCAGCTCCACCTCCACCAGCTTGGCCTCCAGCATCACCTGGCGCTCCACCGCCAGCTTGGTGGCGCGCAGAAAGCTCTCCACATGGCGCAACTCATCCGGCATGGCGCGCACCGCGATCGTGCCGGCCTGCGGGCTGACGATGACATTGCGGCCGGCCTCATTGCCCACCAGGGCGCGCAGGCCCGCGCCCAGCTCGGCCCAGAAGTCGCTTTTGGTGCTGGTGGAGACCTGCGAGCTCTCGGGCGCGGCCACCGCCGTGCCGGGCGTGGCCGGGCTGCCGGTGCTGCCGCCGGCGCCCGTGCCATTGCCGGGCGGAGTGGGCGCCGAGCCCGAGCTGACGCGCAGCTCGCTGCGGCCGACGCGCTGGCCGGGCAGGTAGTTGACGCTGAACACGCGCGTCTGCATGGTGGGCGGGTAGACGGTGACGCGGCGGCCATCGATCTTGAAGTCGTAGCCGTAGACGTCTCGGATCGCCTCCAGCGCCTCGCGCAGGGTCACGCCCTTGAGTGTCACCGAGAGCTGACCGGCGACGCCCGGGTGCACCATCATGCTGTAGCGCGTGTCGGCCACCAGCGAGAGAAACACGTCGCGCACCTGGGCGCCGTTGACCACCAGGTCAAAGCGCGGCTCGGCCGGCAGCTCGGCGCGCGGCGCTGCCTCGGGCAGGGCTGGTGGCGTGGCTGCCGACGCGGCCGACGCGGCTGCCACCGGCTTGCGCGCCGCCTGCTGTTGCAGTTCGGTCTGCAGATCGCTGCTGGGCTGGCTCAAACGCAGGGGCTTGTCGGCGCAGGCGCCCAGCAGCAGACTCAGCGCGAGTGGAAGCAGACGGCCTGAACAACTCATGATTTCTCCGATGCATTCTTCTTGTGGGGACGGCCGGTGGCGGTCGAGCGCTTTAGCTCCACACCCGGATAGAGCGGCAGGCGGCGTTTCACGCCGGCCTCGCTGAGCGTCACGGCGTGCTCGTCGATGGACAGGATGCGGGCCTCGCCCCAGCGCTCGCCGACGCCGAGGCGGCGGCCCTGTACCACCAGATAGGGGCGGCCATCGACGATCAGGATATGTTGCGGCTGCTGGGCCTCGGCCTCGGGTGCCGAGGCCGCGCTGGCGGCCGCCGCGCGCAGGCTGGCGGGGGCCTGCAGCGGGTCGCGCAACTCGCCCTGGGCCAGAGCGGGCAGGGCGCAGCCCAACAAGGCAAGGGTGGCGATGGCGCGGCGCATCATGGCTGCGGGCTCGCCAGCACGACTTGCAGCTGCAGCACCGCCTTGGCCGCGCCTTCGCCCTGCGCCGCCAGGCGCAGCTCGCCCCAGCGCAGGCCGGGCAGTTCGGCTTGCAGTTCGTTCATGTACTTCATCAGGTCCAGATAGTCGCCCTGCACGCGCAATTCCACGGCCTGCAGGCGCCAGGCGCCCGGCGGCGCGGGCAGGCCGGGCGGGCGCTCGTCCAGGGTCTGCAAGCGCAGCAGGCGCAGCTGGGGATGGGTTTGCAGCAAGGTGCCCAGCACGTCGGCCAGCGCCGTGCCCGCATGGCTCGCCTTGCCGGCGCCCGCGGCATGCAGGGCCTGGCGCAGCGCGAGCTGGCGCGCGCGCTCAGACTCCAGCTCGGCCCGCAGCCGGGCCTGCGGGCCGTTGGGGCCCTGCTGCTGGCCGGCCAGCAGGAATTGCTGGCGCAGCGTCTGCAGCTCGGTCTCGACCTTGCGCAGCCCACCGAGCTGCAGCCTCTGCTCCTGGCTCAACGGCGCCACCAGCAGGCTGTCCAGCAGGCCCAGCAGCAGCACCGCCAAGGTCAGGAACATGAACAAGCGTTCGCGCACCGAGAGCGCGTCGATGCGTGCCGACTGCTGGGTCCAGGCGTTTTGCAAACGGGCGCGCAAGCTCATGGCTGCCTCCCGCTGGCGGCCGAGGTGACGGGGGAGGCGGCCGAGGCCGCCGGCATGGCGCTGACGACGCGGAAGGCCCACACCGCCTGGCCGGTGGCTTCGGCCATACCGACGGGGGCCGCCTCATCGCCGAAGCGCAGCGCACCGCTGCCGCCGCCGGCCTGGCGCTCGACGCGCACCGCCGCGAGCTGCTGGCCCTGCAGCAGCGGATGTGCGGACAGGCGCGCCAGCCAGGGCTGCAGGCTGGCGGGTGCCAGCGTGCGGCCCTCGAGTTGCAGGCGCTCGCCGTTCCAGCGCAGCTCCTGCAGCCAGACCGTGGCCGGCGTGGTCTGGGCCAGCATGCGCAGCAGGTCCGCATGGCTGCGGCCGGCCTGGGGCAGGCCGCTCTGCCAATCGCTGAGGGCCTGTGCCTGCCTGGCGTTGTCTTCCTTCAACTGGGCGAGCTGCTGGCGCAGCGCGGTGCCGTCGCCGCCACCCGGCAGGGCGGCCATGGCCTGTTGCAGCGCCTGGCGCTCGTTGCGCGCCTGCAGATGGGCCTCGGCCAGCGCGGCGCTGGTCTGCTTGGACTGCCAGATCAGGGTGACGCTGATGAGCAGGCCGCCGCCCAGCAGCAGCAGCAGACCCTGCAGCATGGCCACGGCCGAGAACAGCCGCCGCGGCGCCAGCAGGATGGGGGTGAGGAGATTGATTTGCTGTGCCATCTTGTCGGCTACTTCCGGCCCTAGAGCACGCGCTCGTCCTGGCGCAGCAGGGCGCCCAGTAGGGGCAGGCAGGCGGCATAGGCCGCGGGCCCATGGGCGGCGGGTTCGAAGCCGGGGAACAGCGCGGCCGGGTCGATCGCGCTGGTGCGCAGGCCCAGTTCGCGCTGCAACAGGGCCGCCAGCTCCTGGCCATGCTCGGGCGCCGCGAGGTACAGCCTGGCCAGCGGCAGGTCGGGCCAGGAGCGCTCCCAGACATCGATGGAGCGCTGCAGCTCCAGCACCAGGGGCGAGGATTCGAGCTCGGCGTCCAGGCCGTTGAACGCGAGGTCGTCGCCGGGCATGTACTCATAGCCCAGCGGCGCGGGTGCGTCGGCCTTGGGCGCGCCGGTCTGGGTGGCGCGCTTGAGCAGGCGGGCATCCCAGTCGAGCCGGCGCGTGTAGAACAGCTCGCCATGCGCGCAGATGGTGAGCAGGCATTGCGTGCCCTGCAGCAGCAGCGCCGCGGTGGCGCGCTTGCTCAGCTCCTCGGCCGCGGCGGCGGCGCTCTGCAGATTGCGCAGCGCGGTCTCGGCGATGTCCACCACGTCCAGCGGCATGCCGGCGGCCGCGCCGAGCTTGCTGACACGCTCGATCGCGCGGTTGCTGCCCGCCACCACGAAGAGCTGCTTGTGTGCGCGCGGCTGGTCGTCGCCGACATGCATCACGTCCAGGGTGAGCTCGTCCAGCGGCACCTCCAGCAGGTCCTTGATCTGCCAGCGCGCGGCCGCCTTGAGTTCGTCCTGCGGCACATTGGGGGTGTCGATCTTGAGGATCTGGTAGGCATCGGCATCCAGCAGGGCCAGCACCTCGCCGCCGGCCAAGCCCAGCGCGGCGAGCTGGCGCTGCAGGGCCTCGTCGGCGGGCTCGCCCAGCTCGATCAGGCCCCAGCGCTCGGGGGCCAGCGGCGCGCTGCCGCCCTTGGGTGCCTGCAGATAGGCGAGCTGCTGACGGCCGAGCTGCAGCACCACGCGGCTGTTCGATCTGGCGCTCTGCCAGGGCCATCGCATCAGTAGTTCTCCCGCTGGTAGATCAGGTTGGGGCTGCTGCCATAGAGGCCGAAGCTGGCGCGCGCCGAGGGGTCCTTGTCGTAGCTGCCGCCGGCGGTACACCAGCCGCCCTGCAGGAAGGCGAGGTTGGCGCTGCTGCCGGCCGCCGGGTTCGGGCTCCAGGGCGCCAGGCAGGCGGCATCGCTGCTGCCGAGCTTGATGCTGAGGTCGTAGCTGCCCGCGCGCCCGCCGCCGGGCGCGGCCAGGATCAGGCGGGCACGGCCGCTGGCGAGTTGCACGGGGCTGTTGGTCAGGATGGCGTCGGCGGGGATCAAGCTCTTGCGGTAGTTGCCAAAGTTCAGCTGGGCGGCGCTGATGCCGGTGCAGCTGTCGGCGCTGTTGGTGGCGAAGGCGCTGCCGTTCCAGTATTCCGCCTGCATGGGCATGAGCAGATTGCGAAGCTGCGAGCCTATGGCATTTTGCAGGCGCAGGCGACCGAAACGCAGCGGCACTGTGGCAATCAGGCTGCGATCGTTTACCCCATCGGCGGGGCTGTCGGTATCGAGATCGAGGCCGGCCATGCCCACGCCGTCCTGGTCGACCGGCGCGACGCCCAGGCGCAGCGCATCGGCACCCTCGAAGGGGCCGTCGGGCCCGCCGCTGGCGCGCAGCGCCGCCACGGTGAGCTTGAGATCGCTGCTGACGCCCTGGCTCCAGCTGCCGCTGCTGAGCAGCGAGAGCCGCAGCGGCACGCCGCTGCTGAGGAAGCGGGTGCTGCCGGCTACCCCCGTCAGTTGCCAGACGGCGCTGCTGCCGAGGTCCAGGCGCGCAAAGCTGCCCTCGTAGTTGAGGGTGGTGGCGCCCAGCGCATTGCGGGCCGTGAGGGTCAGGGCTTGCTCGAAGTTCTCGCCCAGGTAGTTGAAGGTGGAGGCCGGGGCGCAGGTGAGATTGCTGCGCAGCTTCAGCGCGCCGGCGCTGACCGCGAAGCCCGCGGGCGTGAAGCGCCCCACCACGGCGCTGGGTGCACCGCTGGCATTGAAGACCAGGGCGTCCAGGTTCACGCCGGGGCTGCCCAGGTAGTTGCTCACCAGCGCGGCGCTGGCGAGCTGGAAGCTGCCCACCTCGGTGTACTGCAGCGTGCCGATGGTCTTGCTGCCGCCGCTGAAGCCGCTCACCGTGCCGTTGTTGAGGCTGCCCAGCACGCCGCTGGCCGGGGTCTGCGAGCCGGCCAGCGGGCTCAGGTTGACGGCGGTGTTGAAGGAGGGCGCCAGGCCACCGGCGCTCACCTGCGCCAGGCTGGCACCGGCATCCGGCACGCCATCGCCATTGGCATCGGCGCCGGCGCTCCAGCGGTAGGCGCCCACCGTGGCGCTGAAATCGGCGCCGGCCTTGCCGAACACCGCGCCGCTGGCGCTGCTGTTGGCGGGGTTGGCGACCGCGCCCATGGCGATGCCCGAGACCACCAGGGCAAAGGGGCGCAGCGTCAAATCGCCGCTGCTGCCGCTGATGGTGCTGGCGGCGTAGCCGAGCGAGTCGTCGTCGAGGTTGAGCGCGAACTTGCCGATGTCGCTGCTGCTCAACACCAGGCTGGCGACGCCGGCGCTGAAGTTCAGGCCGATCAGGTTGTTTCCGGCCGGGCGGCTCGCCGGCACGGCGGCCAGGGCCGGCGCGACGATGCCCGGCGCCGTCCACGGGCCGCCGGTGTTGCCGGTGTCGCTGCGCCAGAGCTTGAGGTTGCGTGTGCCGCTGTAGTCGCTTGCGATGCCGCAGCTGCCGGTGCCGGGGTCCTTCTTGATCAGGCTGACCTGCAGGTCGTGGTTGCGGCCGGCCACCGCCACATTGCTGCCGGCGATCTGGTTGCCGAGGTCCTCGGCCCAGACAAAGGCGTTGTCGCGGTACTGGATGGTGGCCGAGACGGTGCTGCTGGCCGGGACGGTGTTGTCGACCACGGTGACGCTGAGGTTCTGCGCCAGGCTGTGCGCCAGCCTGAGCCTGACCGCACCGCCATCCGCGGCCGCAAAGCTGTAGCTGGCCAGGCCGCTGTTGGCCGCGCCCGGGCTCAGCGTGCCGGCCGGGGCCGGGCCGCTGCCGGCGCTCCAGTTGCCGCGGCCGGTGGAGGTGCTGAGACTGACCGTGCCGGTATAGCCGCTCAACGTGTTGCCGTTGCCGTCCCGGGCGGTGATGGTGAGGGTCTGCGGCAGGCAGGTGGAGGCGCTGCCGGTGCCGCCGATGCCGAAGCCTGCCAGGGGCGGGGCGGCGTTGACGGTGATATTGACCGTCCGCGAGGTCTGGGTCTGATACTCCGTGAAGGTGATGGAGCGGCTGCCGGCGCTGGTGGCGATGTAGCGCAGGCTCAGCACGGCGACGCGGTTGCCGTTGTTGCCGGGAACATAGACCGAGTACCTGGCACCACCCGAGACATAGACGTTGTTGCAGTCCCAGTCGATGGAACTCGCGCAGCCCGCGTAGCTGAAGCCGGCCGGCGCGTTGTCGCCCACCTGCATCGCACCGCCCTGGCAATGGTCGTAGAAGATGGTCAGGTTCACCGTGACGGTGGCGCCTACGGTCACGTTGCTGGGGCTGGCCGTGACGGCGCCCAGGCTCATGCTGCAGGCGCTGGCGCCGGTGCTGCAAAGCCATTGCAGCGCCAGCAGCAGGCACAGGCGCAACAGGCGCAACGGGTGCAAAGGCCGGCGCATCATGGCCGCACCACCGTGCGGCTCAGCTGCCGCTCCGCATAGCTGGGCTGTGGCGTGCCACTGGCCGGGCAGGCGCCGGCCGCCGGGGCGTTGCAGGCGTTCGCCACCAGTTGGTAGAAGACCAGGCTGCTGGCGCCGTCGCTCGCGCTGCTGCGCTGGCAGCTCACCGTCACCACGAAGTCGCCCAGGCTGATATTGGTGTTGCCCGGGCAGGCGGGGGCCGGCGCCGGCGGTGCCGGCACGCGCAGCACCTGGAAGCTGGCCCATTCCAGGCCGGCAAAGGCGGCCTGGTAGGCGCGCGCGGCGTTCAGCTCGGCGGCCGAACCCAGATGCTGGCGCTGGCTGAAGCGCGCCATCGCCGCGCCCAGCGCGGCCAGCACCACCAGGATGAAGATCACCGACACCATGGTGAAGCCATGCTGCTGCTGCGCGCGCCGCGGCCGCCTTGCCTCAGGGCTGGTTGTCGACATGCAGGGCATGGTGCAGGGTAATGGTTTCGTCGCCGCTGGCGGCGGTGCTTTGCAGCGTGAGGCGCAGCGTCACCAGGGCGGCGCGCGCCGCCGCGGCGGCGGCGCTGTAGCTGAAGCTGCAGGCCTTCACGCCGCGCGCCAGCAGCGCGGCACTGCCGCCCGCGGGCGGATCGGGCTGCGCCGCCACAAAGCCATAGCCGCTGTAGCGCGTCAGCGTGGCGGCGGCCAGGTCGCAGCGGTAGCTGACGGGCTGCTCCACCGCAAACACGCGGTAGGGCGGGGTCGCGAGCGCGACCGGCAGCCCGGCCGCATTCGACATCGTGATGCTGCTGGCGAGGCCGGCGCCATTGCTGGCGCTGCGGCGGTTGGCGCCGACATAGGCGTCGGCATCCGGGTTGTCGGCGCCCAGGTTGTAGAACACCAGCTGCTGGCCGCTCGCGAGGGCAAGACCCGGCCCCACGAGATCGAAGGCGTTGTCGGCAACGCCGAAGTCCAGCCGGCCGGCGCCCTCGGTGGCGTAGCGCGCCGCGCCGCTGCTGGGGATCAGCTCCAGGCTGGCGCCGCCGGCGCTGCTGAGCGTACGTACGCTGTTGGGCAGGGCCACGGCGATGTCGCGGCCGATGCGGCGCAGCGCCGTGTCGGCCTGGTCCACCAGCTGCGCGCGCGCGCTGCTGGCCAGGTAGCTGCGCACCGGCGCGACGATGAAGACCGACACGATGCCGGCCACGATGCCGGTGAGCGTGATCACCAGCACCGCCTCGACCAGGGTGAAACCCTTTTGCAGCTCAGAGCGCGGCATTGGGCGCATGGCGGGTGCGGTAACCCTGCAGGCTGATGGTTTCGCCACCCGGGCCGCTGACGGTGACGGTGATCTGCAGCGCATCGCCGCTGCCGGCGTTGATGCTGCCCAGGTCGGCCGCCGCGACCGTGATGCTGGCGTTATAGCGCTCCAGGCCGCTGACGGCGCTGTCGCTCAGGTCGCGGATGCCGCTCATGCTGAAGCCGTGATAGTCGTTCACATTGTCGAAGGGCGTGCTGCCGGCGTAGCGGGTCTCGCCGGCCTCGGGGCCGAGGTTCTCGGGCTGGCTGCAGGCCGCGCTGTCGGCGGCCTGGTCGGCGTTGGCATCATCCGGGTCGCAGAAGGTGAAGGGCATCAGCTGCACCTCCTGCAGCAGCGACTCGGCAATCGCCAGCGCCTGGCGGCGGATCATCGGATCGGCGCTCCTGGCACCGGCCTGCACGAAGATCTGCAGCACGCCCGCCAGCGCCGCGCTCACCACCACCATGAAGACGATCAGCTCCACCAGGGTCAGGCCTTGCTGACCGGCGCGGCGCGAGGGATGAAGGTGGCTGGGCATGCGTGGGAGGCTCCAGGCCGCATGCTAGCCGCTGCAGCCCCCAGGCAAGGGCTCAGGGAAGGCGGAAAACCAGCCCAGTTTCCTGTTCCAGCTGATAGGCCTGGCTGTAGGCGCCATGGGCCACGGTGATGGTCAGACTGGTGTTGCTGCCGCTGAGGCTGCGGCCGCTGTTGCCGGCGTTGAAAGTGAAGCTGCGCGTGCCGCCCTCGGCGATGCAGGGGCTGGTGCCGGCGGGGCAGTCCAGCGTGCCCAGGCTGGCACCGCCCACATAGGCGAAGGCGATGCCGTCGCCGCTGATGGTGGCGACGATGGGGCGGCGCTGCGTCAGGGCCTGGCGCTGCATGGCGGGCAGTTCGGCCAGCAGCTGGTCACCGAAGGCGCGCAAGCGCCAGTCGGTGGTGTCGATCAGCCGGGGCAGGGCGATCACCGCGAGCGCGCCGATCAGCACCATCACGATGATCAGCTCGATCAAGGTAAAACCCGCCACGGGCCGTCGCGGGCCGGTGGCGGGTGGGTGGCAGGCGCGCGCGCCAGGGCTCACAGAATGCCGATGGCGCTGAAGGTGGCGCTGTGGCCGTTGCCGTCGGTGATGGTGCAGGTGACCGTGGCGCCGGGCGCGATGGCGGCCGCGGTGATGGTGTAGGTCGAACCATTGCCGGTGGGCAGCACGCCGCCCTGCAGGGCGCTCGCGACGCTGGTGCAATTGTTGATCGCGACGCCATTGGCGGCGTTGACGGTGCGGGCCGAGAAGTTGATCGACGAGGCCGAGCTGAGCGCGCCCGCCACGCCGTTCAGCGCGGCCGCCTGGGCGTCGCCGCGCAGGTCGACGAACCTGGGCAGGGCCACGGCGGCCAGCACGCCCAGGATGACGATGACCATCACCAGTTCGATGAGGGTGAAACCAGCTTGCGTCGTTTGCTTCATGGAACGGAACCTCTGTTGATGCCTTGAATCGGCCCGGCCGGGCAGGGCCCATGGACCCAGCTTAGCCGGGCATACCCTCGGCTCATCGTCCAAATGCGGCCACACTTGAGCGCGATTTGGGCGCCGGCGTGAAATCAGCCACGCCCCATGGCCGCCTGGCCCAGATTCCACAGCGGCAGGAACACGCCCAGCGCCAGCATCAGCACCATGGCGCCGATCAGCAGCAGCAAAATCGGTTCGATCGCGGCCGACAGGCCCTTGATGGCGTAATCGGTTTCGCGCTCGTACATGCCGGCGATCTCGACCATCAGGTTGTCGAGCTCGCCGGTCTCCTCGCCCACCGCAATCATCTGCAGCACGATGGGGGTGAATACGCCCGCCGCGGTGGCGCAGCGCGAGATGCTTTCGCCGCGCTCCACGCCATCGCGCATCTGGTCAATGCGCGCGCCGATGAAGGCGTTGTCCACCGTCTGCGCCACCACCGTCATGGCCTGGCTGATCGGCACGCCGCTGCGCGAGGCGAGCGCGAAGCTGCGCGCGAAACGCGACAGCGTGGCCTTCAGGATGATGGGGCCGGCGATCGGCAGGCGCAGCTTGAGGCGGCCCCAGCGGTAGCGGCCGACCGCGGTGGCGAGCCAGCTGCGCGTGGCCAGCACCGCTGCCGCCGCGGCGGCCAGCAGGCCCGGCCACCATTTCAGCATCCAGGCCGAGAAGCCCAGCAGCAGCCGCGTCATCAGCGGCAGCTCGGTCTTGAAGCCCGCGAACACCGCTGCAAAGGTGGGCAGTACGAAGATGTTGATGACCACCAGGGCGATCGCCATCGCCACCACCACCATGGTGGGGTAGCGCAGCGCCTGCTTGATGCGGGCGCGCGTGTCGATCTCGAACTCGAGGTGCTGGCCCAGGCGCTCGAACACCTCGGTGAGGCGGCCGGTCATCTCGCCCACGCGCACCATCGCCACGTAGAAGGGCGTGAACACCTGCGGGTGGCGGGCCATCGCGGTGGAGAGTTCGCGCCCCTGGTCGAGGCTGGAACGCAGATCCTGCAGCAGGCCGATCATGGCCGGCTGCGCGGTGGAGGCCTCCAGGCCGGCGAGCGCGCGCAGGATGGGCACGCCGGCCTTCTGCAGGGTGTAGAGCTGGCGCGTCATCACCAGCAGGTCCACCATGCCGACCGGGCGCGCGCGCATTGCCGCCCACCAGTCCTGCCGGGGCGCGGAGAGGCTGCTGCCGGCCGGCTTGATGTCGATCGGGATCACGCCGCCGGCGCTGAGCTGCGCGGCCACCGCGTCCATGCCCTCGGCATCGATGACGCCGCTGAGCTGCTCGCCGCGGTTGTTGCGGCCGCGCCAGGCGTAGGACCTCACCGGGCTCAGTCTCCGGCGTCGGTGGCGATGCGCATGGCCTCGGCCACCGTGGTCTTGCCCTGGCGCACCAGCGCCAGCGCGCCATCGGCCAGGGTCTTGCCGCGCAGGCGCTCGCGCGAGGCGCGCATGAAGGCCTGGCTGTCGCTGTGAGTGATGGCCAGGGCCATCTCGGTGTCGATCTCCAGCATCTCGTAGATGCCGCGCCGGCAGTGGTAACCGGTGCCGTTGCAGACCGAGCAGCCGCGCCCGCGTTGGCTCTGCAGCGGCTTGCCGTCTTCGGCGTTGGCGGCCAGCCAGGCGGCCTCCTGTGGCGAGGGCTCGTGCGGCTCGGCGCAGTTCTCGCAGATCGCGCGCAGCAGGCGCTGGGCGATCACGGCCTGCAGGCTGGTGGCCACCATGAAGGGCGGCGCGCCCATGTCCAGGAGGCGGAAGGGGGTGCTGGCGGCGTCCTTGGTGTGCAGGGTGGAGAGCACCATATGGCCGGTGATGGCGGCACGCAGGCCGATCTCGGCGGTCTCGGCATCGCGCATCTCGCCCACCAGGATCACGTCCGGGTCCTGGCGCAGGGTGGCGCGCAGCACGCGCGAGAAGCTGAGCTCGATCTTCTCGTTCACCTGCACCTGGGTCAGGCCCGGCAGGCGGTATTCGACCGGGTCTTCCACGGTGATGATCTTGTGCTGCTCGGCGTTGATCTCTGCCAGCGCGGCGTACAAGGTGGTGGTCTTGCCCGAACCGGTGGGGCCGGTCACCAGCACCATGCCCGAGATGCGGCCCAGCAGCTCGCGAAAGCGCGCCAGCATCTCATCGGGCATGTGGATCTGGTCCAGGCGCCGGATCGCCGTGCCCTGGCCCAGCAGGCGCATCACCACCGATTCGCCATACTGGCCGGGCAGGGTGGAGAGGCGCACGTCGATGGTGCGCTCGCGCAGGCGCAGCGAGAAGCGGCCGTCCTGCGGCAGGCGCTTCTCGGAGATGTCCAGGCCGGCCATCAGCTTGAGGCGCTGGGCGATCGCCGCGGCGATGCGCTTGTCGGCCTGGGTCTGGGTCTGCAGCACGCCGTCGATGCGGTTGCGTATCAGCAGCTCGGTTTCCTGCGGCTCCACATGCACGTCCGAGGCACCCGCGGCGGCGGCGTCCTCGAACACCGATTGCAGGAGGCGCACCACCGGCGCGCCCTCCTGGCCCACGCTGGCCTGCAGGGCGCCGAAGTCGACGGCGTCGCCGATGTCCTTCTCCAGCGCCTTGGCCAGGCCGGAGATCTCCTCGCTGCGCCGGTAATGGCGGTCAAAGGCGGCGGGCAGCTGGCTCTCGGCCACCACCGCCATGCTGATGCGGCGCTTTAGCAGCCGGCTCAGCTCGTCGAAGGCGAACAGGTCCAGCGGGTCGGCCATCGCCACCAGCAGGTAGTCGCCCTTGTCCTCCAGCACCAGGGCCTTGAAGCGGCGCGCCGGCGTCTCCGGCAGCAGGCGCACCAGATCGCTGCGGGTCGGGAAGCTCTTCAGGTTGACGAAGGGCACGCGCAGCTGGCGCGCCAGCACATGGGCGAGCGCCTCTTCGGTGATGAGGCCGGCATCGATCAGCAGCCGCCCCAGCTTCTTGCCGGTGGCGCGCTGCAGCTCCAGGCTCTGCTGCAGCTGCGCTTCGCTGATCAGCTGCTGCTGCACCAGCACATCGCCCAGGCGCAGCTTCTGCGGCCGGCCGGTGGTGTCGGGGGCGGCGGGAGTTGCTGGCGTTGCGGGATTGGCGGCGGTGTCCATGCCGGCTCAGTTGTTGCTGGTGGCCCGCACCTCGGCGAGCGTGGTGATGCCCTGCAGCACCTTGACGATGCCGTCCTGGCGCAGCGTGCGCATGCCCTCGGCCATGCCGGCCTGCTGGATCTCCTCGGCGCGCGCGCCGGTCTGGATCAGGCGGCGTATCGGCCGCGTCACGCTCAGCAGCTCATGCAGGCCGGCGCGGCCCTTGAAGCCGGTCTGGTCGCACTGCGTGCAGCCGGGGCTGTGGAAATGCATCAGCTGGCCGTTCACGCCATGCTCGGTCAGCCAGCCGGCCAGCAGCGCCTCGCGCGTCGGGCGCTGGTCGGCGGCGAAGGCATGCAGGTAGTCGTCCATCAGCTCGGTCAGCGCGGCCTCGCCGATGGGCTCGGAGCGGCGGCAGCTGGGGCACAGGCGGCGCACCAGGCGCTGCGCCAGCACGGCCAGCAGCGAGTCGGCGAAGTTGAACGGGTCCATGCCCATGTCCAGCAGGCGCGTGACGGTCTCGGGCGCGCTGTTGGTGTGCAGGGTGGAGAGCACCAGGTGGCCGGTCAGCGAGGCTTCCACGGCGATCTGCGCGGTCTCTTCGTCGCGGATCTCGCCCACCATGATCACATCGGGATCGGCGCGCAGGAAGGCGCGCAGGGCCTTGGCAAAGGTCCAGTCGATCTTGGGATTCACCTGCACCTGGCGCAGGCCGGGCTGGGTGATTTCGACCGGGTCCTCGGCGGTCCAGATCTTGCGCTCGGGCGTGTTGATCTGACTCAGCACCGAGTGCAGGGTGGTGGTCTTGCCCGAGCCGGTTGGGCCGACGCACAGCACCATGCCATAGGGGCGCTGCACCGCGGCCTCGAGCTCGCGGCGGTTGTGCGGCGAGAGGCCCAGCTTGTCGATCGGGATCGGCTTGGCCGAGGCCAGGATGCGCATCACCACGTCTTCCAGGCCGTTGCTGGTGGGAACGGTGGCGACGCGCAGCTCCAGTTTGTGCTGGGGCGAGAAGCGCGCGAAATTGATCTTGCCGTCCTGCGGCTTGCGGCGCTCGGAGATGTCGAGGTCGCACATGATCTTGATGCGCGCGATCATGGCGCTGCGATAGGTGTGCGGCAGCTCCAGATAGGGATGCAGCGCGCCATCCTTGCGGAAGCGGATCTTGAGCTTCTCGCGCCCCGGGTGGGTCTCGATATGGATGTCGGACACGCCCTGCGCATGCGCTTCGATGATCATGGTGTTGATCATGCGCACCAGCGAGTTGTCGCTCTGCTCGATCGGGCTCTCGTCTTCGCGCGAGCTGCTTGCCAGGCCTTCGCGCTCCAGCGTCTCGACCAGCTTGTCGGCGTTGTCGAGCTCGAAATCGGCCTGCAGCGTCGGCAGCCCGAAGTCGCGGCTGCCGATCGGCTCGGAGCCGAAGCGGCCATAGGCGGCCGGGATCGCAAAGGCCAGGCTGCCCAGCTTGGCCAGCGTGGGCACGAGCTTGAGCTGGGAGACGAACTCGGCCTCGTCGATGGCGTCGCGCCGCGTCGGGTCCTCCATCGCCACGATCAGCTTGCCCTCGCGCAGCACCAGCGGCAGGATCTCAAGGCGCTTGGCCACCGACAGCGGCAGCTTGCGGATGGCGTCGGGCTCGACCGGGAAATGCTCCACGTCGACGAGCGGATAGCCCATCTTGCGCGCCAGCGCCGACTGCAGCTGCTGGCGGCTCACGATGCCCTTGCGCACCAGCAGCTCGCCCAGCGGCACCGAGCGGTCCATGCGTTGCTGGGCCAGCGCGTCGTCAAGCTGCTGCTGCGACACCAGGTCCAGCGCCAGCAGGGCCTCGCCGATGCGCACCATGGGCATGCGGGCCTGCTGCTCGATCGCCTGCAGCAGCTGATCGGCGGTGACGATCTGCTGCGCCACCAGGATGTCGCCGACGCGGCGGCTGCGCAGCTGCAGCTGCTCGCGTGCGGCTTCCTCGACCTGCTCCTCGGTGGCCAGGGCGTCCTGGACCAGCACCTCGCCGATGCGCTCACCGAGCTCGAAGTTGCCCAGCACCTCGCGCGGTATGAAGATGCAGCGCACCGCATCGTTGCCCTCGCTCAGCGGCGGGAACAGGAACAGGCCGTTGTGGTCGTGGCAATGGCCGATGGTGCTGCCGCTGATCTCGCCGCCGCCGTTGAAATGCACCTTGAAGCTGCTGCGCGGACGCTGGTCCAGGCTCAGGCGCACATCGGGCTGGTCGGTCTCGCGCGGCGCGGCCGGGATCACCCGCATCAGCTTGAGCGCGCGGATCTGCCCGAACTTCACCATCATGGCGTTGCGCGCCGGCGGCACGTTCACCTGCAGGGTGCGTTCGGCCGCCGAGATCTGCAGCACCGAGCCGACCGTGCGGCTGTTGTTGATGCCGATGATCTCGCAGGCCTCCGGGCCCAGGTGCGGGCTGGGCTCGGGGTAGGCGGCAAAGGGCGGGGTGGGCCAGTGGAACTGCGCGTCGGGCGCCGCGTCGGAGCCGCTGTCTGGCTTGGGCGCATAGGGCCAGCTCAGTGGGGCGGACAGATCTGCGGACATCGCGTGGCTCCTGCGGGAAATCGTTGGGCTGGACGGGCAGGGCGATGCAAGCGCCACGGCACCTCGTGCCCGCATGCTAAGGCCTGGGCGGCCCTTTCATCGGCGGATTTGGCGCGCAGCGCCCACTCATTTCGGCGGTCACCCGGTAACAACCCGCATGGGTCGGTGGGCAGGTTTTGGCATGATGTTCACAAATTATCGATAAATTGCAATCCTTGCCCGCCCCCCTCATGCCCGCCTCCAAACTCAAAGCCGCGGGCCGCCAGAGCGCCGGCGGCATCGTCTCCTCCTCGCATCTGGTGTCGCCGCGCAGCCTCGAGCTGAGCGAATTCGAGTTCGGCCTCATCGTGGCCTGGAACGCCTTCTCGCGCTGGGCCATGCGCTGCATGGCGGCGGCCGGCCGCGGCGATCTGGCCATCACCGATGTGCTGGTGCTGCACCATGTGAACCACCGGGCGCGCAACAAGAAGCTGGCCGACATCTGCTTCGTGCTCAATTACGAGGACACCCATGTGGTGGCCTATGCGCTGAAGAAGCTGCTGGCGGCCGGCCTGGTGGCCGCCGAGAAGCAGGGCAAGGAGGTGTTCTACACCCCCACCGCCGAGGGCGAGGCCCTGGTGGAGCGCTACCGCGAGGTGCGCGAGACCTGCCTGATGGACAACTTCGAGCAGGAGCTGAACCACGACATCGGCGCCAACGCGCGCCTGCTGCGCAGCATGTCGGGCATGTATGACCAGGCGGCGCGTGCCGCCAGCTCGCTGTGAGCGCGCCGGTGCCGCTGGCCGGGCGCTGGCAGTTCTGGGTCGACCGCGGCGGCACCTTCACCGACCTGGTGGGGCGCGCGCCGGATGGCCGGCTGCACACCCTCAAGCTGCTGTCGGAAAACCCCGAGCAGTACCGTGACGCCGCGGTGGAGGGCATACGCCGCCTGCTCGGCCTGCGGGCGCACGAGACCATCTCGCCCGCCCAGGTGGAATGCGTGAAGATGGGCACCACGGTGGCCACCAATGCGCTGCTGGAGCGCAAGGGCGAGCCCACCGTGCTGGTCATCACCCAGGGCTTTCGCGATGCGCTGCGCATCGCCTACCAGGCGCGGCCGCGCCTCTTTGATCGGCATATCCAGCTGCCCGAGCTGCTCTACGAGCGGGTCATCGAGGCGCGCGAGCGCGTCGGCGCCCATGGCGAGCTGGAACAGGCGCTCGACCTGGCGGACCTGCGCCTGCAGCTGCAGGCCGCCCGCCAGGCCGGGCTGCGCGCCTGCGCCATCGTCTTCATGCACGGCTATCGCTACCACGCCCATGAGCTGGCCGCGGCGGCGCTGGCGCGCGAGCTCGGCTTCGAGCAGGTCTCGGTCTCGCACCAGGTCAGCCCGTTGATGCGGCTGGTTGGGCGCGGCGACACCACCGTGGTGGACGCCTATCTCTCGCCCATCCTGCGCCGCTATGTGGAGCAGGTGGCGGCGCAGATGCCGGGTGTGCCGCTGCTGTTCATGCAGAGCAGCGGCGGCCTCACCGAGGCGGGGCAGTTCCAGGGCAAGGACGCGATCCTCTCCGGCCCCGCCGGCGGCATTGTCGGCATGGTGCGCACCGCCCTGCAGGCCGGCCATGCCAGGGTGATCGGCTTCGACATGGGCGGCACCTCCACCGATGTCTCGCATTACGCGGGCGAGTTCGAACGCGCGTTTGAAACGCAAGTGGCGGGCGTGCGCATGCGCGCGCCGATGATGAGCATCCACACGGTGGCCGCCGGCGGGGGCTCGGTGATCCGTTTCGACGGCGCGCGCCTGCGCGTCGGCCCGGAGAGCGCCGGCGCCCATCCCGGCCCGGCCAGCTACCGCCGCGGCGGCCCGCTGGCGGTGACCGATGCCAATGTGCTGCTGGGCAAGATCCAGCCCGCGCATTTCCCCCATGTGTTCGGACCCCGGGCCGACGCGGCGCTGGACCTGGCCGCGGCGCGGCGCGGCTTCGAGGCCCTGGCGGCGCAGATCGGCGCCGCCACCGGCCGCGGCAGCAGCGCCGAGGAGGTGGCGGCCGGCGCGCTGCAGATCGCGGTGGCCTCGATGGCCAATGCCATCAAGCGCATCTCGGTGGCCAGGGGCTATGACGTCACCGGCTACACCCTGCAGTGTTTTGGCGGCGCCGGCGGCCAGCATGCCTGCCTGGTGGCCGACGCGCTGGGCATGTCGCGCGTGTTCGTGCACCCGCTGGCGGGCGTGCTGAGCGCCTATGGCATGGGCCTGGCCGATCAGGTGGCGATGCGCGAGGCGGCGGTGGAGCTGCCGCTGGACGCCGCCGGCCTGCGGCAGGCGCAGGCCCAGCTGGCGGAGCTGGCCGAGGCGGCGCGCGCCGAGCTGCTGGCCCAGGGCCTGCGGGCCGAGCGCCTGCAGACGCGCGCCCATCTGTTGCTGCGCTACCAAGGTACGGACACCGCCCTGCAAGTGCCCGCCGCGCAAGACCTGGCCCTGCTGCAGCAGGCCTTCGAGGCCGCCTACCGCCAGCGCTTTGCCTTCCTGATGCCGGGGCGCGCCCTGGTGATCGAGGCGGCCGTGGTGGAAGCCCTGGCGCCCGGGGAAGTGGCCGATGGTGGGGCCGCGCAAGGCACCGATGAGCAAGGGGGCGAGCCGCACGCGGCCGCGCCGCTGGAGCAGCTGCGCATGTACTGCGGCGGCGACGGCCAGCCGGCGGGCTGGCGCGCGGCCGGCCTCTACCAGCGTGAGCAGCTGCGTCCCGGCGCGCTGGTGCAGGGGCCCGCGGTGATCGCCGAGCGCAATGCCACCACGGTGGTCGAGCCCGGCTGGCAGGCTCGCATGAGCGCGGGCGGCTGCCTGGAGCTGCAGCGCGTGCTGCCGCGCCCGCTGGCCCAGGCGCTGGGCACGCGCGCCGATCCGGTGATGCTGGAGGTCTTCAACAACCTCTTCATGAACATCGCCGAGCAGATGGGGCTGCGCCTGCAGAACACCGCGCATTCGGTCAACATCAAGGAGCGCCTGGACTTCTCCTGCGCGCTGTTCGACGGCCAGGGCCAGCTGATCGCCAACGCGCCGCATATGCCGGTGCACCTGGGCTCGATGAGCGAATCGATCAAGACCGTGATTGCGCGCAACCCGGACATGCGGCCGGGCGATGTCTATGCGCTGAACGATCCTTACCATGGCGGCACGCACCTTCCGGATGTCACCGTCGTCACCCCGGTCTACCTGGATGGTGGCGCGGCACCGGTCTTCTACGTCGCCTCGCGCGGCCACCATGCCGATATCGGCGGCATCAGCCCGGGCTCGATGCCGCCGCTGTCCACGCGCATCGAGGAGGAGGGCGTGCTGCTGGACAACCTGCTGCTGCTGCGCGAGGGCCGGCTGCGCGAGGCCGAATTGCGTGCCCTGCTGCTGGCGGGGCCCTGGCCCGCGCGCAACCCGGAGCAGACCCTGGCCGACCTGCGCGCCCAGGTGGCCGCCAACGAGAAGGGCGTGCAGGAGCTGCGCGCCATGGTGGCCCAGTACGGCCTGGAGACCGTGAACGCCTATATGGGCCATGTGCAGGACAACGCCGAGGAGGCGGTGCGCCGCGTCATCACCGCGCTGAAGGACGGCAGCTACTGCATGGAGCTGGACAACGGCGCCCGCATCCAGGTGGCGCTGCGCGTGGACCGGGCGCAGCGCAGCGCGCAGATCGACTTTGGCGGCAGCAGCGCCCAGCTGCCCAACAACTTCAATGCGCCCAAGTCGGTCACCATGGCGGCGGTGCTGTATGCCTTCCGCAGCCTGGTGGACGACGAGATCCCGCTCAACGCCGGCTGCCTCAAGCCGCTGGAGGTGATCGTGCCCGAGGGCAGCATGCTCAATCCGCGCCATCCGGCCGCCGTGGTGGCGGGCAATGTCGAGACCTCCAGCTGCGTCACCAATGCGATCTATGGCGCGCTGGGCGTGATGGCGGCGGCGCAATGCACCATGAACAACTTCACCTTCGGCAACGCGCGCTACCAGTACTACGAGACCATCTCGGGCGGCTCGGGCGCGGGGCCGGGTTTTGCCGGGACCAGCGTGGTGCAGACGCACATGACCAATTCGCGCCTCACCGACCCCGAGGTGCTGGAGTTCCGCTATCCGGTGCGGCTGGAGAGCTATGCGATCCGCGCCGGCTCGGGCGGCGCCGGGCGCTGGCGCGGTGGCGATGGCGGGGTGCGGCGCCTGCGCTTCCTGGAGGCCATGAGCGCCGGCATCCTCAGCAATGGCCGCAAGCAGGGCGCCTTCGGCATGGCCGGTGGCCTGCCCGGCGCGGTGGGGGTGAACCGCGTCGAGCGCGGCGATGGCAGCATCGAGTGGCTGGACCATATCGCCACGGTGGAGATGGCGCCGGGCGATGTGTTCGTGATCGAGACACCCGGCGGCGGCGGCTATGGATCAGCGGAGGACCAGACGATATGAAGAGCGGCACCATCTTGCTGACGGGCTTCGAGCCCTTCGGCGGCGAGCACATCAACCCCTCCTGGGAGGTGGCGCGGGCGCTGGACGGTGAGCAGGTGGCCGGCGCCCGCGTGCTGGCCTGGCAGCTGCCCTGCGTGTTCGGCGCGGCGCTGCAGAGCCTGGCCAAGGCGCTGGCCCAACATCAGCCCCAGCTAGTGCTGGCGCTGGGCCAGGCCGCCGGGCGCAGCGAACTCTCGGTGGAGCGCGTGGCCATCAATGTGGATGACGCCCGCATCGCCGACAACCAGGGCAGCCAGCCGATCGACGAGGCGGTGATCGCGGATGCGCCGGCGGCCTACTTCTCGACCCTGCCGATCAAGTCCATGGTGGCGGCGCTGCGCGTGGCGGGCTATCCGGCGGGCATCTCGCAGAGCGCCGGCACCTTCGTCTGCAACCATGTGTTCTACGGCATGCAGCACCAGCTCGCCGGCAGCGCCGTGCGCAGCGGCTTCATGCACATCCCCCTGCTGCCCCAGCAGGCGGCGCTGCACCCGGGCCAGCCCAGCATGGCGCTCGAGACCATGATCACCGGCGTGCGCTTGGCGCTGGGCGTGGCCTGGCGCGTCAGGAACGATGTGCGCCAGGGCGGTGGCACGATCGCCTGAGGGCGCGCGCTACTCGTTCTCGCTGTAGCTGCGCCAGCGCTCGGTAGCCCGGCGCATCAGCGCCAGCTGGTCGACGATGCGCGGGCAGGCGTCGCAGGCCATCATGTGCAGCCGCAAGGCCAGGCGCTCGCGCCAGGGCAGTTGCAGCTCCTGCGCTTGCATGACCAGCAGGCTGACTTCCTTGCAGGTGCGCTTCAACAACGACATCAGGACTCCTTGGCGAGCTGCGCGCCCGAAAACCAGTTCAGCTGCAGGCATTCCCGCAAGCGCAGGCGGGCTCGGTGCAGCATCACCCAGAGATTGGTCGGGCTGATCGCGAGTTCCTTACAGATCTCGTCGGTCTCCAGCTCCAGCCATTCGCGCATCATGAAGAGCCGGCCCTGTTGCCCCGGCAGCAGCTCCACACAGGCCTCCAGCACGCGCATGAAGTCCACTTGCCGCAGCGCATGCTCGGGGTCGCCCCAGTCCTGCGGCTGATCGCGCCAGTGGCCGGTGCTGTCGAACAACTCGTCCTCGATCGGCTCGTCGTCCTCGCGCGTGGTGGACAGCTCCCGGCTGTTGCGGCGGATCTGGTCGATCAGCTTGTGCTTGAGGATGCCGATCAGCCAGGTCTTGAGCTGCGACTGGCCGGCAAAGGTCTGCGGCCGCTCGATCGCGGCCAGCAGGGTGTCCGACACCGCGTCCTCGGCCCAGGCGGCATTGCGCAATTGCAGGCGCGCGTATTTCAGCAGCTGCGGTCGCAGGCGTTCGAGTTCGGCGGAGAAATCAGCCATCGGCGATCCGGAAGAATGATTTTGTGGGCCCGAGTGTAAGGACTGGACGCTCGCTTGCGACACAAGGCTGGCGACGCGATGATGCGTCACTCCAGCAACCCTCTCTTTATTCAACACGGAGACTTTTCCATGTCCACCAACAAGCTGATCTCTTCCGCCCTGCTCGCCGCCCTGACGCTCGGCGCCGTCGGCCAGGCCGTGGCTGCCGACGACAAGGCCGCCAAGGAAAAATGCTTCGGCATCGTCAAGGCCGGGCAGAACGACTGCGCCAACCTGAGCGGCAGCCACTCTTGCGCCGGGCAGGCCAAGACCGATGGCTCGCCGGACGAGTGGAAGTACGTGGCCAAGGGCAGCTGCAAGAAGGAAATGGGCCTGACGGCCGAGGAAGCCAAGGCCAAGCTGAAGAAGTAAGCCGGCCAACCAGCAGCCACCATGAAGCATCTGGGCATAGGCTGGCGACAGCCGCATTACGCGCAACTGCTGGAAGAGCGGCCGGCGCTGGGGTTCATCGAGGTGCACTCGGAGAACTTCTTCGCCGCCGGCGGCGCCAGCCGCCAGTTGCTGCGCGATGCGCGCGCCAGCTATGCGCTGAGCCTGCATGGCGTGGGCCTGGCGCTGGGTTCGGCCTGCGGGCTGGATGCCTGGCATCTGGAGCGCCTGGCCGAGCTGGTGGCGGACGTGCAGCCCCTGCGGGTGTCCGACCACGCCAGCTTTGCCCGCGTGCAGCTGAGTGGCGAGGTGTCGCATGGCAACGACCTGCTGCCGATTGCCTTCAACGATGACAGCCTGGCGCTGATGCTGCGCCATGTGGACCAGGTGCAGCAGCGCCTGGGCCGGCAGCTGCTGGTGGAGAACCTCAGCGCCTACCTGGGCTGGCAGGGCGACACCCTGGCCGAACCCGAGTTCTTCAACGAGCTGACGCGGCGCAGCGGCTGCGGCCTGCTGCTGGACGTCAACAACCTGGTGGTGAATGCGCTCAACGAGGGCGACTCGGAGGCGCAAGCGGCCGCGCGTGCCTCGGCCTGGGTGGATGCGATCAGCCCCGGCACGGTGGGCGAGATCCACCTGGCCGGCTATGCGCGCACACCGGACCTGGTGATCGACGACCATGGCAGCCGCGTGCATGCACCCGTCTGGCAGGTCTATCGCCATGCGCTGCAGCGCCTCGGGCCGCTGCCCAGCCTGATCGAGTGGGACACCGATGTGCCCGCGCTGGCCGTGCTGCTGGACGAGGCCGCCATGGCCCAGGCCTGCATGGCCGAGCTGACACCGGTGGAGGCCTGATGAGCGCGGCCGAGATCGAGCGCCAGCGCCAGCTGGTCCAGGCCGTGTTTGGCGGCACTGCCGAGGGGCCCTGGCGCGCACCGGCCGGCGTGCAGGGCGGGGCGGCACGCGGTCTGCTGGCCTACCGCCTGAATGCGGCGGCGCTCGCCGAGCGCGCCCTGGCCACGGTGTTCGCCCAGTTGCGCGAGGCCATGGGCGCGAGCGAGTTTGCTGCCATGGCCTGGGCCTTCTGGCGCTGGCGGCCGCCGCGGCTTGGCGACATGGGCGAATGGGGCGCCGATCTGCATGAATTCCTGGCCGGCCAGCCCGAGATGGAGCCCGCCTGGCTGGATCTGAGCCGGCTGGAATGGGCACTGCACGCGGCCGAGCGTGCGGCCGACGCCAGCCTGGATGCCGACAGCCTGCTGCGGCTCGGCGAACCCTCGCCCGGCCTGTTGCGGCTGCGCATGCGGCCGGGCCTGCGGCTGCTGCCGGCCGACAGCCAGGGTCAGGTCTTGCTGGTGTGGCGCCAGGGCTGGCGCGCCCGGGCCGAGCCGCTGCCCGCGGCCCAGGCCCTGTTGATGGCGCAGCTGCTGGCCGGCGTCGATCTGCAATCCGCGCTGGATGCCTGCCTGGCGGCGCATCCGGACTTCGACTTCACGGCCTGGCTGCATGAGGCCTTGCTGCAGCAACAGCTGTGGCGCGTGGAACCCATAGGTGAACCGACATGAAACTCAATGCCTTGATGAAGAACGCGGCCTGGCTGAGCCTGACCGACGCCGGCGTGGACGACGCCGCCCGCCTGCCCGCCTGGTTGCGGGCCCTGCTGAAACAGGCCCAGGCGCTGGTGCTGCTGGGCGCCAGGCTGTATGTGGCCCAGGTGTTTTGGCTCTCGGGCCTGACCAAGATCCGCGACTGGGGCACCACGCTGGCGCTGTTCCAGGACGAATACCATGTGCCCCTGCTGCCGCCCGAGCTGGCCGCCTACCTGGGCACCGGCGGTGAGCTGTGCCTGCCGGTGCTGCTGGTGCTGGGCCTGGGCGGCCGCTTCGCGGCCCTGGGCCTGAGCGTGATGAATGTGATGGCGGTGCTGAGCCTGGAGGAGATCGCACCGGCCGCCCTGGCCGGCCACCAGCTCTGGGGCGCGCTGCTGATCGGGCTGGCGCTGTGGGGGCCGGGGCGCTGGTCGCTGGACGCCTGGATGGCGCGGCGGCGCTGAGCCTTATTCCCTGGGCTGAAAGGTGATGACCAGCAGCGAGGGCACGCGGCCATCCACATCGCGCGGCAGGGTTTCGGTCTTGTCGATCGCGCGCAGCACCGCCTTGTCCCATTCGGCATCGCCGCTGGGCTTGATGATCTTCTTGCCGATGATGGTGCCGTCGGGGGCCACGCGCACTTCGACCTCGGTGACCGGGTTGCCGCTGGGCGTGTCCGCGTAAATGATGTTGGGCCGGATGCGCGCCTTGATGCGGCCGCCGTAGCTGGCCGAGGGCCCCGAGCTCTGCAGCACGCTGCCGGTGGCACCCGGCCCGCCCGAGGCACCGGCCATGCCCTGGATGCGGCGCAGATTCTCCTGGCGCAGCGCTTCGCGCTTGGCCTCGGCCTGCTTGGACTCCTTCGCTTCCTTGGCGGCGGCGGCCTCGGCCTGGCGTTGCTTCAAGGCCAGTTCTTCCTTCTTGGCCTGCTCTTTCTTGGCTAGCTCCTTGGCCTTGCGCTCGGCTTCCAGCTCGGCCAGGCGCTTCTGCTCGAGGTCCTTCTTCTTTTTCTCGGCCTTGGCGATGGCGATCTCGGCATCGCGCTGCGCCTGCAGCTCGCGCGGGTCGGGCTCGGCGGGTTTGGGCTCTGGCTTAGGCTGAGGCTTGGGCGCTGGCGGCTCCTCGGGCGGCAACTGCTCGCGCGGGGCGGCGGCCTGGGGCACGGCGGCCCAGAGCTCGGCCTCGTAGGTGGGCAGGGTCTGGGTACGCCAGTGCACGCCGGCGCTCAGGGCCAGCACCAGCAGCAGGTGGGCCGCCACCGCAAAGGCAAAGCCGCGGCCCAGGCCCGGTGCCTGCGGCGGACGCAGCGGGTCGCGGTCGAGGTGAAAGCGTGAGGCCAGGGCGCTCATGGCGGCTGCGTGGTCGCGGGTTCAGTTCTTGCTGGCGTCGGCGGGCGGGCCGTTGCGCACCGCCAGGCCCACGCGCGCGATGCCCGCGCTCTGCAGCACGTCCATGGCCTTCACCACCGCCTCGTACTTGACGCTGCGGTCGGCCGAGATCACCACCGGGGTGTTGCTGTCGCTGCCCTGGGCGGTCTTGACGCGCTCGGCCAGTTGCTTGAGCTGCACCGACTGCGGCTCTTCCTTGTCGAGCTTGAGCTTGAGCTTTTCATCGGCGCCCACGATCACGTGGATCACATGCTCGGGCTGCTGGCGGCTCTTGCCCACCGAGGGCAGGTCCACCAGGCCGGTGGTGATGAGGGGCGCGCTCACCATGAAGATGATGAGCAGCACCAGCATCACGTCGATGAAGGGCACCATATTGATTTCATTGATGGTGCGGCGGCGTCCGCGGCCGCGCGAGGCGATGGCTGCCATGCTCTGTGCTCCGGCGCCTCAGCGCGTGTTGCCTTGCTGGCCGGCGGGGGCCGGCTGGCTGGCGTTGCGCTGCAGGATGTTGGAGAACTCCTCGATGAAGGTCTCCAGCGTGATGGCGCTGCGGTCGATCTGGCGCGCAAAGCGGTTGTAGGCCAGCACCGCGGGAATGGCGGCGAACAGGCCGATCGCGGTGGCCACCAGGGCCTCGGCAATGCCGGGCGCCACGGTGGCGAGCGTGACCTGCTGCAGGTTCGACAGGCCCACGAAGGCGTGCATGATGCCCCAGATGGTGCCGAACAGGCCCACATAGGGCGAGACCGAACCCACCGAGGCGAGGAAGGAGAGGTTGCTCTCCATCGCGTCGAGCTCGCGCTGGAAACTGGCACGCATGGCGCGGCGGGCGCCGTCGAGCAGGGCGGTGGGCTCGACCACGCGGCGCTCGCGCAGCTTGAGGAACTCGCGCATGCCGGAGGCGAAGATGCGCTCCAGCGGCGCGCCCACGGTCTTGCTGGCGACGCTGCTGTAGAGCTCGTTGAGGTTCTTGCCGGACCAGAACTCGGTCTCGAAGGCCTCGTTGCTGGCCTTCACCCGGCCCAGCGAGATGAGCTTGCTGAAGATCACGCTCCAGCTCGCCAGCGAGACCAGCAAGAGCGCGGCGATCACCAGTTGCACCACCAGGCTGGCGTGGGCAATGAGGCTGAAGATGGACAGGTCTTGGTTCATGTCTCTGGAGAGTGGGTCAGGGCGCAGGCACGGCGATGGCCTGCAGGATGGCAGCGGGAATGCGGGTGGGTTTGAAATCGGCCGCGCCCACGCAGCCGATGCGGATCTCGCTCTCGGCCAGCAGCGTCTGGCCACGCCAGGCCTGCTGGGCCAGGTCCATGCTGACACGGCCGAGCTTGATCGGCTTCACGGTGACGCGCAACTGATCGTCCAGACGTGCCGGGCTGAGGTAGCGCACGTTGGTGGCGCCCACCACGAACAGCGCGCCCAGCTCGGTGCGCAGGCGCTCCTGCTCGAAGCCCAGGGCGCGCAGCCATTCGGTGCGGGCGCGTTCGAAGAACTTCAGGTAGTTGGCATAGAACACCACGCCGCCGGCGTCGGTGTCTTCCCAGTAGACCCGCAGCGCGAACTCGAACGCTTCGCCTGCCTGCGTCATGCGCGTGCCTGCAGATAGGCGCGGATGCGCTGCAAGGCCTCGCGCAGGTCGTCCTGGCTGCTGGCAAACGAGAGCCGCATATAGCGCTCGCCAAAGGCCGGGCCGAAATCGCGCCCGGGCGTCAGCGCCACATGGCATGCGTGCATCAGCTCGAAGCAGAAATCCCAGCTGCTGTCCGAATAGGCCGAGACATCGGCCCAGGCGTAGAAGGCGCCGTCGGGCAGCACCGGCACCGGCAGGCCCATGGCCTCGAGCGCCGGCACCACCAGATCGCGGCGCGCGCGGAACTCGGCACGGCGGCGCTCGTACTCGGCCATCGCGTCGGCCTCGAAGCAGGCCAGCGCCGCATGTTGGGCCACCGCGGAGGCGCAGATGAAGAGGTTCTGGGTCAGCTTCTCGATCGGCGCCACTAGCGCCGGCGGCAGCACCAGCCAGCCCAGGCGCCAGCCGGTCATGCCGAAGTATTTGGAGAAGCTGTTCACCGAGATCACGTCCTCGCCCAGACCCAGCACGCTGTGGCCAAAGCGCTCGTCGTAGGACAGGCCGAGGTAGATCTCGTCGACGATGCTGACGCCGCCGCGCGCGCGCACCACCTCGACGATGGCGCGCAGCTCATCGGGGTCGATGGAGGTGCCGGTGGGGTTGCTGGGCGAGGCCAGCAGCACGCCGCGGCTGTGCTCGTTCCAGGCGCTGGCGATCTGCGCCGCGCTGGGCTGGAAGCGCTGCGCCGGCCCGGCCGGCAACAGCACGGCGCGCGCATCCGTGGCGGCGACGAAATGGCGGTTGCAGGGGTAGCAGGGGTCGGGCATCAGCACCTCGTCGCCCGCCTCGAACAGGGCCAGGCAGGCGAGCTGCAGGGCCGCCGAGGCGCCGGCGGTGATGACGATGCGTTCGGGCGCAATGGCCAGACCGAAATGCTGGGCATACCAGCGCGACACGGCCTCGCGCAGCGCTGGCAGGCCGGTGGCCGGCGTGTATTGCGTGCGGCCTTGCGTGATGCAGGCCTGCGCGGCCGCTTGCACGGCCGGGGCGGCAGCGAAGTCGGGCTCGCCGATGTTCAGGTAGATCATGCGCCGGCCGCCCTGGGCCGGGTCGCAGGCCGGGCTGCGCGCGATCTCCGCGGCGGCCTTGGCGCATTCCATCACGTAGAACGGTTCAATAAAACGCAGGCGATCCGCGAGCTTCATGCGAGCCACCTCGTGAACTTCGATTCAAAAGCCGCGGGCACTGGAGCCGGGAGTCGATTGAATAGGCAGGAACAGCAATCCAGAAGCGTCAGCCCCCCTTCGTTATTGATTCCCATGTCTACGGTCGCAATTTCCTATGCTCGTTTCAGCTCGGCGCCACAGGCGCAGGGTGCAAGTTTATCCCGTCAAGTCGAGCGGGCCCGCGAATACGCTGAGGCGAACAGCCTCGTCCTTGATCCCACGCTCTGCTTCGAGGACCCGGGCGTCTCCGCTTGGGATCAGAGCAACCTTGAAAAGGGGGCGCTCGGCGGCTTCCTTAGGGCTGTGGATGAGGGCAAGGTACCCAAGGGAGCGACGCTCATCGTGGAGAGCTTTGACCGACTCTCGCGTGCAACACCGCTTGATGCGCTGCCGGTCTTCCTGAGGATCATTGGCGCCGGTCTGAACCTCGCAATTCTGACCAACCCGCCGCAGTTGTTCTCGCGAGCTACCCTAAAAGAGAGCGGGTAAGCACGTTGCCGAGGTCGCCATGATCGATCTCGCTACCGCAAAAAAGGTCGTCATTGCGCTCTTCTTCGGGGGGCAACTTGTGCCGCATCCGAAGCAGCGGATTTTCCAATTGCTCGGCTATGACGTCGTGGCGATCGGTCGGCTGAAAGCTGATCCTGAAGTGACTGCGTTGCGGCGTGATGTGAAGGCCATGTGGAATATCTTGCTTAGGGCTGAGCGTGCGATGAACGGGCTCAGCGCCATGCGGGGAGGGGCTGTTGTGCCAACGCCGGAAAGGATCGGCAGTCAGAGGTCCGCGATCTACAACCGACTCGAGCGATTGGTCGTCGACGTAATCGAATCAGCTCTTGAGCGTGATGGGATTTTCTGCGTGTTGATCCATGACGGGTTCATGGTGCCGAGGCGGATTGACCATCAGGCCATGGAGCAGCTCGTACTGGAGAAAACGGGCTTCCGGATTCGTCTGACCGAGACCTTCATGCAAGGTCCCGGCGATGAGGTCGAGCTGCTGGCGGCATAAGCAACGGCGTCGATCTCATCCAGTTGGACGGCATGGAGCGATGAGCCGGCAACCAGAAGGCCTCTGGCAATAGAGAACACGCGCCGCGGAGCATATGTTGTACAAAAGTGCCAGTTTCCTCGATCAGCCTCCTGCCTGCACGAACGGATCCGGCTGTGTATTCATCGTTCCGCGCGCATCCCAAATGACTTGAAACGTAGTCTCTCGATCTATGCCCATCTCGTCCAAGCAACGGATTCGACCTTGCAGGACGGAATCTTTGGGAAGGCGAACAGTTGTCGCAACGTGTTGTTCTTGCCGCAGGAGCTCGACTCGCAAGACGTCGGTCGGTCCCTCCGGCTGATCGAGCGACATCACTACCCTGCGGGCAATCTTGCCGGCGTTCTCAAGCTGAACCTCAATGGATTTTTCGTGCAGGTACTCGGCCTGAACTCGTAGATGCACGAGAAAGCGGGGCAGTTGTGCTGCAAGCGCAAGCTGCTGTTGCTGGCGAGCTTCTGTCGTTGCTTGATCCAATTGCTGCCGGCTGACCTCGACCAATTGACTCTGCTGTTCGACTGAGTTCTTTAGCTCTTCAGCCTGCAAGCGTAGACCGACCGGAAGTACTCGGTCAAATCTTGCTCAACTTCTGGGCAGTCGATGCGAATGTACTCCGGGCTCATGATTCTCGGCTCAATATCTCGCTACATGGAATGCACGAACCCTTGGCCACGAGATACGATTGTTTTGCTGGTCCGTCATTCACGTAGAAGGGCTCGATGTGGTCGAGCCGCCGGGCCAGCTTCATGCCTTGACTCAGAACTTGCTTCAGGAGCGCTTGCGGGCGGCGTCGACCTCGCGCGGGCGCAGGTCGACGGCGGCACGGTCCAGCACGGCGTTCACATACTTGTGGCCGTCGGTGCCGCCGAAGGACTTGGCCAGTTCCACCGCCTCGTTCACCGCCACCTTGTAGGGCACGTCCATGCAATGCTTGAGCTCGTAGGCGCCGATCATCAGCACCGCATGCTCGATGGGCGAGAGTTCGGTGGTCTTGCGGTCCACATGGCGCGAGAGCACCGCGTCGAGGTCGGCGGCTTCGAGGATGCAGCCATGCAGCAGGGCGTCGAAATGCGCCGTGTCGCTCTTGGCAAAGCCGTCCTGTTCGCGCGTGTGAGCATCGACCGAGCCGGCGTCCTCACCGGTGAGCAGCCATTGGTAGAGGCCTTGCAGGGCCAGCTCGCGGGCACGCCGGCGCGCCGATTTGGCGGGCGCACGTTTGGCCGCTGGCTTGGCCGCGGGCTTCTTGTTTTCGTTCTCGCTCACTGCAGTTCTTTCATCAAATTGGCCATCTCCACCGCCACACGGGCGGCATCTCGACCTTTTTCCTCGGTGCGTGCCCAGGCTTGTGCTTCGTTTTCGACCGTCAGCACCGCATTCGCGATCGGGATGCTGCTGTCCAGCGAGACGCGCGTCACGCCGGCGCCGCTTTCATTGGCCACCAACTCGAAGTGATAGGTCTCACCGCGGATGATGCAACCCAGCGCCACCAGCGCGTCGTAATGCTCGCTGTCGGCCATGGCTTGCAGGGCGATGGACACCTCCAGCGCGCCCGGCACGGTGATGTGGCGGATATGGCGCTCGGGCACGCCCAGGGCCAGCAGTTCCTGGGTGCAGGCCGCGGCCAGCGCGCTGGTGATCTTGTCGTTGAAGCGCGCCTGCACCAGGCCGATGCGCAGGTTCTGGCCGTCCAGCGAGGCGGCCTGGCCCTTGTCTGATCCTTGCATGGTGTCTGCTTCCTCAGCTTGCGTTGCCAGCGGCCACAAAGCCGGTGACCTCGAGACCATAGCCCGTCATGCTGGGCATGCGGCGCGGGCTGCCCAGCAGCTTCATCTTGTGCACGCCCAGCTCGCGCAGGATCTGCGCGCCCACGCCATAGGTGCGCAGGTCCATGCTGCTGGCCGCAGGTGCGGCGGCCTCGGGCTGCAGGCGGCCCAGCAGGGCCTCGGTGTCCTCGCCGGCGTTGAGCAGCAGCGCGGCACCGCGGCCTTCGGCCTGGATCTGCGCGAGTGCCTGGGGCAGGGGCCAGGAATGGCTGCAGGGGCCGATGTCCAGCAGGTCCAGGGCCGAGAAGGGCTCGTGCACGCGCACGGTGACTTCCTCGCCGGGCTGCCAGCTGCCCAGCGTGAGGGCCAGATGCAGGGCGCCGGTGCGGTCGCGGAACACCTGGCAGTCGAAGTTGCCCTGCGGCGTGCGCATGCTGCGCGTGGTGACGCGCTGCACCAGCGATTCGTTGCGGCTGCGGTATTCGATCAGGTCGGCGATGGTGCCGATCTTGAGACCATGCTCCTTGGCGAAGATCTCCAGGTCCGGCAGGCGCGCCATGGTGCCGTCGTCCTTCATGATCTCGCAAATCACCGCGGCGGGCGTGAGCCCGGCCATCTGCGACAGATCGCAACCCGCCTCGGTATGGCCGGCGCGCATCAGCACGCCGCCGTCCTGGGCCTGCAGCGGGAAGATATGGCCGGGCTGCACCAGGTCGCGGGCCTCGGCGCCACGCGCCACCGCGGCCTGCACGGTGCGGGCGCGGTCGGCCGCCGAGATGCCGGTGGTGACGCCGGTGGCAGCCTCGATGGAGACTGTGAAGGCGGTGCCATGCTTGGTGCCGTTGCGCGTGGCCATGGGCGGCAGCTGCAGGCGCTCGCAGCGCTCGCGCGTGAGCGTCAGGCAGATCAGGCCGCGGCCGTACTTGGCCATGAAGTTGATGGCCTCGGGCGTGACATGCTCGGCCGCGAGCACGAGGTCGCCCTCGTTTTCGCGGTCTTCTTCGTCAACCAGGATGACCATGCGGCCGGCCGCCAGTTCGGCCACCAGCTCGGGGATAGGGGATATCGGCATGGGCGCCATTGTAGGCGGCCCGGGACGCGGCCGACGGCTGCGGCTTGGTGCCAGCCACCTTAATGCCAGCCACCGATCGGCCGAAGGCGAAGGCGCAGGTCGCTGCCGACGCGGTCGACCGCCTGCCAATCCCAGCTCTGCACGCCGTCCAGGCTTTGCAGGGCGTCCAGCGCGGCGAGATCGCGGCCGGGGCCGATCAGCTTGGGGGCCAGATAGAGCAGCAGCTCGTCGACGAGGCGCTCGCGCAGCAGCGAGGCATTCAGCTTGTGGCCGGCCTCGACGTGCAGCTCGTTGATGCCGCGCTGCCCCAGGTGCAGCAGCAGTGCGGGCAGGTCGACCTTGCCGGCCGGACCGGGCAGGCCGACGATTTCTGCGCCGCTGTCGCGCAAGGCGCGCGCCGCGGGGCCATCCAGATCGACCTGCCCGCAGGCCAGCAGGACCTTGCCGGGCGGCTTCAGGATGCGCGCCTGCGGCGAGGTCTCGAGGCGCGCGTCCACGATCACGCGCAGGGGCTGCAGATAGGTGTCGATGCCGCGCACGTCCAGGCGTGGGTCATCCTCGCGCACCGTGCCGATGCCGGTGAGGACGGCACCGGCGCGATTGCGCCAGCGGTGCCCGTCCAGCCTTGCCTCGGGCCCGGTGATCCATTGGCTGACACCGTTCTCGAGCGCGGTGCGCCCGTCCAGGGAGGCAGCGAGCTTCATGCGCACGAAGGGGCGCTGGCGCAGCATGCGCGAGAAAAAGCCGATATTGAGCTCGCGCGCCGGCCCGGCCAGCAGGCCATGCTCGACGGCGATGCCGGCGCCGGCCAGGCGCGCCAGGCCTTGGCCGGCGACGAGGGGGTTGGGGTCGGTGGCGGCCGCCACCACGCGTGCCAGGCCCGCGGCGATCAGAGCATCGCAGCAGGGCGGAGTGCGGCCATGGTGCGAGCAGGGCTCCAGGGTCACATAGGCGGTGGCGCCGAGCGCGCTGTGGCCGCGCGCCTGCAGGTCGCGCAGCGCCATCACCTCGGCGTGGGCCTGGCCCGCGGCCTGGGTGTGCCCGACCCCAAGCACCAGGCCCTTCGCATCGGTGATGACGCAGCCCACGCGCGGATTCGGCTCGCTCAGGCCGATGGCGAGCTCGGCGAGCGCCAGGGCGTGGGCCATGGCGCTCTCGTCGCAGTCAAGAATGGTGGGCGGTATGAAGCTTGGCATCGGCGCAGTCTAGCGCCGCGCTCGCGTCACAGATGCTGGTGGTCGACCGTTGCGGTGTTGACGTAACGTCCGTTGGCCGGGTCGGCGGCCTGCCCGGCGGGGCAGCTGTTCGCGTTGCTCACGACGAGAAAATTCTGACGCGTCAAGGGGCCGGCCACCTTGACGTAATCCGCCGGATGCTCCTCGTTCTTGTCGACGCCGCCGATGCCGTCGTAATCGGCGCTGTAACGGCAAATCCGGTAGTTGCCGTCGCCCAAGGGGATTCCCGTCAGATTCAGCCGACCCGACCAGGTATTCAGCACGGCGCTGTTGGGATAGACGATGCAGTAATAGGCCACCACGCTTTGCGCGCCCACGACGCCTGGGGCGTCGTCAAAGCACTCAAAGGCGGGGGTCAGGTACTGGCTGCTATCGACGACCTGCAATTGCATATCGAGCGGCAGCGCCGGGCTGCTGGGATTTTCGGGATCGGCGCTGACACCCGTCGAGAAACGCACAAAGCCGCTCAAATAGTAGCCAGCCGTCACCACACTGCAGCCGATCACGTCATCCTTGGAAATATCTGCAATCGCCTTTTCAACATTGCATTTGTTGGTGATCATGCCGGTCAGGTTGTTGAACACCCAGATCAGGCTGGCGCCATTGACCGGCCGGAACACGCTACCCCCGTTGCCTAGATCCTTCGCGGAAACGGGGATCTGGGCACTTCGTTCCAAGGGGCGGCGTGCTGGAGCACCCTCGCTGGGTTGACTCAGGAAAGCGCCTAGGCTTGGGTCGTTGGCACCCACCAGGGTATCCATCTGCAGCGTGGTGTCGGCACCGGCGCGGTCTTTCCAATCGACGCGACTGCTGATCGAGGTCAGCCAATACTGGGCGTCAAGATTCACCACGGTGCGCGTGAGTGTGAAATTCGTGTTCGTCGTTTCCGCCGAGGTTTGGGTGGCGATGCCGGCAAAGCCCTGGACGCCCGACGCGGCCGCCTCCGGCGTGGCCGCGCCAATCTGGGAGAAGGCACGCAGGTTTTCGATGTCCTGTTGGCTCATGCGAACAGCCTCGCCCCGCTGCTTCGCAATATCTGCACTACGGCGAATATTGCCTTGCAGTCCGGCCAGGGCGACCATGCCGAAGGCCATTACAACCAGCGCCACCATCGCTTCGATCAGCGTGATGCCGCGCTCGTGAACCAGTATGCGAGGCTTGCTCATCGCACCTGCTCCCAACTTCCCGGTACCTGCACATAGGCGCCGCGCTGCCGATTCAGTCGACCAATGACCTGGGTGTCATAGGCGAAGTCAACCAAGCCGCTGGCAGTCAGCGTGGATTCGGTGATCAGCGCACCGATGAGCTGCGAAGGCATGCCGCTGGCGTTGCTCCAGCTGACAGCGCCTTGCGCATAGATCACGCCCCAGACCTGGATTGGCGTGTTGACCGTCACGGCGCCCGTTGAAATCAACAGAATCGGTGCGGTAGCACTACCCAGCACTTGATTGCCGGTCAGGGTCAGATTGCCGTTCACCCAGATCACATCGGCACCTGCGTTCACCAGTTCCAGCAGCTTGGCCGTGCAGTCGTCCGCCGGGCAGGCAAGTTGGCGCACATTGGGCTGGTCCCGATAACGCGTCGCCGCCATGCCGAAGTACTTGCGGAACATGCCCGCTGCCTGCAGGCCGGTATCGCCCGTGATGATGCCGTCGCTGATCGGCGATCCCGGCGTGCTGGTCCAGCGCTCGCGGTCGCCGGTAAGGTCGCCATGAGTCTGGATGAGCAGCCCATTGCTGCCGATGTCGGCATTGTGCAAGCCGGCATTGGCACCTAACGCCACATTTGCACCTGCAATCACCGGGCTCGCCGGCGGCATTTTCAATGCACTGAGCATGGCCAGATCCGCCTGAACCTTGGCGTTCCCTACCGCGTCCGTGACGAGCGTGCGGCCATCGCAATCGCTGGGCAGGCTGGTGCAGGCGCTGATGGTCACCCTGACTTGGTTTGCCTCGGCCGGATTGAAGGGCGTCATCATGACCCTGAAGCCAGGCTGCATGCGACTGGCATCACGTGCGGGCTCCGCGATCGGGGTGCCGGTGGGCGGGCAACTGCATGTCCAGCTGTTGGCGCCGCTCAGTACGCAGGCGGCCTGGGGCTGATCTGCCGGCCGCGAATCCATGTCCAGCTCATAGCCGGCCCGGGCGCTCATAAAGCGCTGTCTGAACGTGCTGCCCAATGGGTCGGCGCGGCAACTGTTGCCGACCTTGCCACCGTTGAGCATGGCCAAGGTCCACTCCAGACCGGCTTCGGCAGTTTCGGCGGCGATGCCTGTTCGGAGATAGTTGCTGGTGATGCGCTGCTCGAAAATCAGGTTGCGGTTGGCAAACGAGGCCATCAACGCCAGCACGAAGAAGAGCACCATCACCGTCACCAAGGTGGCGGCACCTCGCTGCGACCGCAAACGGTGCGGCACACGCGGTTGGGGTAATTTGGTGTTCAGCATGCTGCAGGCGCCGTCTTGACGACTTGATCGTTGCGCACACGGGCGCGGACCGTCAACGTGCGCACCACGTCCTTGTCGTGCGCAGCCTCACCCTCCAGACGAATGGTCACATCGCGCACGCGCATGCAGGGCGTTTGGTCGGGCGGGCAGGGACCGTTGCACAGGTCAGGCAGGGCGAGCCCCTGCGAGTTCACGTTGACCAGAAAGCCGGTCATCTTCAAGGTGTTCGGATCGGTCAGGGGCTGATAACTGCCCCCAATCAGGTACTCCAGGCGCGATGCACGCAGTCTGAACCCATATGTTTCGTCCTGGGTTAGTCTGTTGTCCTCGGGCGTGTCCTTGGAGTCCTTGGTATAGGAATAGTTCACTTCCGTGCCGCCGCCTTTGACCTCAAGGTCTTGGTACGGGTTGACACTCGATGCCGCATTGCTTGGCGTCCACACGGTGTTGCGCGCCTGTCCCCATGCACCGGCCTGGCGTAGTTCGCGCAGCATCAGGTCAGCCGCGGCACGCAAGTCCTGTTGCACCTGCGTTTCAAGAATCAAGCGTTTGTGTTCACCGATTTGGCTGGTGGTCAGCAGCACCGCACCGGCCACCACGATCATGCCCACGGTCAGGCCGACCATCAACTCCACCAAGGTCATGCCACGCTGGTGGCGCCCGAGGGCCGCTGTGGCTGCGCGGGTGTTCAGCATGCGATTACTCCCGGCATCGAGCCATCCGGCGTGCAGGTCGAGATGCGCCCGATCGCGTTCATGCTCACCTGCAACTGACCGACTCGATTGCTTTTGACGAGCGCGCGGAAGTCGACCGGATCGGGTGTCATGCGAGGAGGTGAGAACTGCAGGCGCGGGCCTACTTTGCTCCATTCGTTGAGCGTGGTGATCAGCACACCATCGCGAGCAAGCCTCTGTACGGTCTTCACTTCCACGAAGCTGCCGATACAGGCACTGCCAGGCTGCGCCGTGCAGGTGCAGCGCCCCACCTCCCCATTGCGGGAGTAAATCGTGTAGCAGCTCATGCTGTCGCTGCTGCCAAATGTGACGATGGTCGAAATGTTCCGGATGCTCGCCTCCGAGCGTGCCAAGGCCAAATCCGAGCGCAACTCTGACGCTGCCACGGTGACCCGATGCCGCGCCAGCATGTCCGCCATGTTCGGCCACGCTGCGCCGGCCAAGAGGCCAAGAATGGCCAAGGTCACCATGACTTCAATGATCCCTATGCCGCGAAGATTGACGGATGTCCTGCTCATTTGGGCCAGCACTTGTCGTTGGTTGAGTCGCCCGCCTTGTTGCTCGACGTGTAAGTGATCGTGCCGCGGTTCAGGATGACGCTCATGGTGGCGCAGTCGCCGTCATCGCGCTGACGCCCGCTGGCCTTGGCCGTAGCCACTACCGTGTAGCCGGACGCACTCACGTTTGCGACCGAAATGCTGTAATTGCTGCCCCCAAGGCTGGAGTCGAACTTGAGCTGTTCGGACAGATCGGTGGCATAAATCGGTGCGTTGGCCCGCCAGCGCTCCTGAGCCTGCTGGACGGCGGACAAGGCGCTAAAAGCATCGGCGCGCCGGCCCTTGACCACATAGGCCTGGTAGCTGGGAATCGCGATGGCGGCCAAGATGGTGATGATGATCACCGTCACCATCAGCTCGACCAGCGTGAATCCTGCCAGCCGCGCCTTACCACGGGTCTGCTGCATATTGCGCACGCCAAGTAGCTTGAGTTGTGCGGATGTTGGCACTTGGTGCTCAAGCGATTCAGGTTGCGCTGCCCGCTGGTCGCGCCAGCCCTACCGCTCGTCCTTACCCCCCTTGTTTCAGGGGGGGGGCATCAACCACAGCTGGGCAAGGCTCCGCGCGCTGCGTCGGGGGAGCAGGTTCGCACCCTGCCGGCGATGCTCACAACGTGTCGGATGCTGGGGCTGTGCGCGAGCTGAATGTCAATGCTGCCGGTCGTGCTGACCGTGCCTTGGTGACCTTGAAACGTCATGCGCCGCACGTTGGCCTTGACCTGCGGAGACAGCGGTAGCGGCAACCACTGCGCCTTGATCAAGGTGCCGCTGTCTTGGCAGACGGTCTGGCCGTCAGCATTGCAGCTGCATGCGTCGGTCTTGCCGCTGTGCATCCAGTAGCAACTGCCCGAGGCGTGCTGGACGAAGCTCACATGCACGGTCGTAGCGGTGCGCACCGCTTCGCTGCGCGCTTGCTGCAGGTCCACATAGACGGCCGCCGCCACTGCATGCACGCGCTGCCTGGCGTTGAATTCCTGCACGGCCCGCATCACGGACACCAGCAGCAGAGCGATGACAGCCAGACAAATAAAGACTTCGATCAGCGATCTGCCAGCATCGCCTCGAAGTGCGCTAACACGTGAGCCCTTGTTCATCGCCGCCACCCGCTGAGAGTTTGAAGCTGGAAGCTCAAAAACTAGGCCACGCGGGCACGGACTTCCCTCCCTCGGAAGAGGGGGGCTGCTCAAATCTCGCGAATCAACTGGCGGAACTCGTCCACATCCTCGAAGCTGCGATAGACCGAGGCAAAGCGCACATAGGCCACTTTGTCGATGCGCTTGAGCTCGCGCATCACCAACTCACCCAGCCGGGTGGAGGGGATTTCCTTGGCGCCGCTGGCGAGCAGTTTTTCGTGGATGCGCTCCAGGGCCGCATCGATCTGCTCAATGCTCACCGGACGCTTACGCAGCGCCAGTTGCATGGAGGCGCGCACCTTGCTCGGATCGAACTCGGCGCGCGTGCCATCCTTCTTGACCACCGCGGGCATGGCGATTTCCGCCCGTTCATAGGTGGTGAAGCGTTTCTCGCAGCCCTGGCAGCGGCGCCGCCGGCGCACCACGTCGCCCTCATCGGACTCCCGGGTCTCGGCGACCTGGGTCTCGTGGTGTCCGCAGAAAGGGCAACGCATGCGACGGGGCGGCTCGTTGGCTCAGCGGTAGACCGGGAACTGACGCGTCAGCGCGGCCACCTTGGCGCGCACGGCTTCCAGATTCGCCTCGTCGCCCGGCTTGTCCAGCACATCGGCGATCAGGTGCGCGGTCTGGCGCACCTGCTCTTCCTTGAAACCGCGCGTCGTCATGGCCGGCGTACCCAGGCGGATGCCGCTGGTCACCATGGGCTTTTGCGGATCGTTGGGAATGCCGTTCTTGTTGCAGGTCATGTGGGCCTTGCCCAGCAGGGCCTCGGCCTCCTTGCCGGTCAGGCCCTTGGGCCGCAGATCCACCAGCATGACGTGGCTTTCGGTACCGCCGGAGACGATGCGCAGGCCGCGCGCGATCAGGGTCTCGGCCAGCACCTTGGCGTTCTTGACCACCTGTTCCTGGTAAGTCTTGAATTCCGGCGTGAGCGCCTCCTTGAAGGCCACCGCCTTGCCGGCGATGACATGCATCAGCGGGCCGCCCTGGATGCCGGGGAAGATCGCGCTGTTGATCTGCTTGGCCACATGCTCCTTCATCAGGATGATGCCGCCGCGCGGGCCGCGCAGGCTCTTGTGGGTGGTGGAGGTCACCACATCGGCATGCGGCACCGGGTTGGGGTAGACGCCCGCGGCGATCAGGCCGGCGTAATGCGCCATGTCCACCATGAAATAGGCGCCGATCTCCTTGGCCACCTTGGCAAAGCGCTCGAAATCGATGCGCAGGCTGAAGGCCGAGGCGCCGGCGATGATGAGCTTGGGCTTGTGCTCGCGCGCCAGGCGCTCCATCGCGTCGTAATCGATGTCTTCCTGTTCGGTCAGGCCGTAGCTGACGACCTTGAACCACTTGCCGCTCATGTTCAGCGGCATGCCGTGGGTCAGGTGGCCGCCTTCGGCCAGGCTCATGCCCATGATGGTGTCGCCCGGCTGCAGCAGGGCGAAGAACACGCCCTGGTTGGCCTGCGAGCCCGAGTTGGGCTGCACATTGGCGTGCTCGGCGCCGAACAACTGCTTGACGCGGTCGATCGCCAGTTGCTCCACCACGTCCACGTACTCGCAGCCGCCGTAGTAACGCTTGCCGGGATAGCCCTCGGCGTACTTGTTGGTGAGCTGGCTGCCCTGCGCCTGCATGACGGCGGGCGAGGTGTAGTTCTCCGAGGCGATCAGCTCGATGTGGTCTTCCTGGCGCTGGTTCTCATTCAGCACGGCGGCCCACAGGTCGGGATCTACGTTGGCGAGAGTCGAAAGGCTGCGGTCAAACATGGTGTGATGCTGGCTGTACTCTAGGGTTGGAGCCCGGCGGCCACGTCACGACGTGGTGCAGGCTGCCCAGGCGAACGGCGGAAAAGCTGACACGAACCAGGGCCCATGGCAGTTCGCGCTCCCCGGTGGTCAACCACCTCGGGCCGGCATAACAGGGTATAGCGGCCTTCATCGCCAGTCGCGCGAAGGCTGCAGTGTAGCGGACGATTCCCGGCGGATTAGGGTTGCGCCGGGTGGGACAGTGCATCAATGTGCCAGCGCGATCCGCTCGTCTGCCACGGCCGGCGCTGCCGGCTTGGCAACCGGCGGCCGGCCATTGGCCACCGCTTTGAGCTGCTCGTGCTCGGCCAGCACGCGGCCGGTATAGCCGGCGTCGTCCGGCAGGTTGGCGGCACCGACGTAATAGCGCAGACCTTCCTCCACACCGCCGGCGCGCTGGATGCATTCCTTCAGCACTTGCACGCCGACGCGCAGATTGGTGATGGGGTCGAACGCGGCGTGGTTGCCGCCGAAGACTTCGTACTTGTCGTCATGCACCCGGGTCATGACCTGCATCAGGCCCTGGGCGCCCACGGCGCTCTGCGCGAACGGGTTGAAGCCGGATTCGATGGCCATGATGGCCAGGATCAGCGTCGGTTCGACATGGGCGCGCTGCCCGATCTCGAAAGCCTCCTTGACCAGCCTGCTGACGGGCTCGGGCGCCACCTTGTAGCGGCGTGCCAGCCACATGGCCACGGCGGCCTGCTGACGCGGCAGTTCCTTGGGGTCGGTGGCGGTGGCGCGGCCGATCGCGTCAGGCTCGGCCAACGTGCTCAGCATGTCGCCGGAGGCCTCGGCGCGGGCCTCCTGGCGTGCATGCAGCCAGCCAAAGACCTCGCCTTCCAGGCGCTGGCGCAGATCGGCCTGGCTGTAGAACACCATCAAGGCAGCAACCAGGGCAAAACCCAAAAGGGCAAACGTGTTGTGGCTCACCACCAGCAGACCCTGGCCGATGTCCTTGACGAACAGGGACAGGGCAGCGCCGGTATCGCGGGCCAGGGATATCAGACTTTGACGCGCTGTCATGCGACTCCTTTCTTCTCCGTCCGGCGGCGAGCCCTGGCACTCGGCCATGGCTGTTTGCCCGACAGTGATAATGGGCCGGCTTGTCGCAACGCGGATCCGGTCGGATCCAGGCGCTGCTGCTCGGCGTCCATCGGCAGCGGGGCGTCTGCAAGCTCCCACACTCGCAGACACGGGTTATCCCTGAATGATCTCAGGAATGGGCGGATTCTAGGTGGCAAAAATAACCCGTCAAGCTTATGGCTGTGGTCTCTAATTACTATTTGTTATGAAATACAGAGATCTGCGCGACTTCATGGCTGGTCTGGAACGCATCGGAGAATTGCGCCGAGTCGACCAGCAACTGTCGGTCAAGCTTGAAATGACCGCTTTGAGCGACAGAGTATTGCGCGCCGAAGGGCCTGCCTTGCTGTTCGAGCGGCCCGAGGGCTATGCGATTCCGGTTCTCGCCAATTTGTTTGGTACCCCTAAACGGGTGGCGCTGGGCATGGGCGCCGACAGCCTGGCCGAGTTGCGCGACGTCGGTCATGTGTTGGCCAGCCTGAAGGAGCCCGAGCCGCCCAAGGGGCTCAAGGATGCGGGGCGGCTATTGCAAATGGCCAAGGCGCTGTGGGACATGAAACCGCAGCTGGTGCGGCATGCGGCCTGCCAGGAAGAGGTGTTCGAAGGGGCGGACGTGGACCTGAAGCGCCTGCCGATCCAGACTTGCTGGCCTGGCGATGTGGGGCCGCTGCTGACATGGGGCTTGGTGGTGACGCGCGGCCCGCAGGCCGTGCCGCACGCACGAATGCGCCAGAACCTGGGCATCTACCGCCAGCAACTCATCGGCAGGCGCCAGCTCATCATGCGTTGGCTGGCGCACCGCGGTGGCGCGCTGGATTTTCGCGATTTCAGCCGCGCCAATCCCGGCCAGGCCTTCCCGATCGCGGTCGCCCTGGGTGCCGATCCGGCCACCATCCTGGGCGCGGTCACGCCGGTGCCCGACAGCCTGTCCGAGTACCAGTTTGCCGGCTTGCTGCGAGGGGGCCGTACCGAACTGGTGAATACCGCGGTTGGCGAGGCCGGGCGCCTGCTGCAAGTGCCCGCCAGCGCCGAGATCGTGCTGGAGGGACATATCCCGCCGGCGCCCAAGGGCTATGTTGGGCAGAGCGAGGACGGCATCCCGCTGAAGGAGCTGAACGGCTATCTGCATGCGCTGGAAGGCCCGTTTGGTGACCACACCGGCTACTACAACGAGCAGGACTGGTTCCCTGTGTTCGAGGTGCAGCGTCTGACCCAGCGCCGCGAGCCCATCTACCACTCCACCTATACCGGTAAGCCGCCCGATGAACCCGCCGTGCTGGGCGTGGCGCTCAACGAGGTGTTCGTGCCCATCCTGCAGAAGCAGTTCAGCGAGATCGTGGACTTCTACCTGCCGCCCGAGGGTTGCAGCTACCGCATGGCGGTGATCTCGATCCGCAAGGCCTATCCGGGCCATGCCAAGCGCCTGATGTTCGGGCTCTGGAGCTTCCTGCGCCAGTTCATGTATACCAAGTTCATCGTGGTGGTGGACGACGACGTCAATATCCGCGACTGGAAGGAAGTGATCTGGGCCATCACCACCCGCATGGATCCGGTGCGCGACACCACCCTGGTGGACCAGACGCCGATCGACTACCTGGACTTCGCCTCGCCGGTGAGCGGCCTGGGCGGCAAGATGGGCTTGGATGCCACCAACAAATGGCCCGGCGAGACGGCGCGCGAATGGGGTCGGACGATCAGCATGCCTGCGGCCGTGGAAGCACGCGCGGCCGATCTGTTTGCGCAGCTGTTCGATTCGACCCAGGTCAAGCCCGGATAAACCAGGGGCCGCTTGACCTTGAAAGCCCTGCGGCACTCACCTACTGTTGGAGGGCCTTTTCAGGCAAAACCTCTGGCGCAGTCTCTGCGCGCCAGGAGCCCTGCGGCAGCTAGCTGTAGAGCCCCAACCGGCGGCGTCAGCCGTCCACCCCTTCCAGGCGCAGGCTTGGGAGGGGTTTCTATTTGTACTGGCTGTGCCGGCGCTCAATGTCCCAGCCTCAGCGCCAGCCACTCGTACACGGCATAGCGCGTCCTGGCCAGGCCTTCGCTGGATGGCAAGCAATCCAGCAGTTCGATGGGGGCATCGGGCGCGCGCAGCCCCACCGGGGCGGCGATCAGTTCGATCTGCTCACCGAAGGCGAGGCGGAAGTGATGCAGGGCGCGCGGCATATGCTGGGCATGGGTCACCAGCACCAGGCGGCGCAAGCCCGTCGGCTTGAGCAGGGCGGCGCTGAAGCGTGCGTTGTCTCGGGTGTCTTTCGCCTGGCTCTCGAGCCACTGCAGCCGCAGGCCCAACAGCTCGCGGGCATAGACCTCGGCAAGCTCGGCCTCGCTCTTGTCCCCCGGCTTGCTGTGGCGGCTCAGGCCGCCCGTGAATGCCAGCGGCAGCTGGGCCTGCTTGGCCAGCCAGGCACCATAGTTGAGCCGCTCGATCGAGAGGGGCTTGAGCCAGCCCGACCGAACCTCGGGCACATCCTGGCGCGCCCCGCCGCCCAGCACCAGGATGGCGGTGTGTTGCGCCAGCTGCGGGTCGGCCGGGGGCGGCAGGGGCCATTGCAGCGCCGGCGCTTGCGGCCCGAGCAGCAAGCGCGTAGCGGCCGCGGCGCCCACTTCGGTACAGCACAGCCAGAGTCCGCCCAGCCCGGCGAGCAGCAACGCGCGTGCCCAGCCCTGGGCGCGCTGCCGCAGCAGCCAGGCCAGCCAGATCAGCAGCAGCAGCGGCGCCGGTGGCAGGCTGAGGGCTTGCGCCAGGTTCCGCAGCCCGGCCGCGAGGCTTTCATCAAGAATCATCGCCGGCAGTATCGCGTAGCCGCGTAGCCTCGGGATAATGGTGGCCGACTCCCGCCTTCACAACACACATGACCCTGACGAAACGCGCCCTCTGGTTGAAACGCTTGGGCGCTGCGGCGCTGGCCTTGCTGGGCCTGCTTTTGCTGCTCAGCTGGGCCCTGCCGCGCTGGATTGAAAGCCGCGGCGTCGAGCAGGCCAGCCAGATGCTGGGCCGGCCCGTGCACCTGGAGTCGGCGCGCTTTGAACCCTGGCGCCTCGGCCTGGTGCTGAACGGCCTGCGCATCGATGGCCCGGCCGGCAGCGATGCGCCGCTCTTGAGCCTGCGCCGTCTGGATGCGGCGCTCTCGCTGCGCTCGATCTGGCACTTCAGCCCGGTGCTGGCCTCGCTCCAGATCGAGGCACCGGTGCTGCGCCTGAGTCGCCTGGCGCCGGGGCGTTACGACATCGACGACCTGATCCAGCGCTTCGGTGCCAGCAGCGCGACGCCCGAGCAGGCGTCATCGTCGTCCGGCGTCGCGCTCTACAACATCCAGCTCAGCGAGGGTCAGGTCTTGCTGAACGATGTGCCGGCAGGCGGCCAGCATGCCTTGAGCGAGCTGCGCCTGGACCTGCCCTTCATCTCCACCCTGGAGACCGACGTGGAGGTGCATGTGCAGCCGCTGCTGTCCGGCCGGCTGAACGGGGTGCGCTTCCAGAACAAGGCCGATGCCCAGCCCTTTGCCAAGACGCGCAGCGCACAGCTGACGCTGCATCTGGACGAGCTCGACCTGAAGCCGTATCGCGGCTACTGGCCCAAGGCCTTGCCGGTGAGCCTGAGCCAGGGCCTGGTGGCGGCAGATCTCGCCGTCAACTTTGCCAAGCCCGAGGGGAAGCTGCCCAGCGTCTCCATCAGCGGCAGCATCCGAACCCGCGACCTGGCGCTGCAGCAGGGCGAGCAGGCCCTGCTGGCATGGCAGGCGCTGACGCTGCAGCTGGCCGATGTGCAGCCGCTGCTGCGCAGCGTCAAGCTGGCCGAGCTGAGCTGGCAGGCGCCGGTGCTGCAGCTGCGCCGGCGCGCCGACGGGCGGCTGGCCCTGCCTGGCCTGACCGATGCATCGGCCCCTGCATCGGCCCCCGCTGCTGCGCCGGCGGCCCCGTCCGCCGATCGCCCCTGGCGCCTGCAGCTGGATCGCTTCACCCTGGCCGGCGGGCAGCTCGGCTGGCGCGACGAGAGCAGCAAGCCCGCGGCCGAGCTGCGCCTGCGGGACCTGAACCTGAAGCTCGCGCAGCTGCAATGGCCGCTGGCCGGCGAGGCAAGCCTGGAACTGCAGGCGCTGCTGTCGCCCCCCAACGCCGCCGAGGCGGCCCGCCTCAGCGCCCAGGGCCGCCTGCGCCCGGCGGGTATGGATGTCGATGCCGCGCTGCAAGGCCTGCAACTGGCCTGGTTCGCGCCCTATACGGCGGCCCTCTCGCCGCTCAAATTGCAGGGCCTGGCGCAGGCCGAGGCACACCTGGCCTGGCCCCTCGGCGAGGGCGCTGGCGGCGCGCCGAGCCTCACGCTGAAGAAGCTGAGCCTGGAGGGCTTGAAGGCCTGGGAGCGCGCCGATGGTGGCGCCGCGGCCCGCGCCGTGCCCAGCCTGCAATGGGCCTCCGTGCAACTCGACCAGGCCGAACTCGACCTGGGCAAGCGCAGCGCCAGCCTGGGTCAGCTGAGCATTGCGGAGCCGCGCCTGGCGCTGCGCCGGGCGGCCGACGGGCGCTGGAACCTGCAATCCTGGCTGTCCGCCGGGGCGGCTCCCCCGAGTTCCACCACCTCGGTCACCCCGGTCGCAACGCCTGCCACAGCGCCGCCGCCCTGGGCCGTCAAGCTCCGCGCCCTGCAGCTCAGCAAGGGGCGCGTGAGCCTGCAGGATGCCCTGGCGCATCCGGTGGACGAGCATGCCGCCGCCGAGCAAGGCATCCTGGTCGATGAATTGAAGCTGGAGCTTGCCGATCTGGCCTGGCCGGCCAACGCCAAGTCGCCCAGGCTGCCGGCCTCGCTGAGCCTGGCGCTGGCGCCGCTGGGCGCTCCCGCGGCCAAGCCTGCCGAGCGCGGCCGGCTCAGCTGGCGGGGCAAGCTGGGCTTGCAGCCCTTTGCCCTGCAGGGCGCTTTGCGCGCCGAGCGCCTGCCGCTGCAACTGCTGGACGCCTATCTGGATCCCCAGCTGGGCCTGCACCTGGCGCATGCCGAACTGGGCCTGAAGGCCCAGCTGAGCCTGGCCAGCGCTGCCGAGGGCCTGCAGGCCCAGCTGGATGGCGATCTGCTGCTGGGCGATCTGCGCCTGCAGCAGGCGCGCCTGCGCGAGGGGCAGCGCGTGCTCGGCGAAGACCTGCTGAACTGGCAGGCACTCAATCTGGCGGGGCTCAAGCTCGCGCTGCAGCCCGGCCAGGCGCCGCGCGTGCAGGTCGAGCAGGCCAGCCTGAGCGACTTCTATGCGCGCCTCATCATCAACGAGGAGGGCCAGTTCAATCTGCGCGACCTCGGCGCGGCCGAGCGCCAGCAGGTGGCGGAGGTAGCCGCTGCTGCATCCGCTGCCGCCTCGGCCGCCGCCGCGGCGAACGCGCCCGCGGGCCTGGGCAAGCCCGTCATCAGCGTGGCGCAGACGCGCGTGTTGAACGGCCGGGTCGATTTCAGCGACCGCTACATCCGCCCCAACTACAGCGCCAAGCTGAGCGATCTGAATGGCGCTCTGGGCGCCTTCAGCTCGGAGCGCAGCGAGATGGCCGAGCTCAACCTGAAGGGGCGCGTGGCCGGCACCGGCCTGCTGGACATCAGCGGGCGCATCAACCCCGGCGTCTCGCCGCCCACCATGGACCTGAAGGCCAGCGCCACCGACATCGAGCTGGCGCCGCTCTCGCCCTATGCCGGCAAGTACGCGGGCTACGCGATCGAGCGCGGCAAGCTCTCGACCCGGCTGCAATACCGCATCGAGCCGGGTGGGGCGCTGCAGGCCGAGAACCAGGTGATCCTGAACCAGCTCACCTTCGGCGAGCGCATCGACAGCCCCGACGCCACCAAGCTGCCGGTGCTGCTGGCGGTGGCCTTGTTGAAGGACAGGCATGGCGTGATCGACGTCAACCTGCCCATCAGCGGCTCGATCAACGATCCGCAATTCAGCGTCGGCGGCCTGGTGTTCAAGCTGATCCTTAACCTGCTCGGCAAGGCGCTGACGGCGCCGTTCTCGCTGCTCGCGGGTGGCGGCGGGCCGGATCTGAGCCAGGTGGAATTCGTTCCCGGCGCGCCGCGCCTGGCCGAAGCCGCAGCGCCGGCGCTGGACAAGCTAGCGCGTGCCCTGCTGGACCGCCCGCAGCTCAACCTTACCGTCACCGCCTACGCCAATCCGGCCACCGAAAGCCAGGCCATGCAGCAGCTGCATGTGGAGCAGCTGCTGGTGCAGGAGCGGCGCCGCGAGCTGCAGCGCCAGCAGACCGCCCAGGCCCAGGCCGACGCCGAGAGCAGCAGCATCAGCCTCAGCGAGGCCGAGCGCCAGCGCCTGCTCAAGCAGGTCTATGGTGCCGCCAAGCTACCGGGCAAGCCGCGCAATGTGATCGGCCTGGCCAAGGACATCCCGCCGGCCGAGATGCGCGCGCTGCTGGCGGCCGACCACAAGGTCACGCCCGAGCTGCTGCGCCAGCTGGCGCTGGAGCGCGGCGTGGCGGTGCGCGACGCATTGATCGCGCGCGGCGTGCCCAACGAGCGCTTGTTCGTGGCCTCGCCCAAGCTGGTTGCTGCCGAAGAGAAGGCCGAGGCGGGTGGCGAAGCCAAATCCTGGATGCCGCACGCGGACCTGACGCTGGCCGCACAATGAGCGCTCATGCCGGGCTATGCTGCCCGGCAACCTGAATGGAGATCCTGCAACGTGGGCCATGCCGCTAATTCCATGAACGACGACGGCGAACAACTCATCACCCTGGGTGGTGGCTGCTTCTGGTGTCTGGAGGCCGTGTACGAACGCGTGCAGGGCGTGCTGGGCGTCGAGTCGGGCTACAGCAATGGCCATGCCCAGCAGCCCGCGTACGAGCAGGTCTGCTCGGGCTCCACCGGCCATGCCGAGGTGGTGCGGGTGCGCTTCGACACGCAGCAGATCAGCCTGCGCGAGATCCTGGAAATTTTCTTCGTGATCCACGACCCGACCACGCTGAACAGCCAGGGTGCCGACGTCGGCACGCAGTACCGCTCGGGCATCTACTTCCACAACGCCGCGCAGGAACAGCTGGCGCGCGAGGTGCTGGACGAGGTGCAGCATCTGCATCACGGCCGTGCCGTCACCGAGCTGCAGCCCGAGCGCAACTACTGGCCCGCCGAGGCCTATCACCAGCATTACTACGCGCGCCATCCCGACCAGGGCTACTGCGCCTTCGTGGTGGCCGCCAAGGTGGATAAATTCCTCGCCACCTTTGCCCGCCTGGTGCGCCGCGCTTCCTGAGGCCGCGCGCATGATGATCGAGACCAGGCGGCTGGCCTACGCCTATGCCGGGGGCGCGCGGCTCGGCTTTCCCGACCTGTGCTTGCCCGCCGGCGGCCACCTGCTGCTGCAGGGCCCCTCGGGTTGCGGCAAGAGCACCTTGCTGGCCCTGCTGGCCGGGCTGCTGAGCGCAAGCGAGGGCGAGCTGCGCGTGGCCGGCACCGAGCTGGGGACGCTCAGCGCCCGCGCGCGCGATGCCTGGCGCGGCCGGCAGCTGGGCTTTGTGCCGCAGCGCCTGCACCTCAGCAGCAGCCTGAGCGTGCGGGAGAACCTGGCGATGCCCTATGTGGCGGCCGGCCTGCCGCCCGACGCGGCGCGCACCGCCAGCCTGTTGGCGCGGCTGGGCATTGCCGCGCTGGCGCAGCGGCGCCCGCACCAGCTCAGCGTGGGCCAGGCGCAGCGCGTGGCGCTGGCGCGTGCGTTGTTGCGCCAGCCGCGCCTGCTGCTGGCCGACGAACCCACCGCCAACCTGGATGACGCCGCCGCCGCGGCGGTGTTAAACCTGCTGGCCCAGTCGGCCGAGCAGGAGGGCCTGAGCCTGGTGCTGGCCACCCACGACGCCCGCGTGGCCAGCATGATGGCCGCCTTGCCGGGCCTGCAGACGCTGCGCCTCGCAGGAGTATCGGCATGAGGCTGGCGGCGCTGGCCTGGCGCTATCTCTGGTCGCGGCCGCTGGCCAGCCTGCTGAACCTGGCGCTGCTGAGCCTGGGGCTGGCGGCGATGAGTTTCGTGATGCTGTGCAGCGAGCAGCTGGAGGCCGGGCTGCGGCGCGACCTGGCCGGCATCGACCTGGTGGTGGGCGCCAAGGGCAGCCCGATGCAGATCATGCTGGCGGGCGTGTTCCACCTCGATGTGCCGACCGGCAACATCCCCCTACAGACATTGACGCAACTGCGCGCCCAGCCGCTGGTGGCGCGCGCCATTCCGCTTGCGCTGGGCGACAGCCTGCGCGGCTACCGCATCGTTGGCACCGAGCCCGACTACCTGGCCCAATACCAGGCCGAGCTGGCGCAGGGCGCACTGTGGCAGCAGCCGCTGCAGGCGGTGCTGGGCGCCGAGGTGGCGCGCCGGACCGGGCTGCGCGTGGGCGACCGCTTTGCCGGCAGCCATGGCCTGGGCAGCGAGGGCGAGGCCCATGCCCAGCGGCCCTACCAGGTGGTGGGCGTGCTGAAGGCCACGGGCAGCGTGCTGGATCGCCTGGTGCTGACCGATCTGGCCTCGGTCTGGGCGCTGCACGGGCATGAGGGAGACGCGGAAGAAGCGAACGCGGTGGATGAGCGCGAGATCACCATGCTGCTGCTGAGCTACCGCAGCCCGCTGGCGGCGGTGAGCCTGCCGCGCTGGGTGAATGCACAGCCGGGGCTGCAGGCGGCCGCACCGGCGCTGGAAACCGCGCGCCTGTTCCGCATGCTGGGCGTGGGCGCCGAGGTCTTGCGCGGTTTCGCCATCGTCTTGCTGCTGGCCTCGGCGCTGTCGGTGTTGGTGGGCCTGCTGAGCGCGGTGCGCGAGCGGCAGGGCGATCTGGCCATGCTGCGCATGCTGGGCGCGCCGGCCTGGCGGGTGGCGGCCCTGGTGAGCCTGGAGGCCGTCTGGCTGGCGCTGCTTGCCAGCGGCCTGGGGCTGGCGCTGGGCCATGCCTTGGCCGAAGGCCTGGGCCTGCTGCTGGCCGAGCAGCAATCGCTGCGCCTTGGCGGCGCCTGGTGGAGTGCCTGGGAATGGGCGGTGCCGGGCCTGGCCCTGCTGCTGGCGCTGGCGAGTGCGGCCTGGCCGGCCTGGCGCGCCTTCCGCCTCGACGTCACCGAGCTGCTGCAGAGCCCGCGCTAAGTTCCTGTTCGCCCCCCGTTCAGCCGCCGCGGCGGCCGTAGCGGCAACAAGGCACAATGAGGTCGTGAGGATGTATCCATGAATTCCAGACGCTGCTTTTCGATCGTCGCTGTCCTAGCCCTGACGCTGGCCCTGATGCAGGGCATGGCGGGAGCGCAGGCGCAGAGCCCCGCCATCGGCCAGGGCCCCGGCTATCACGACCCGCGCAGCCCCTTCAAGCCCCTGCAGGAGCGCGAGGGCATCGTTGCCTGGCAGTTGCTGTCCTCGGTGACGACCAAGGCCGAGAAGAACCGCCTCGTGCCGACCTTCCCGGGCTCGGTGCAGGCGCTGGACAAGCAGAAGGTCAAGGTGCAGGGCTTCATGCTGCCGCTGGAGCCCGGTGACAAGCAGCGCCATTTCCTGCTCTCCTCGGTGCCCACCAGCTGTTCCTTCTGCGTGCCCGCCGGCCCCGAGGGCCTGGTGGAGGTGCGCAGCAAGAATCCGGTGCGCTACACGCTCGAGCCGGTGGTGGTGGAGGGCACGATGGCGGTGCTCAGCGACGACCCTTACGGCATGTACTACCGCGTCAGCGACGCGCAGCAGCAAGGCAACTGAGGCGCATGCCGCAGCAGCCGCAACACCATCCCCGGTCATCGCGCCTGCGTGCGCAGTGGCTGGCCTGGTGCTGCGCCATCAGCCTGCTGGCCTTGCAGGGCCTGGGCCTGTGGCACCGCACGGTGCACATGCCCGCGCTGGCCAAGACGGTGCAGCTGGCCGCGGCGGTGGCGGGCGAAAGCCTGGGTCACAAGATCGGCAGTGCCGATTGCCAGCTGTTCGACCAGTTCACCCAGTTCGACCTGCTGTGCGCCCATGCGGCGCCGGCCCTGGTCCTTGATGCGCCCGCCGTCCCGGCGGCGCGGGCGCCGGCGGCAAGCCCGCTGCAGCGCCATTGGTCGCGCGCGGCGCGCGGCCCGCCCGCACTCGCCTGAGCCTTAGCCCAGGTTCCGCCCGGCCCGCCCGGGTGGCGTCGCCCATGCAGGCCCGCGCGCGCCGGCCTGCCCGGGCGTCTCATCGAGTGTCTCTTCATATGCCCATTCTCAATTTCCGGCCTGGCCTGCTGGCCCTGGCCCTGGCCGCCATCTATCCCCATGCCGCGTCGGCGCAGGGCGCGGCGGCCGACAAGGAACGCCTCAGCACCGTGGTGGTGACCGGCAATCCGCTCGGCAGCCAGGAGCTGGCGCCGGCCAACCATGTGCTCAGCGGCGATGCCCTGGTGCTCAGCCGCGGCGCCAGCCTGGGCGAGAGCCTGGAGGGCCTGAGCGGCGTGGCCTCCACCTATTTCGGCCCCAATTCCAACCGCCCCAGCATCCGCGGCCTGGACGGCGACCGCGTGCGCATGCTCAACAACTCGGGCGCCTCGGTGGACGCCTCCAGCCTCAGCTTCGACCATGCCGTGCCAGTCGATCCGCTGGTGATCGATCGCATCGAGGTGCTGCGCGGCGCCGCCGCCTTGCTCTATGGCGGCAATGCCATCGGCGGGGTGGTCAACACCCTGGACAACCGCATCCCGCGCCTGGCCCAGCCCGGCCTGGGCGGCGCGGCCGAATTGCGCCTGGGTGGCGCCGCCCGCGAGCGCAATGCCGCGCTGGTGCTGGACGGCGGCGCCGACAGCCTGGCCTGGCATGCCGATGTCTCGGGCCGCCGCGCCGGCGACCTGTCGGTGCCGCGCTTCGGCAACGCGGAGGCGGGCTGGTCCGACCATGTGCGCAACTCCGCCAGCGACAGCCACAGCGCCGCGCTGGGTGCCTCCTGGGTCCAGCCCCAGGGCTATGCCGGCCTGGCGCTGGACGACTACCGGCAGGATTACGGCGTCACCGTCGAGCCCGATGTGACGGTGCGCATGCAGCGCCAGCGCATCGCCAGCGCCGGTGAATGGCGTGTGGCCGACGGCCCGCTGCGCAAGCTGCAGTGGCAGCTGAGCCGCTCGCGCTACGAGCACCAGGAAGTGGAGGGCGACGGCGCGGTGGGCACCACCTTCAAGAGCCGCGGCACCGATGCCCGCGTCGAGGCCGCGCATGCGCCGCTGGGCGCCTGGCATGGCGTGCTGGGTCTGCAGGCCGAGCGGTCCGACTTCTCGGCGCTGGGCGAGGAGGCCCTGGTGCCGGCCACGCATACCGCCGCGGACGCGGCCTTCGTGCTGGAGCAGGCCAAGTTCGGCGCCGCCGGCATCGCGCTGGGCCTGCGCGCGGAGCGCGTGCGCGTCGCCTCGGACGGCGATGCGGACACGGGCGCGGCCGCCGAGCCCAGGTTCGGCGCCGCCGCGACGCGCCGCTTCAGGCCGCACAGCTTCTCGCTGAGCGGCAGCCTCGAACTGCGGCCGGGCTGGACGCTCAGCGCCAACCTTAACCGCAGCCAGCGCGCACCGATGTATTACGAGCTCTTTGCCAATGGCCAGCATGTGGCCACCGGCGCCTTCGAGCGCGGCGACAGCGCGCTCGCGCTGGAGAGTGCCAACGCCGGCGAGCTGGGCCTGCGCTGGGCCGAGGGTGCCAACAGTTTCTCGGCGCAGCTCTACGAAACCCGCTTCGGCAACTACCTGGCGCTGGCGGCCACCGGTGCCAGCGAGGAGGTCGGGGGTCAGGTCTTGCCGGTGTACCAGTACCAGGGCGTGCGCGCGCGCCTGCGCGGCTTCGAGCTCGAGTTCAAGCATGCGCTGCCCGCGCTGGCCGCCTGGCAGCTGGGTCTGGCGGCGCAGCTCGACGCGGTGCGCGGCGAGGACCTCAGCCATGGCCAGCCGCTGCCGCGCCTGGCACCGCTGCGCGCCGGCCTGGCGCTGGATGCCCTGCGGGGCCCCTGGAGCCTGAAGCTGGACTGGCGCCTGGCCGCGCGCCAAAGCCGCGTGCCGGCCCTGGATCAGCCCACCGCCGGCTACGGCCTGCTGCGCCTGAGCCTGGCGCGCCAGCTGCGCTACGGCGATCTGGACGCGCTCTGGTACCTCAAGCTCGACAATCTGGGCGACAAGCTCGCCTACAGCGCCAGCAGCATTGCCACCATCCGCGCGCTGGCACCGCTGCCGGGGCGCAGCATCCACACCGGGCTGCAAGTGCGCTTCTGAGTGGCGCGCCGGGCTCGATCAGGGAGCCAGGCGCTCCTGCAACCAGCTGCCATCCGCCTGCAGGCGGTAGCGCAGCCGGTCGTGCAGGCGCGACTTGCGCCCCTGCCAGAACTCCCAGCTGTCGGGCACCAGGCGGAAGCCGCCCCAGTGCGGCGGCCGCGCCGGGCTGAGCCCATGCTGGACGGCGGCCTTGGCGGCATTGGCCACCAGCACGGCGCGCGAGCTGATCACCTGGCTTTGTGGCGAGGCCCAGGCGCCCAGGCGCGAATCGAGCGGCCGGCTGGCGTAATAGGCATCGGACTCGGCGGCGCTGACGCGTTCCACGCGGCCCTCGATGCGCACCACCCGCTCCAGCTCCACCCAATGGAACTGCAGCGCGGCAAAGGGGTGCGCGGCCAGCTCGCGGCCCTTGCGGCTGTCGTAGTTCGTGTACCAGACGATGCCGCGGGCGTCATAGTCCTTGATCAGCACCACCCGTGTGGAGGGGCGGCCATCCGCGCCCACGGTGGCCACCGTCATCGCATTGGGCTCCGGCACCTCGGCCGCCAGGGCTTCGGTGAGCCAGCGCCGGAACTGCTCCAGCGGCGCCTGGGCCAGGGTGGATTCGTCGAGTTCGGCGCGTTCGTAGCTCTTGCGCAGGTCGGATAGCTTTTGACTCATGCCTCTAGTATCCGTCCCCGCAACCGGTGACGGTAGAAAGCCTTAAGTGAAGTTACCACTAGGCCCTACAGGGGGCGGCGGGCATGCTTGCCGCAGGAGATACGCCCGCGGGCTTGTACAGAAGACGTTTGAACGAATGCGGGTGGTCGAGGGGTAGATGGAAGGACGATCCAGATGACAAAGCGGCGACCTGCAGTCGTCGTGCTTGCGGCGGGACGCGGCATGCGTTTTCGCGGCGCAGGGCACAAGCTGGAGCAATCCCTGGGCGACGAGACCGTGCTGGCCCGCACCATCGGCCAGGCCATTGCCAGCGGCATGCGCGTGGTGGTGGTGACCACGGCTGCGCTGGAGCCCAGCGTGAAACGCATGGTCGCGGCACGCGAGGTGGTGCTGGTGCCCGAGCTGAATGCGCGCGGCCAGCCCAATCCGCTCGGCATGGGGTTTTCGATCGCGGCCGGTGTCAGTGCCACCGGCGATGCCGACGGCTGGCTGATCGTGCCGGGCGATATGCCGATGCTGCGTGCCAGCAGCATGGTGGCGGTGGCACAGGCGCTCGAGCAATACCCGGTGGCCTATGCCCAGTACCGCGGCCAGCGCGGCCATCCGGTTGGTTTCAGCGCCGAGCTCTATTCCGAGCTGGTGGGGCTGCAGGGCGACGAGGGCGCGCGCCGCCTGGTGGCGCGCTATCCGGCCCAGGCGGTGGATCTGGACGACCCCGGCGTGCTGCTGGATGTCGATACCGATGAGGACCTGGCGCGCGTGCGCGCCCACGCGGCCAGTCAACCCACCGGCGCTTCCTGAAGGCCCCCAAACCTGCCGCTGCGCGTCGGGCCCCCCGAGGGGGTCAAGCAAACTCGGGAGCGGCCCTTCGTTTACTTGAGAGCGCCGGCCGGCAGCAGCCCATGCGCCATCGCCAGCGCGAGCTGGCGTTCCATTTCATGGTCGTGGATGCCGTGCTCGCGCAGGCCGGCGACCGAGCGCGCCAGATAGTCCAACGTGCTGCCATAGCGCCCCTGCGCGTGGCGCAGGATATGCAGCAGCTCCGCATCGGCGATCGCGCCCACATAGCCGGGGCTCTTGCGCGAGAGCGTGAAGCTCAGGCCCTTGAAGCTGCCCGCCGGCGTGCGGCAATCCAGCCAGCGCGGGTCGTAGGAGCCCACCACCATCTCGCGTGCCCACAGCGCTTCCAGGACCTGCTGGCTGTGCGCCGGCGCCACGCGGTAGAGCAGGCCGCGGCAGCTGCCGCCCGACAGCAGGGTCAGCACCAGGCCGGGCTGGGTGCGGCTGCCGCGGTTCACCAGCGAGCGCAGGCGCAGCGCGCGGTGGTAGCCATGCACGGCGGCGGGCCAGCGCTCCAGCGCGCTGAAGCCGGGTTTCCAGATCAGCGATCCGTAGGCGAATACCAACAGGCCGCGCCGGCGGTCCCATTGCTGGCTGGCCAGCGCCAGCAGCCGCTGGCTGCGCGGGGGCAGGGCGTGCAGGAGATCGGCCAGGGCGGTGGGGTCGGCGGTGCTTGAGGACATGACGCTCATGCTGCCATAAGTGGCCCTGAGCACGACCGGCTGCGCCGGCGCCCTGGGGCTTGCCCGCTTGCCAGGCGCACGGCTGCGGCGAGAATGCGCGGCTCCGCCATGAATTCCAAGCTCCTTGCCCCACTGTTGCGCCTGAGTGCCGCGCTGATGCTGTGCGCCGGCCTGGCCGCGCCCGCGGCCGCGCAGGGCGAGGAGGCCTCGGCCACGCTGCGCAAGGTGCGCGACACCGGCGTGATCGTGCTGGGTTACCGCGTCGCCTCGGCGCCGTTCTCCTACCTGGATGCCAAGCTCAAGCCGATCGGCTACTCGATCGACCTCTGCCAGCGCGTCATCGAGGCGGTGAAGAAGCGCCTGGAGCTGCCCGACCTGGAGGTGAAGCTGATCGCGGTGAGTTCGGCCACCCGCATGCCTCTGGTGGCGAATGGCAGCGTGGACCTGGAATGCGGCATCACCACCAATACCGCCGAGCGGCAGAAGACCCAGGCCTTCTCCATCACCACCTTCGTGGCCGAGAGCCGCCTGCTTTCCAAGCGGAGTGCCGAGATCCGCGGCCTGGAAGACCTGCGCGGCAAACCGGTGGCCACCACCATCGCCACCACCAGCATCCAGTTCCTGCATCAGGTGAACCAGAGCCGCCGCCTGGAGATGAAGATCCTGGGCGGCATGGACGACAAGGATGCCTTCCGCCTGCTGCAGACCGACCGTGCGGTGGCCTATGCGATGGACGATGTGCTGCTGCGCAGCGCGCTGGCCGGGGTGGCCAACCCGGGCGACTACGTGATCTCGGACGAGGCGCTCACCGTCGAGCCCTATGCGCTGGGCCTGCCGCGCGACGATGCGGGCTTCAAGCAGCTGGTCGACGGGGTGCTGGCCGACCTCTACAAGCGCGGCGAGATCCACGCCATCTACCAGCGCTGGTTCCTCGCGCCGATACCGCCGCGCGGCATCAATCTGCAGCTCGCCATGAACGAGGCCTTCAAGCGCGTCATCGCCAGGCCCACCGACTCGGCGGACCCGAACCACTATCGCTAACGGAACTTCTCCAGGTCGATGGCGTGGCGGTGCAGCTTGTCGTAGAGCGTCTTCTTGGCAATGCCCAGCATCTCCATCGCCACCGGCACCTTGCCGCCGGCGCGCCGCAGGGCCTGCTCGATGAGCGCTTTTTCCACCAGGTCCATGTGCTGGGCCAGGCTGGGCAGGCCGGCGCCGGCCTCGGCCGCGCTCACGCCCTCGCCGCTGCCGATCGCCAGCACGAAGCGGTCCGCAGCATTGCGGATCTCGCGCACATTGCCGGGCCAGTCGTGCGCCATCAGCTCGCGCAGGCGCTGCGGGGTCAGCTCCGGGGCAGGGCGCTCGTAGCGCGCGCAGGCCTGGGTCACGAAATGCTCGAACAGCAGCGGGATGTCCTCGCGCCGCTCGCGCAGCGGCGGCAGCTCCAGCGTCGCCACATTGAGGCGGTAGTAGAGGTCGCCGCGGAACTTCTGCGCCTCGCTGAGGGCGCGCAGATCGGCCTTGGTGGCGGCGATGAAACGCACATTGATGGGCAGCTCGTCGTTGGAGCCCAGGCGCTCCAGGCGGCGCTCCTGCAGCACGCGCAGCAGCTTGATCTGCAGCGTGATCGGCATGGTCTCGATCTCGTCCAGCAGCAGGGTGCCGCCATTGGCATGCTCGATCTTGCCGATGCGGCGCTTGGCCGCCGAGGTGAAGGCGCCGGGCTCATGGCCGAACAGCTCGCTCTCGAACAGGGCCTCGGGCAGGCCGCCGCAGTTGATGGCGACGAAGTGGCGGTCGCGGCGGTGGCTCTGGTCGTGCAGGCAGCGCGCCACCAGCTCCTTGCCGGTGCCGGTCTCGCCCAGGATCATCACGTCCGCCGAGGTGTCGGCGAGGTTGAGGATCTGCGCGCGCACCTGCTCGATCGCGGCCGACTTGCCCAGCAGCACCGCCTCGATGCCGCTGCGCCGCTGCAGCTGGGCGCGCAGCTCGTCCACCGCCACGCGCAGCACGCGCTTGTCGAGCGCGCGGCGGACGGTCTCGACGAAGCGCTCGGGCGCGAAGGGCTTCTCGATGAAATCGTAGGCGCCGCTGCGCATCGCGCGCACCGCCATCGCGATGTCGCCATGGCCGGTGATCAGCACCACCGGGATGCCGGCGTCGGTGGCCATCACATGGTCCAGCACCGCCAGGCCGTCCATGCCGGGCAGGCGCACGTCCGTCACCACCACCAGCTGCGCGCCGGGCTGTATCGATGCCAGCGCCTCCTCGGCCGAGCCGCAGGCCTGCACCTCCAGGCCTTCCAGCTCTAGCGTCTGCGCCAGGCTGGCGCGCACCGGTGGGTCGTCCTCGATGAAGAGGACCTTGTAACCTTCAAACATGGGCATCCCTGTCGACCGCCTTGAGGTCGAAAACAAAACTCATCCCGGCGGCATGCGGGCCGCGACGCGCCCGCAGCGTGCCGCCGAACTCGTGCACGATTTTCGTTGAGATCACCAGGCCCAGGCCGAGCCCCTGGCCGGCCGGCTTGGTGGTGAAGAAGGGCTCGAACAGGCGCGCGATCGCGGCGTCGTCCATGCCGGTGCCGGTATCGCTGACGCGCACCACCACGCGGTCGCCGGCGCGCGCCGCGCTGATGCCGACCCAGCGCTCGTTCGAATCCTTCACCGCGTCGAGCGCGTTCGCCAGCAGGTTCACCAGCACCTGCTCGAGGCGGTTGCCGTCGCAATGCACCAGCAGCTCCTCGTGCACCTCGACGCGCAGGCGCACGCCCTCGGATTCGATGCGGTGCTCCATCAGCAGGCGCACATTGGTCACCGCCTCGGCCAGCGAGACCGGCGCATAGACCACCTCGGCCTTGCGCGCAAAGCTCTTCAGCTGGCGCGTGATGCGGCTCATGCGCTCGACCACGTCGTCGATCATGCGCAGGTTGTCGGCCACCGACTGGTGGCGCCCCTTTTCCAGCAGCTGCAGGCTGTTGCGCGAGAGCGCGCGCAGCGCGGTGAGCGGCTGGTTGATCTCGTGCGTGATGCCGGTGGACATCTGGCCCAGCACCGCCAGCTTGCCGGCCTGCATCAGCTCGTCCTCGGCCTGGATGCGCTGCGCGATCTGGCGCTTCAGCTCCTCGTTGGTGCTGCGCAGCTCGCGCGTGCGCTCGGCCACCACCCCCTCCAGCTGGCCATGCGCGAGCTGCAGCTCGTCGCGGGCGCGCGAGAGCTGCAGCAGCGCGCGCTTGCGCGAGGCCAGGTAGAGCGCCAGCATGCCCACGCTGGCGCCCACCGCGCCGCCGCCCCAGCCGGCATAGCGCGCCTGGGCCCAGACCTCGCTGGGGTCGGACAGCGCCAGCAGGCGCACGCCGGCGGTCACCGCGGCGCGCTGCTGCGCCAGCAGCTGGCGTGGCCGGCGGCCGACATCGGCATCGTCGCGCGGCGCCGGCACCAGGCTGCTGTCTTCCTGCTCCAGCACCTCGGGTGTCAGGCCGATGGGCTCCAGCGTCGCGCCGGCATAGCGTCCGCTGGCCTCGAGCTCGCGCCGGCGTTGTTCGTCGAGTTCGCCCAGCACACGGTACTTCCAGCGCGGCACCGAGGACATGATGACGACGCCGCGCTCATCCACCACCAGCAGCTTCTCGCCCTGCGAGCGCAACCCCAGGTCCACCCAGGTGGCTTCCAGCGGCGCGAGGTCCAGCTTCACCACGATCAGCGCCTGCAGGCGCTGGCCGCGGCGCACCGGATGCACCAGGTAGTACTCGGTGCTGGCCTGCTCACGGTTGGCCGCAAAGAAATGGCCGGGCGCCTCGTTGAGCGCCAGCGCCTGCTTCAGCACCCCCGGCTCCACCGCCACATTGGCCTGGGCCTGGCTGCTGGACAAGACCTGGCCCTGGGAGTTGGCGATGAAGCTCATCAGCGCGCCGGCACGCACATTGATGCGCGCCAGGCGCAGGCTGGCGCGCTGGCGCAGCGCGGCGTCGCCGGGGGCGTCGAGCATTGCCGCCACCTCCTCGTCGATGGCGATCAGGCTGGGCAGATAGGCGTGGCGGGCCAGTTCGGCCTCGAGCATGGCCGCATACAGCTCCAGGCGCTCGGCCGCCACCGCGTTGAGCTGTGAGATGCCGTTGCGCTCGCTCCAGCGCTGGCCCAGCCAGAGCCCGGCGCCCAAGAGGATCAGGGTCAGCCAGACCATGAAGCTGGGGCGCAACAGCCGCCGCTGCAGCCGGGCCAGCCAGCCGGGCGTGAAGACAAAGCGCAGGCCGCGCCAGGAGGAGGAATCTGCGAACACCATGAGCTTGCGTAGTGTGCCCAACATTCGGGCCGCCGGCGGCATGCCCCGCTGTCGCTCGCCATCGCCCGGCGCCGCCGTTCGCCCGGCCGGGCGCTGGTTTGTGCCGAAGTCCGCACGGTGTGGCGGGCGCCAGTGTCGATTTCCGCCCTCCCGGGCGGCGGTCGGGGGCGTGCCGGGCCCTTGGGTCCTGGGTGATCTCGGTGATTACCCGAAGCTTGTGATTTTTGGCACGGGTGTTGCAAACCCTGGCACCAGTCTGACGGCTCATCCGTCACAAAAAGGAAGTAAGCAGATGGAGACTTTTTTGCAACAGATCATCAATGGTCTGGTGCTCGGGAGCATGTATGCACTCGTGGCACTGGGCTACACGATGGTCTACGGCATCATCAACCTGATCAATTTCGCCCATGGCGAGATCCTCATGGTCGGGGCACTCGTGAGCTGGACCGTGGTCAGCGCCCTGGCTGACACCGGCCTGCCGGGCTGGGCCCTGATGTTGGTGGCACTGCTGTGCGCCATCGTCGTGTGTACCCTGCTCAATTTCGCGGTCGAACGCATTGCCTACCGGCCGCTGCGCAATGCGCCTCGCCTGGCACCGCTGATCACCGCGATGGGCATGTCGCTGCTGCTGCAGACCCTGGCGATGATCGTCTGGAAGCCCAATCCCAAGCCCTTCCCGCTGCTGCTGCCCTCGGTGGCGATCGACCTGGGCGGGCCGGTGATCACGGTCACGCAGATCCTGATCCTGGTCATCACCGTCATCATCCTGGGCGGCCTGCTCTGGCTGGTGAACCACACCAAGCTGGGCCGCGCGATGCGCGCCACCGCCGAGAACCCGCGCGTGGCCGGCCTGATGGGTGTGAAGCCCGATGTGGTGATCTCGGCCACCTTCGTGATCGGTGCGGCGCTGGCCGCCGTTGCCGGCCTGATGTGGGCGGCCAACTACGGCACCGTGCAGCACTCGATGGGCTTCATGCCCGGCCTGAAGGCCTTCACCGCCGCGGTGCTGGGCGGCATCGGTAACCTCGCCGGTGCGATGCTGGGCGGGGTGGTGCTGGGCCTGATCGAGGCCATCGGTGCCGGCTACCTGGGTGACCTCACCGGCGGCGTGCTGGGCAGCCATTACGCCGACATCTTCGCCTTCGTGGCGCTGATCCTGGTGCTGACCCTGCGCCCCTCGGGCCTGCTGGGCGAGCGCGTGGCCGATCGTGCCTAAGGAGTACACGATGCAAAACAACAAACTGTTCGTCTTTCTGGCGGCCGCCATCGGCCTGCTGATCGTGCCGCTGTTCGTGCAGCAGCTGGGCAACGGCCCGGTGCGCATCCTGGACCTGGCCCTGCTCTATGTGATGCTGGCCCTGGGTCTGAACATCGTGGTGGGCTACGCGGGCCTGCTAGACCTGGGCTATGTGGCCTTCTACGCGGTGGGCTCCTATATGTTCGCGCTGCTGGCCAGCCCGCACCTGAGCGAGAACTTCGAGTCCATCCTGGCGATGTTCCCGGGCGGCCTGCATTCGCCGCTGTGGGTCATCATCCCGCTGGGGGCAGGTCTTGCCGGCTTGTTCGGCGTCTTGCTCGGCGCACCGACGCTGAAGCTGCGCGGCGACTACCTGGCCATCGTGACCCTGGGCTTCGGTGAAATCATCCGCGTGTTCCTCAACAATCTGGAACACCCGGTCAATATCACCAACGGCCCGCGCGGCATCGGCCAGATCGACGCGATCCACTTCTTCGGCATCGACCTCGGCAAGCCGCTGGAAGTGTTCGGCTTCACGCTGCCGTCGGTGACGCTGTATTACTACCTGTTCCTGGCGCTGGTGGTGTTCACCGTGATCATCTGCTATCGCCTCGAGAACTCGCGCATCGGCCGCGCCTGGATGGCGATCCGCGAGGACGAGATCGCCGCCAAGGCGATGGGCATCAACACCCGCAACCTGAAGCTGCTGGCCTTCGGCATGGGCGCCACCTTCGGCGGCGTGGCGGGTTCGATGTTCGCGTCCTTCCAGGGCTTCGTGTCGCCCGAGTCCTTCAGCCTGCAGGAGTCGGTGATGATCGTGGCCATGGTGGTGCTGGGCGGCATCGGCCATATCCCGGGCGTGATCCTGGGTGCGCTCTTGCTGTCGGCGCTGCCCGAGGTGCTGCGCTATGTGGCCGGCCCGCTGCAGGAGATGACCGGTGGCCGCCTGGACGCCGCCATCCTGCGCCAGCTGCTGGTGGCGCTGGCGATGATCGGCATCATGCTCTCGCGCCCGCGCGGCCTCTGGCCCGCGCGAGAACACGGCAAGGGTGCGCCCCAGCCGGTGAGCAAGTGAGCAGCAAGGAGAGCAAAGCATGAGCCAACAAGAAACCGTATTGAAAGTCGCCGGCGTCTCCAAGCGCTTTGGCGGCCTGCAAGCCCTCTCCGAGGTGGGCATCCAGATCAACAAGGGCCAGGTCTATGGCCTGATCGGCCCCAATGGCGCCGGCAAGACCACCTTCTTCAACGTCATCACCGGCCTCTACACGCCCGACGCGGGGACCTTCGAGCTGGGCGGCGCGCCCTATGCGCCGACGGCGGTGCACCAGGTTGCCAAGACCGGCATTGCGCGCACCTTCCAGAACATCCGCCTGTTCGCCGAGATGACGGCGCTGGAGAACGTGATGGTGGGCCGCCATGTGCGCACCGGCTCGGGCCTCATCGGCGCGGTGTTTCGCACCCCCGGCTTCAAGGCCGAGGAGGCCGCGATCGCCAAGCGTGCCCAGGAGCTGCTCGATTACGTGGGCATCGGCAAGTACGCGGAGTTCAAGGCGCGCACCCTGAGCTATGGCGACCAGCGCCGCCTGGAGATTGCGCGCGCGCTGGCCACCGACCCCAAGCTGATTGCGCTGGACGAACCGGCCGCCGGCATGAACGCCACCGAGAAGGTGGTGCTGCGCGAGCTGATCGACCGCATCCGCAACGACGGCCGCACCATCCTCTTGATCGAGCATGACGTCAAGCTGGTGATGGGGCTGTGCGACCGTGTCACCGTGCTGGACTATGGCAAGCAGATTGCCGAAGGCACGCCGGCCGATGTGCAGCGCAACGAGAAGGTGATCGAGGCCTATCTGGGCGCCGGTCACAAGGCCCATTAAGGCCCACTGAGTTCAGGAGAAACGCAAATGGCAGACAACAACATCCTGCTCAAGGTCGGTGGCCTCAAGGTCGCGTACGGCGGCATCCAGGCCGTCAAGGGCGTGAGCTTCGAGGTGCGCCAGGGCGAACTGGTGAGCCTGATCGGCGCCAATGGCGCCGGCAAGACCACCACGCTGAAGGCCGTGACCGGCCTGCAGCCGGTGGCCGACGGCGAGATCGAATACCTGGGCAAGTCCATCAAGGGCCAGGGCGCCTGGGACCTGGTCAAGCAGGGCCTGGTGATGGTGCCGGAAGGGCGCGGCACCTTCACCCGCATGACCATCACCGAGAACCTGCAGATGGGCGCCTACATCCGCAACGACAAGGCCGAGATCCTGGCCGATATCGACAAGGTGTTCGGCATCTTCCCGCGCCTGAAGGAGCGTCGCAACCAGCTGGCCGGCACCATGTCGGGTGGCGAGCAGCAGATGCTGGCGATGGGCCGTGCGCTGATGGCGCGCCCCAAGGTGCTCTTGCTGGACGAACCCTCGATGGGCCTCTCGCCCATCATGGTGGACAAGATCTTCGAGGTGGTGAACGACATCCACGGCCAGGGCGTGACCATTCTGCTGGTGGAGCAGAACGCCAGCCGGGCGCTGGCGGCCGCGAATCGCGGCTATGTGATGGAAAGCGGCATCGTCACCATGACCGGCGAAGGCAAGCATCTGCTCAACGACCCCAAGGTGCGCGCCGCCTACCTCGGCGAGTGAACCTTTCTACCGAGTTCCTAGCGGGCATATAGCCGGACGGGGAAGGGCGTGCGCCCGCGCGCCACGCAGCCGCGAAATGACTTCCCCGGCCGGCACAACACATCGGAGATAGACAAACCCATGACCTCCCTCATGAAACCCACCCTGATTGCCGCTGCGGCCATGCTGCTCGGCGCGCCCGCGATGGCGCAAGACCTGGTCGTGAAGATCGGCCATGTCGGCCCCACCAGCGGCGCGATTGCCCACCTGGGCAAGGACAATGAGTTGGGCGCGCGCATGGCCATCGATGAGCTGAACGCCAAGGGCGTCACCATCGGCGGCAAGAAGGCCAAGTTCGAACTGCTGGCCGAAGACGACGCGGGCGACCCGAAGCAGGGCACGGCCGCGGCCCAGAAGCTGATGGACTCCAAGGTCAACGGCGTGATCGGCCACCTGAACTCGGGCACCTCGATCCCCGCGTCCAAGGTGTATAGCGACGCTGGCGTGCCGCAGATCAGCCCCTCGGCGACCAACCCCAAGTTCACCCGCAACGGCTACAAGACCGCTTTCCGCGTGGTGGCCGACGACGTGCACCTGGGCGGCACGCTGGGCAAGTACGCCGTGAAGGAACTCAAGGGCCAGTCGATCGCCGTGATCGATGACCGCACCGCGTACGGCCAGGGCGTGGCCGACGAGTTCGAAAAGGGCGTGAAGGCCTCCGGCGGCAAGGTCGTCGGTCGCGAATTCACCAACGACAAGGCCACGGACTTCACCGCCATCCTGACCTCCTTGAAGGCCAAGAAGCCCGATGTGGTCTTCTTCGGCGGCATGGACGCGGTGGCCGGCCCGATGCTGCGCCAGATGAAGCAGCTGGGCATCGAAGCCAAGTTCATGGGCGGCGACGGCATCTGCTCGGGCGAGCTGCCCAAGCTGGCCGCGGGCACCATGGGTGACGGCCAGGTGGTGTGCGCCGAGGCTGGTGGCGTGGAAGGCGAATCCAAGAAGTCGATGGAAGGCTTCAAGGCCAAGTTCAAGGAAAAGTACAAGGTGGACGTGCAGATCTACGCCCCCTATGTGTATGACGCCGTGAACGTGATGGTGGCGGCGATGGTGAAGGCCGGCTCGGCCGAACCTGCCAAGTACCTGCCGGTGCTGGCCAAGACCGACGGTTACAAGGGCGTGACCGGCACGATCGGCTTCGACGGCAAGGGCGACATCAAGAATGGCGCGCTGACCCTGTTCACCTACAAGGGCGGTGCGCGCGAGCAGATCGCCGTGGTGCGCTAAGCCAGTCGAGCCTGGTTTGACGACCACCGGATACCGGTAGACGAAGACAGAAGACCGAAGGGCGGCTTCCTCGGCCGCCCGGGCCTCATCCAGACAGGCCCTCTTGGGCATCCCCAGTGACTCCGGGGATGCCCTTTTTTGCGCCCGGCCCAGGCGCTTTCGTACCCCGGCTGTAACCGCAACAGGGTCCGGATCTTGTAATATGGTTACCAATTTCAATCCGGCCGAGTTACATCGGCGCAGGGGCTGACCGTATGACAACCAAGACCGCTCGCTTGATCAGCGAGGTCACCGCGCGCATCCAGGCGCGCAGCGCCGCCACCCGTGAGCGCTATCTGGCCCAGGTGGCACAGCTGGCCGGCCGCAAGCGCGGCGTGGAACGCATGGGCTGCGCGAATGTGGCGCATGCCTTTGCCGCCATGCCCGCCAACGACAAGCTGCGCATCGTGGCCGAGAAGGCGCCGCATCTGGGCATCGTCACCGCCTACAACGACATGCTCTCGGCCCACCAGCCCTACGAGCATTACCCCGAGCTGATACGCGCCGAGGCCCATGCCCAAGGCGCCACCGTGCAGGTGGCAGGCGGCACGCCGGCGATGTGCGATGGCGTCACGCAAGGCCTGCCCGGCATGGAGCTGAGCCTGTTCTCGCGCGACAGCATCGCCATGAGCACCGCCATCGCGCTGAGTCACGATGTCTTCGATGGCGCGCTGCTCTTGGGCATCTGCGACAAGATCGTGCCGGGGCTCTTGATCGGCGCGCTGCATTTCGGCCATCTGCCCTGCGTGTTCGTGCCCGCCGGCCCGATGAGCAGCGGCATCTCCAACAGCGAGAAGGCCAAGGTGCGCGAGCTTTACGCACAAGGCAAGGTGGGGCGCGAGGAGCTGCTGAAGAGCGAGTCCGCCGCCTACCATGGCGCCGGCACCTGCACCTTCTACGGCACCGCCAACAGCAACCAGATGCTGCTGGAGGCCATGGGCCTGCACCTGCCGGGCGCGGCCTTCGTGCACCCGCAGGACGACTTGCGTGAGCAGCTCACACGCGCCGCGGTGCGCCAGGCCCTCAGCATCACCGCCAAGGGCAACTACACGCCGATCGGCCGCCTGGTGGACGAGCGCTGCATCGTCAACGCCATGGTCGCGCTGCTCGCCACCGGCGGCTCCACCAACCACCTGATCCATTGGGTGGCGGTGGCGCGCTCGGCCGGCATCCTGATCGACTGGACCGATTTCTCCGAGCTCTCGGCCGCCGTGCCGCTGCTGGCGCGCGTCTATCCGAACGGCAGCGCCGATGTGAACCAGTTCCAGGCCGCGGGCGGCCCCGGCTTCGTGATCCGCGAGCTGCTGCAGGCCGGCCTGATGCACGAGGACGTGCTGACCGTCGCCGGCCCCAGCCTGCAGGCCTATGGCCGCGTGCCCAGCCTGGGTGCCGATGGCAAGCCGCAGTGGCAGGCGCTGCCCGAGGGCTCCAGCGACGAGGGCGTGGTGCGTACGGCGGCCGCCCCCTTCAGCGCCAGCGGCGGCCTCAAGCTGCTGGCCGGCAATCTGGGCCGTGCCGTCATCAAGGTCTCGGCGGTGCCGGAAGACCGCCATGTGATCGAGGCGCCGGCGCGCATCTTCACCGATCAGGAATCCATGCAGGCGGCCTTCAAGGCCGGCGAGCTGGACCGCGACGTGGTGGTGGTGGTGCGCTTCCAGGGCCCGCAGGCCAATGGCATGCCCGAGCTGCACAAGCTCACGCCGCCGCTGGCGGTGCTGCAGGGCAAGGGCTTCAAGGTCGCGCTGGTGACCGACGGCCGCATGAGCGGCGCCTCCGGCAAGGTGCCGGCCGCCATCCATGTGAGCCCCGAGGCACTGGCAGGCGGCCCCTTGGCCATGCTGCGCGATGGCGATCTGGTGCGCATGGATGCCGTCAGCGGCGAGCTGCAGGCCCTGGTGCCCGAGGCCGAGTGGGCGCAGCGCGCGCTTGCCAGCATCGCGCCCGAGCAGCAGGCCGAGAACGGCGCCGGCCTCGGCCGCGAGCTGTTCGCCGGGCTGCGCCGCAACGTCAAGAGCGCCGAAGAAGGCGCCATTTCTTGGCTCTAAGCCTGGCTCTGACCTTAGGAAGTGACATGAGCGACGCAAGAACTCTCAGCCTGGCCGCCCACGGCCCCGTGATCCCGGTGATCGTGATCCAGCGCCTGGAAGATGCCGTGCCGCTGGCCCAGGCCTTGGTGGCCGGCGGCGTGCGTGTGCTGGAAGTGACGCTGCGCACGCCGGTGGCGCTGGCGGCGATGGAGGCGATGGCGCGCGCCGTGCCCGAGGCCATCGTCGGCGCCGGCACCCTGCGTACGGTGGCCGATGTGGTGGCGGCCAAGAACGCCGGCTGCCAGTTCGGCGTCAGCCCCGGCTATACCGACGCCATGGGTGCGGCCTGCCAGGCGCAAGACCTGCCCCTCCTGCCCGGCGTGTCCACCGCCAGCGAGGTGATGCAGGCGAACGCCGCGGGCTATGGCTTTCTCAAGCTGTTCCCGGCCACCGCGGTGGGTGGGGTGAACCTGCTCAAGGCGCTGGCGGGGCCCTTCCCGGACGTGGCTTTCTGCCCCACCGGCGGCATCACGCCCGAAAGTGCGCCGCAATTCCTGGCGCTGCCGAATGTGAAGGTCTGCGGCGGCTCCTGGCTGACGCCGGCCGATGCCATCGAGGCCGGCGACTGGGCCCGCATCACGCGCCTGGCCCAGGCCACGCACGCCTTGCGGGGCTGAGGGCTCAGGCCCTGGCTTCGAACACCAGGCAGGTGGTGCTGGCATGGGCATAGAGCTTGCCGTCATGCCCCACCAGGCGCGCCTCGGCGGTGGCCACCTGGCGCCCGCCATGGGTGACCTCGCCGATCGCGCGCACCAGCGGCACGCGGTCTGACAGCGCCCGCACCAGGTTCACCTTGAACTCCAGCGTGGTGTAGGCGCGCCCCGGCTCCAGGCTGGTGTGCACCGCGCAGCCCAGCGCCGAATCGAGCAGGGTGGCGAACCAGCCGCCATGCACGGTGCCCAGCGGGTTGTAATGCTTGCGCTGTGGCCGGCCCTGGAATACCGCGCGGCCATGCGCCACCTCGATGAGGCAGAAGTCCAGGGTGTGCGAAATCGGCGCCGGCGGGAATTCGCCGTTCAGCAGGGCTTGCATCTGCTGCAGGCCGGTCAGGCCCGCCAGCTGCTCGGGCCGCGCCAGTCCATGCTCCGGGCGCAGCCGGGCGCGTACCGTGGCCTCGTCGGCCTGCCATTGGGCCAGCAGTTCGTCCGCCGCGGAGGGGGCTGGGTTTGTGCGTGCGTCCATCGTTGATTCCAATGTTTGTATATGCAACTATTGCAGCTGCAATCATCGCCACTACAATGCCGGCATGTCAAGCAAACCCGCGACAGCAGCAAAGCCCGCGCCGAAGCAAGGCCCGCAGGGCTGCACCAATTTCAAGCTGCGCCAGCTGACGCGGCTGGTGTCGCAGCATTGCGAGACCCATTTCGCCGAGACCGGGCTCAAGACCACGCAGTACTCGCTGCTCGCCCACATCGACCAGCTCGGCCCGGTGCAGCCCAGCGAGCTGGCGCGGCGCATGGATCTGGACGTCTCCACGCTCTCGCGCAATGTGCAGGGCCTGGTGGCAGCCGGGCTGGTGGAACTGGCCGAGGGCGATGACGCGCGCAGCCACCGCCTGCAGCTGACCGAGGCCGGCCGCGCCAAGCGCCAGGCCATGAAGGGCAGCTGGAAGCGTGCCCAGCTCTCGCTCAACGACAGGCTGGGCGATGCCAAGGTCGCGCAGCTGCATGCCCTGCTGGACGAGTGCCTGGAGCTGATGCGCGGCTGATAGCATGCCTCCATGCCCCGCAGCCCTCGCCTGATCGACCTAAACAGCTGGCCACGCCGCCACAGCTTCGAGTTCTTCCGCCAACTCAACCAGCCTTACTTCAGCCTCTGCACGCGCGTGGAGCTGAGCGGTCTGCTGGCCCGCGCCAAGGCGCAGGCCGAGGCCACACCCTTCCTGGCCTACCACCACGCCTTGCTGGCCACGGCCAACGAGTTCGCCTGCTTCCGCCAGCGCATCGTCGATGGCCAGGTGATCGAGTACGCGCAGGTCGACGCCAGCACCACGGTGTTGCGCAGCGATGAAAGCCTGGCCTTTGCCGATCTGGCCTATCACGCCGATTTCGGCCGCTTCGTGCGCGAGGCGCGGGCCAGCCTGGCGGCGGCGCGTGCCTCCGACCCGGATGCCATCGTCAGCAACAAGCTGCCGCGCCAGGACATGATCCACACCACCGTGATCCCCTGGCTGAGCTTCAGCAGCTTCTCGCACCCGCGCCAGCTGGGCAGCGGGGACGCCATTCCCAAGTTCGCGCTGGGCCGCTACGAGCCCGAGCCCGGCAGCGGCCGGCTATGGATGCCGGTGCATGTGGAGGTGCACCATGCGCTGATGGACGGCCTGCATGTGGGCCGCTTCTTCGCGGCCTTGCAGGCCCGGATGAGCCAGGGCTAGAGCTCGATCTCGACCAGCACCGGCGCGTGGTCGCTGGGCCGCTCGTTCTTGCGCGGCAGCTTGTCGATCACGCAAGACTTCACCGCGCCCTTGAGCGCCGCGCTGACCAGGATGTGGTCGATGCGCAGGCCCTGGTTCTTGCGGAAGGCGAGGTTGCGGTAGTCCCACCAGCTCCAGCTCTTGGCCGGCTGCTCGAAGAGCCGGAAGGCGTCGCTCAGGCCCAGGCCCAGCAAGGCCTGGAAATGGGCGCGCTCCTCGGGCGTGCAATGGATCTGGCCGGCCCAGGCCACCGGGTCGTAGACATCGCGATCCTCAGGGGCGATGTTGAAGTCGCCCATCAGCACCAGCTTGTCATGCGTCTGCAGCTCCTGGCGCAGCCAGTCCTGCAGGGCCTGCAGCCAGCCCATCTTGTACTGGAACTTGTCGCTGTCGGGCGCCTGGCCATTGGGGAAATAGCCGCCCACCACGCGCACGCCGGCCACGGTGCCGGCGATCACGCGCGCCTGCTCGTCGGCGAAGCCAGGGATGTTCTTCACCACCGCGCTGGCCGGGGTCTTGCTGATCAGGGCCACGCCGTTGTAGGTCTTCTGGCCGAACCACTGCACCTGGTAGCCGGCCGCGCCGATCTCCATGGTGGGGAATTTGTCGTCGGTGAGCTTGGTCTCCTGCAGCACCAGGGCATCGACCGGATTCGCCGCCAGCCAGTCGAGCAGCTGCGGCAGGCGCACGGCCAGGGAGTTGACGTTCCAGGTGGCGAGTTTCATGGGTGACAGAGGGGCTGGGGCAGGGCCATGGGGCCGGTGGTGCCCGATGTTAACTGCCTGCCAGGGGCTGCCCCAGGGCGCACGGCAGGTCGGTGGAAATACTTAATCCGAGTACTTTCTTTGTGACGAATATTCGGGCATAGTGATGTATGCATGAATAGCGGCAACCACGATGAACTGCGCGATCGGGTATTCGATAGCGCCTCGGCCTTGTTTGCCGTGTTGGCGGCACCCTGCCGGGTTCGCATCGTGGGCGAGTTGTGTCAGGGCGAGCGCAATGTCGGCGAGTTGCTGGCCCTGGTGGGCGGCAGCCAGCCGAACCTGTCGCATCACCTGCGGGCACTGTTCGAGGCCGGTGTGGTGACGCGGCGACGTGCCGGCGCCAAGGTGTATTACCGCGTGGTGCCGGGGCGCTCCCAGGCATTGCGCGAGATGCTGCAGGGCGTGGGCGTGCTGGGGCAGGCAGCGGCGGGCGGCACGGCGGAAGCGTCGGACGGTCCGCATGAAGCGAAGGAGTGGTAGTGAGTTCTGACGACAAGCCAAGGGGCCGGCTGATCAAGGCGCCCGAGAACTTCCTGGACCCGGCGGGCATACGCCAGGTCTTTGCCGAGGCCAAGAGCGGGCGGCGCGACTTCATGCGCAAGGCCTTTGTGGCCGCCGGAGCCGCGGCAGGTGCCGCAGTTGCGCCGGTGGCGCTGGCCACTTCCAACCCGGTGCAGGCCGGCGAGGGCGACCCCAACATCCTCACCCTGCCCGAGCACAGCAAGGGCCTGGGTCAGGCGGTGGCGACCGAGGGCTACGGCAAGCCCTCCAGGTACGAGGCCAATGTGCAGCGCCGCCAGAGTCCGGGCCTGACCCAAACGGCGCAGGCCTCGGTATCGTTCGCGCCCCTGCAGTCGCTGTTCGGCATCGTCACGCCCAGCGGCCTGCATTTCGAACGCCATCACCAGGGCTGGTGGGACATCGACCCGTCCAAGCACCGCCTGATGCTCAACGGCTCCGACGCCAGCATGCTGAAGAAGGCCATGGTCTTCACCATGGACGAACTGATGCGCCTGCCCTCGGTGTCGCGCTTCCACTTCATCGAGTGCGGTGCCAACACTGGCATGGAATGGGGCAATGTGGCCGTGCCCACGGTGCAGTACTCGCACGGCATGCTGAGCTGCAGCGAGTTCACCGGCGTGCCGCTGCGCATCCTGCTGGACCTGGCGGGCGTGGACTACAAGAAGGCCCGCTACGTGCTGGCCGAGGGCGCCGATGGCTCCTCGATGACGCGCACCATCCCGATGGAGATGGTGGAGAGCGGTGAGGTGCTGGTGGCCTATGGCCAGAACGGCGAGATGCTGCGGCCCGAGCAGGGCTACCCGCTGCGCCTGGTGGTGCCGGGCGTGCAGGGTGTCAGCTGGGTCAAGTATCTGCGCCGCATCGAGGTGGGCGACCAGCCCTATGCCAGCAAGGACGAGGCGGTGCACTACATCGACCTGGTGCCGGGCGGTCAACACCGCCAGTACAGCAGCATCCAGGAATGCAAGAGCGTGGTGACCACGCCCTCGGGCGGCCAGGTGCTGCTGGACCAGGGCTTCTACAACATCAGCGGCCTGGCCTGGTCGGGGCGTGGCCGCATCAAGCGGGTGGACGTGTCGGTGGACGGTGGCCGCAACTGGCGCAGCGCCCGCCTGGAGGGTGCGGTGCTGCCCAAGTGCCTGACCCGCTTCAACATCGACTGGGTGTGGGACGGCAAGCCCGCCCTGATCCAGAGCCGCGCCATGGACGAGACCGGCTATGTGCAGCCCAGCTACAAGCAGTTGCGCGAGGTGCGCGGCACCCGCTCGATCTATCACAACAATGCCGTGCAGACCTGGCTGGTGCAGGAAGACGGGGAGGTGAAGAATGTCCAGCTCTCCTAAGTTCGCGATGTTCGGCCTGTTCGGCACGCTGCTGCTGGCAACGGCGGCGCTGGCGCAGCCGGCCAGGGACTTCCCCGGTGTCGGCCGCGCCGCCACACCCAAGGAAATCGCTGCCTGGGACATCGACGTGCGCCCCGACTTCAAGGGCCTGCCCAAGGGCAGCGGCTCGGTGGCAAGGGGCCAGGAGGTCTGGGAGGGCAAATGCGCCCAATGCCATGGCATCTTCGGTGAAAGCGGCGAGGTGTTCGCGCCCCTGGTGGGCGGCACCACACCCGAGGACATCAAGACCGGCCATGTGGCCAGGCTCAACGATCCCAGCTTCCCGGGCCGCACCACCTTGATGAAGGTGGCCACCGTGTCGACGCTGTGGGACTACATCAACCGCGCCATGCCCTGGACGGCACCCAAGAGCCTGAGCACCGAGGAGGTCTACAGCGTGACCGCCTTCCTGCTCAATCTGGGCGGCATCGTGCCCGAGGACTTCGTGCTGTCGGACCAGAACATCGGCGCCGTGCAGCAGCGCATGCCCAATCGCAAGGGCATGACGCTGGACCATGCACTGTGGCCCGGCAAGGGCCTCACCAAGGCGAAGGCCCCCGATACCCGTGCCCAGGCCTGCATGAAGGATTGCCCGGCGGAAGCGAAGATCAGCTCCTTCCTGCCCGACCACGCACGCAACGCGCATGGCAACCTGGCGGAGCAGAACCGGGCGGTCGGGCCCCAGCATGGCGCCGACACCAGCAAGCCCTCGGGCGCGCCCCCGCAGCGCCGGGCCGAGCCCGCGCCGGCGCCCAAGGCCGCGGGCGCACCGACGGCCCTGCTGAACAAGAACAGCTGCAGCGCCTGCCATGCGCTGGCCAGCAAGCTGGTGGGCCCCTCGTTCCAGGAGATTGCGAAGAAGCATGGCGAGCGCAGTGACGCAATCGCCTATCTTTCGGGCAAGATCCGCTCCGGCGGCGTGGGTGTGTGGGGCCAGATCCCGATGCCGGCGCAGACGCTCAGCGATGCCGATGCCGCGACCATCGCGCAGTGGCTCAAGAGCGGCGCCCCGCGCTGATTTTCTTTATTCCCCAGGGGCGTGGCGGCGGCCGGCGCTCCCTCGTTTGACAGGCAAGGATCAAGGAGACCGAAATGATTGAGATGAATCGCAGAGAGCTGATGGCCAGCAGCGCCAAGGTGGCATCGCTGATGCTTGCCAGCGGCGTGTTCGGCAAGGCGGCGCAGGCCGCCGGCGAGGCTGCCGGCAAGGGCGCCTTCGAGGCCAAGAGCCTGGCCGATGTGGTGAAGGCGCTGGGCTATGGCGCGCCCACCGAAAGCAAGGACGTGAGCATCACCGCGCCCGACATCGCCGAGAACGGCGCCGTCGTGCCGCTGGGTGCGACCACCACTGCGGCCGGCGTCAAGCAGATGCTGCTGTTGGTGGAAAAGAACCCCTCGGTGCTGGCCGCGCTGTTCAACGTCAGCCCGGAAGTGGAAGCCAGCTTCTCGACGCGCGTGAAGATGGGCCAGTCCTCCAACGTCTACGCGGTGGCGGTGACCAACGACAACAAGGTGCTGTACGCGCTGAAGGAAGTCAAGGTCACGCTGGGTGGTTGCGGCGGTTGATGCCGGCCCCCGATTTTTCAGAACTCAGCTAATCAGGAGCAAGACATGGCAGATCCGATGCGAATCCGTGCGCAAGCCGCTGGCGACAAGGCCACCGTGCGCGTGTTGATGGCTCATGAAATGGAAAGCGGTCAGCGCAAGGACGCGGCCGGCAAGACCATCCCGGCCTGGTACATCAACGAGGTGAGTGCCGCGCTGAACGGCAAGGTGGTGCTGACGGCGGAGTGGGGCCCCTCGGTCTCGAAGAACCCCTTCCTGCAATTCGTCATCAAGGGCGCCAAGGCCGGCGACAAGGTGCAGGTGTCCTGGACCGACAACAAGGGCGACAAGCGCAGCGACGAAGCCACCGTGTCGTGAACCCCACCGGGCCAGAGAAGCCCGGCCAGACGGACAACAGGAGACAAGCATGAAGCATTGGAGTTGGGTGGCCGCCCTGGCCTTGCTGCCCGGACTGGCCTGCGCCCAGAAGACGGCGGCGGATTCGATTGCCGAATACCGCGCCTTGCTGGCGGACGGCAACCCGGCCGAGTTGTTTGAGGCCAAGGGCGAGGATCTCTGGAAGGCCAAGCGCGGCCCCAAGAACGCCTCGCTGGAGCGCTGCGATCTGGGGCAGGGCGCTGGCGTCGTGAAGGGCGCGTTCGTGCGCCTGCCGCGCTGGTTCGCCGATACCCAGCGGGTGCAGGATCTGGAATCGCGCCTGCTGACCTGCATGAGCACGCTGCAGGGGCTGGATGCCGAGGCGATTGCCAAGACGCCCTTCGGCAAGGGCGAACAGGCGAATATGGAGGCCCTGGTCGCGTGGATCTCGGCCGAGTCGCGCGGCCAGCGCATGCAGCTGCCGCAGGTCCATGCGGCCGAGCAGCGCATGTACGAGCTCGGCAAGCGCGCCTTCTTCTTCCGCGGCGGGCCGATGGATTTCTCCTGCGCCTCCTGCCATGGTGAGGACGGCAAGCGCATCCGCCTGCAGGACCTGCCCAACCTCACCAAGAACCCGGGCGATGGCGTGGGCTTCGCGGCCTGGCCGGCCTACCGCGTCTCCAGCGGCGAGCTGTGGGGCATGCAGCGGCGGCTGAACGACTGCTACCGCCAGCAGCGCTTCCCGTATCCGGGCTATGCCTCCGAGGTCACCATCGCCCTGGCCGTGTACATGGGTGTGAACGCCAAGGGTGCCGAGTCCATCGCCCCGGCCATCAAGCGCTGAAGGAGACGCAAATGAACAAACGCTTTGTTTGGGCTGCTGTTGCAGCCTTGGCGCTGGGTGCGGCGGGTTGCGCCAGCCTGCCTGGCCAGCCCACGCCGGCCGAGCTGGACGCCCAGGCCCTGGCGATGCTGAAGGCCTCGTTCCGCGACGAGGGCATCGCCACCACCAAGCGCCTGGAACAGGACCTCGGCCAACAGGCCTGCTCGGCCGAGAGCGCGCCGCCCGAAGGGGTGGCCAAGCGCGTCGAGGCCGAGGCGCTGGCCTCGATCAAGTGGCCGGCGGGCGGACAGTATCTGGGCGACTGGCGCGAGGGCGAGAAGCTGGCGCAAAACGGCCGCGGCATGACCTGGACCGACAAGTCCGCGGCGCCTGCCGCCAACGGCGCCAATTGCTACAACTGCCACCAGATCAGCAAGGAAGAGGTGTCCTTCGGCACCATCGGCCCCAGCCTCTACAACTACGGCAAGATCCGCGGCGTGAAGGACCCGGCCGATCCGGCCAGCGCCGCCATCGTGCAATACACCTGGGGCAAGCTGTGGAACTCCAAGGCCTACAACGCCTGTTCCAACATGCCGCGTTTCGGCCACGCTGGCCTGCTCAACGAGGAGCAGCTGCGCCATGTGATGGCGCTGATCCTCGACCCCCGTTCGCCGGTGAACCAGTAAGCCATGAGTCTCAGCAAACGTGAATTCCTCCAGGTCATGTCCGCCGCCTCGGTGGCGGGCATGGGGCTCGGCCGTTATGCCGACGCCGATGCGGCGACGGCAGAGCAGGGGCTCTATGAGCTGCCGCGCTTCGGCCAGGTGTCCTTCCTGCACATGACGGACTGCCATGCGCAGCTCAAGCCGATCTACTTCCGCGAGCCGAATGTGAACTTGGGGTTGGCCGGCATGCGTGGCCAAAGCCCCCATGTGGTGGGCGAGGGCATGTTGAAGGCGGCCGGCGTGCGGCCCGGCACGGCGCTGGCCCATGCCTTCACCTACCTGGACTTCGAGCGCGCCGCGCGCCGCTACGGCAAGGTGGGCGGCTTCGCCCACCTCAGCACCCTGGTCAAGCGCATGAAGGCCAGCCGCCCCGGCGCCCTGCTGCTGGACGGCGGCGACACCTGGCAGGGCTCGGCCACCTCGCTGTGGACCAATGCCCAGGACATGGTCGACGCCTGCAAGCTGCTGGGCGTGGACGTGATGACCGGCCACTGGGAGTTCACCTATGGCATGGAGCGGGTGAAGGAGATCCTCGAGAAGGACTTCAAGGGCAGGCTCGATTTCGTGGCGCAGAACGTCAAGACCAATGACTTCGGCGATCCGGTGTTCGCGCCCTATGTGATGCGCGAGATGAACGGCGTGCAGTGCGCCATCATCGGCCAGGCCTTCCCCTACACGCCGATCGCCAACCCGCGCTATATGGTGGCCGACTGGGCCTTCGGCATCCAGGACGAGAACATGCAGGCCATGGTCGACGAGGTGCGTGCCAAGGGCGCCAAGGTGGTGGTGGTGCTCTCGCACAACGGCATGGACGTGGACCTGAAGATGGCCTCGCGGGTGCGCGGCATCGATGCCATCCTGGGCGGTCACACGCACGACGGCGTGCCGGTGCCGGTGCAGGTCAAGAATGCCGGCGGCACCACCCTGGTGACGAATGCCGGCAGCAATGGCAAGTTCCTCGGCGTGCTGGACTTCGAGGTGAAGGACGGCCGCGTGGCCGACTTCCGCTACAAGCTGCTGCCGATCTTCTCCAATATGCTCAAGGCCGATCCGGACATGGCGGCGCTGATCGAGAAGATCCGCAAGCCCTATGAGGCCAAGCTGAACGAGCAACTGGCGGTGAGCGACGGCCTGCTGTACCGCCGCGGCAATTTCAACGGCAGCTGGGACCAGCTGATCGTCGATGCCTTGATCGAGGTGCAGGGCGCCGACATCGCCTTCTCGCCCGGCTTCCGCTGGGGTACGACGCTGCTGCCGGGCGACGTGATCACGCGCGAGCTGATGATGGACCAGCTCGCCACCACCTATTCCTACGCCACCGTCACGTCCATGAGCGGCGCCATGATCAAGACGGTGCTGGAAGACGTGTGCGACAACCTCTTCAATCCCGACCCTTATTACCAGCAGGGCGGCGACATGGTGCGCGTGGGCGGCCTGAGCTACAGCTGCGAGCCCGGGGCGGCGATGGGCAGGCGCATCCAGGACATGCGCCTGCACGGCAAGCCCATCGATGCCGACAAGCTCTACAAGGTGGCCGGCTGGGCCCCGGTGGCCGAAGAGGCCGCCAGCATGCCGGGCACGCGCATGGTGTGGGACGTGGTCGAGCAGTGGCTGAAGAGCCAGGGCCGCGTCAGCAGCCGCAAGCTCAACACGCCCAGGCTGCTGGGCGTGCAGGGCAACCCGGGCCTGGCGGCCTGAGCGGCCCGAGCGACATCAGGGATGCAGGTAGACGAAGCCCTCGCGCGCCTGCAACCTGGCCACCTCGGCCACGCCCGAGGGCACGATCTTGGCTTCCATTGCCACCTTGTCGGGCGAGATCTTGCGTGCGGCAAGGGTGTTGTTGCAGACCCTGAATTCCACACCCTGGCCGGCCAGATCGCCGATGGCGCCAGCGAAGGGCTGGCCCTGCGGGGTGTTGGCGCCGTCGAGCAGAAAGTCGATGCCCGCGCCATGGCTCACCACCACGATCTTCGCCGTTGGGTCGGCCGCCAGATGGTTGCGAATATTACCCATGGCCCTGGCGGCCTGGGCCACGCCCTCGCTCAGGTGGTAGACCACCTTGACGCCCGCATCGGCGGCAAGGGCGGTTGCCGCGGGCAGGGCCAACGACAGGCTCAGGCCCAGCGCGGCAAGGCCACGCACCAGCATTCGGCGTTGAATTGACATGGATCACTCCTTGAGGTTCCGCAGGCTCTATACATCAGCAGCTGCGCATATTAGGATTTAAAAGCAAATTGTCCCGAATTGATCTGGGGCAAACGCGCATAGCCGAAGCAAAAGCAGATCAAGGCCGCCATCATGCCGCTGGAATCCATCCTCGAATCGCTCGGTCAGGCCAAGGCCCTGGCCGGTGGCGGGCTGATCATCGGTTTTGTGTTCGGCTTCTTTGCCCAGCGTTCGCGTTTCTGCCTGCGTTCGGCCACGATCGAGTTCTCGCGCGGCGCGCCGGGCGGCAAGCTGACGGTGTGGTTGTTTGCCTTTGCCACCGCCTTGCTGTCCACCCAGGCGCTGATCGCGCTGGGCCAGGCCGATGTCAGCGCGGCGCGCCAGCTGGCGGCGCGCGGCAGCCTCTCTGGCGCGGCGATCGGCGGCGCGCTGTTCGGCATCGGCATGATTCTGGCGCGTGGCTGCTCCAGCCGCCTACTGGTGCTGGCCGCGCAGGGCAATCTGCGCTCGGTGTTGTCGGGCCTGGTGTTCGCGGTCACCGCGCAGGCCGCCTGGACCGGCGTGCTGGCCCCTCTGCGCGAGCTGATCTCGGCCTGGTGGACGGTGGAGGGGGGCGCGGCGCGCGACCTCATCGCCATCACCGGCATCGGCCGCGGCGGGGCCTTGCTTTTTGCCGCCGTCTGGCTTGCGGCGGCGGTGCGCTGGGCCTGGCACCAGCGTGTGCCCGCCTGGGGTTGGGCTGGCGCCATCATGGTGGGCCTGGCGATCGGCGCGGCCTGGTGGTTCACCTCCTACGTGGCGCTGCTGGGCTTGGACGCGGAGGCCGCACCGGTGCAGGCCCTGAGCTTCACCGGCCCCTCGGCCGAGGTGCTGACGCGGGTGCTGTTCGCCCCTAGCAAGCCGCCCACCTTCGACCTGGGCCTGGTGCCCGGCGTGTTCCTGGGCTCCTTCCTGGCCGCCGCGCTGTTTCGCGAGCTGAAGCTGGAGGGCTTTGCCGGCGGCGCCAGCATGCGGCGTTACCTGGTGGGTGCGGTGTTGATGGGTTTCGGCGGCATGCTGGCGGGTGGCTGCGCGGTCGGCGCGGGCCTGTCGGGCGCGGCGGTGTTCACCGTCACCTCCTGGGTCACCCTGTCCTGCATGTGGGGCGCCGCGGCCCTCACCGATCACTGGGTCGATCGCCGCGCCGAGCGCCTGGCCGCCCAGCCCGTGGCCGCCCTGGATCAGGCGGTGCCCCAGTTCTCCCGCAGCTTCAGGGCCTGATGCCCTAGAGTGAGGTTCATGCGCTACACCCAACTCCGTCGTTCAGCGGCCGCCGGCTGGCTGATCCTCATGCTTGCTGCGGGCGCCCAGGCCCAGGATGCGCAGCTCGCCCGTGCCGAGGAGATCGTGCAGGGCAAATGCTTCATCTGCCATGGCGTCGATGGCGAGAGTTCCAGCCCGGTGTTTCCGCGCCTGGCCGGCCAGCATGGTGCTTATGTGGCGCGCCAGCTGGCCGACTACCAGGCCGGCAAGCGCAAGAGCAGCACCATGCAGGCGATGGTGGAAGACCTGAATGCCGAAGACTTCGCCGCGCTGGGCCGCTATTTCGAGTCGCGCAAGCCGGTGGCCCACGCGGTGGACGACAGCGAACTGGCCCAGGTGGGGCGCTTTGTCTTCATGCGCGGCAATCCCTATAGCGGCGTGGCCGCCTGTGCCGGCTGCCATGGCCCCAAGGGTCATGGCACGCCGCAGCTGCCGCGCCTGGCCGGCCAGCACGCGCAGTACACCGAGAACCAGCTGCGCCTGTTCAACAAGCGCGAACGCAGCAACGACAACGCGGTGATGCACGCCATCGCCAGCAAGCTCAGCGAGCTGGAGCTGAAGGCCGTGTCGGCCTACATCAGTGGTTTGAACTGAGGCTTACCCAAGCATGTCGGTCCAGATGTTCTCCGCCCAGGAGAGGGCATAACGCCCCTCGACCTGGTTGGCGGCGGCGGACACGCCGCCCGAGCCGGGCACCGGCTTGAAGGCCTTCTCGGCGGCGTCGTACTGGTGCACCGAGGCCACATGCACGACGTCGCGCGCGGTGACGAAGCTGTAGCAGGTGTTCATCAGCACCGGCGTGGCATTGACGGCCTCGCCCCTGAGCAGCTGGATGATGGCCGCGGCCGCCAGCTTGGCCTGCTGGTTGGCCATATGGCCGGACTTGGGCATGCCCGGGCCGGGGAAGACGGCGTCGCCCAGCACATGCACGCCGGGCAGGGCGGTGGACTCCATGCTCAGCCAGTGCACGCCGGCCCAGCGTTGGTTGATGTTCACCACGCCGGCCTGCAGCGCCAGGTCGGCGGCACGCTGCGGTGGAATCACGTTCAGCACATCGGCCTTGACGTCCTCGAACTCCAGGCGTGCCAGCTTGCCAGCATTGGCGACCTCCTTCAGCTCGGCATTGGGGCGGTACTCGAGGATGCCCTCGTAATGCTGCTTGAAGGCCTTCTCGAACAGCGCCTTCTTGGACTGGATCTCGGGGTTGGCATCCAGCACCAGCAGCTTGGACTTGGGCTTGGCCGTCTTCAGGTAGCTGGCGATCATGCAGGCCCGCTCATAGGGGCCGGGCGGGCAGCGGTAGGGTGCCTTGGGAATGCTCATCGCCACCACGCCGCCGTCGGCCATGTCGGTCAGCTGCTTGCGCAGCGCCACCGTCTGCGGGCCGGCCTTCCAGCTGTGCAGCACCTGGCCGCTGGCCAGCGCGGCCTGCAGGCCGCCGATCTGATCGCTCATGAAATCGATGCCGGGCGAGAGCACCAGGCGGTCGTAGGCCAGCGCGCTGCCGTCGGCCAGACGCACCGACTTGGCCACCGGGTCGATCGCCACCACCTCGCCCTGCACCAGCTTCACGCCCAGGGCCTTGAGGCCCTCGTAGCCGCGCGTGATGTCGCTCATCTGCTTGTGGCCGCCCAGCACCAGGTTGGAGATCGGGCAGGAGACGAAACTGGGCTGGCGCTCCACCAGGGTCACGTCCACATTGCCGCCCCACAGGCGCAGATAGCGCGCCGCGGTGGCGCCCCCAAAGCCGCCGCCCACCACCACCACCCGGCCGATCGACGGCCCCGTGCCCATGCTTGCGCAGCCCGTCAGGCCCATGCCCGCCAGCGCCAGGCCGCCCAGCAGCAGCTGGCGACGTTGCAGTTCGGATTGTTGATGCGCTTTTGTCATGCGATGCTCCTCAGGGCTTGGCCGGCAGCGCGGCGAAATGCTTCACGACCAGCTTGAGCTGCTCCTCGCTATAGCCCTTGGCGATCTGGTGCATGATGGTGGCCGGCTGGGCACCGCTGCGGAAGTCGGCCAGCAGCTTGAGCAGCTCGTCCTCCTTGCGGCCGGCGAGCGTCTTCATCTCGCCCTTGGCCACGCCGGCCGTGCCATGGCAGTTGGCGCAGGTGGCCGCGAGGTTGCGCGCCAGATGAGGGTCGGCCTTGGGATCCTGTGCCCAGCTCGCGCCGGCCAGCAAGGCCAGGCTCAGCGGCCATGCGCCGCGTACTCTCGTCCCTGTCATGAGCATCTCCTGAGTTGGCGGGCCTGCGCTTGTGGGCCCGGCTGCCAGCATCCGCACAAGCCGCGCCTCGGCCCATCGGGACTAACCATGATGGTCGACAGGCGATGGAGCGCGCTGTAATATCAGCGCATGCGAATAAACAGTTTGATTGCTCGCTTGTGCATGCTGGTGGCCGCCCTGGGCGCGAGCTTGAGCCAGGCCCAGGCCGTGCACGCCGTGCAGGTGGCGCCGCAAACCTGGATGGTGCAGGGTGAATCGGCGCTGGGCTCCACCGCCAATCGCAATTTCATCTCCAACGCCGCCTTCGTCGTCACGCCCGAGGGCGTGCTGGTGGTGGATGCGCTGGGCTCGCCGGCGCTGGCGCAGGAGCTGATCCAGGAAATCCGCAAGATCACGCCGGCACCGATCCGCTATGTGGTGATGACGCATTACCACGCCGACCACATCTACGGCCTGCAGGCCCTCAAGGCCGCCGGTGCCCAGGTGATCGCACAGCAGGACGGGCAGATCTACCTGCATTCCGACACCGCCGCCCTGCGCCTCAAGGCCAGCCGCGAGGAGTTGTTCCCCTGGATCGACGAAAAGACCACGCTGGTGCCGGCGGACCGCTGGATCGCCGGCGCACTGACGTTGCGGATGGGCGGTCTGGACTTCCAGATCCAGCCGGTAGGCCCGGCCCACACGCCCGAGGACCTGGTGGTCTATGTGCCGCAGCTCAAGCTGCTGCTGGCCGGCGACATCGTGTTCCGCGGCCGCGTGCCCTTTGTGGGCCAGGCCGACAGCGGGCGCTGGATCGGCGCACTGGACAAGCTGCTGGCCTTCGACACCCAGGTGATCGTGCCCGGCCATGGCCCGGTGTCGAGCACCGCGCGCGAGGATCTGCAGATGACGCGCGACTACCTGGCCTTTCTGCGCCAGCGCATGGGTGAGGCGGCGCGCAATATGGAACCCTTCGAGGAAGCCTATGCGCGCACCGACTGGTCGCGCTTCGCCAAGCTGCCGCTGTTTGCCGCCGCCAACCGCATCAATGCCTACAACACCTATCTGCTGATGGAGCAGGAGGGGCGATGAGGCGGCGCGCCTGTCTGTTCAGCCTGCTGGCGCTTGCAGCGCCGGCGGCCCTGGCCCTGCCGGCTACGCGCGGCGAGCTGGTGTCCTGGCCCGAGGTGCGTCTGCTGGACGGCCAGGCCTGGCAGGGCGCCCAGGGGCGCGCCGTGGTGCTGGTGTTCTGGTCACCCGATTGCGGTTTCTGCGAGCGCCACAACGTCCATCTGGAGAAGCTCTGGCGCGCCGCGCAGGGCCAGGCGCTGACGGTGCTGGGCGTGGTGCGTTCGAGCGACGCGGCCGCCGTGGCCCGCCATGCGGCCGCACGCGGCTGGAGTTTTCCCAACACGCTGGACGCCGAGGCACTGGCCGCGGCGCTGAGCCGCCGCCGCTCGGTGCCTCTGACGGCGGTGGTGGACCGCCGGGGCCGGCTCGTCGAGGTCGTGCCGGGCGAGATGTTCGAGGCTGATGTGCTGGCCTATCTGCGCCTGGCGCAGTAGCGCCTTATTGGCCCGGCGTGGCGCCCGGCCCGCCGAACTCCTCGAAGGCCTGCAAAGCCTGGGCCGCGTACATCAGCGAAGGCCCGCCGCCCATATAGATGCACATGCCCAGCATGTCCTCGAATTCGGCGCGGCTGCAGCCCAGCTTGACCAGCGCCTCGGCATGAAAGCCGACGCAGGGATCGCAGCGCGAGGCCACCGACAGCGCCATGGCGATCAACTCCTTGGTCTTCTTGTCCAGCGTGCCGTCGCGCGTGGCCGCCTGCGCCAGCGCCGAAAAGCCGCGGGTGGTGTCGGGGATGTCGGCACGCAGCTTGGCCAGCGAAGCGGAAACCTCGGCAGTGATGGCGCGGTAGGACTTGCTCATGCGATGGTCTTTAAAATAAGCGAATGCGCATATATTCGCTGGCGACCGGCCCGGCCGCCTTGAGCCAAGGCAAAGTCTGGTGCGCAGATGAAATATCATCGTGCGCGGATAAATGGAAGCAATTGAACTGGAGACACGATGACGAGCAAACCCTACGCCCTGGCGCTCAGCCTGGTGGCCCTGCTGGCCAGCCCCTTGGCACATGCCAATCTGGCGCTGGCCCAGAAGAATTCATGCATGGCCTGCCATGCGGTGGACAAGAAGCTGGTGGGCCCGGCCTATGCCGAGGTGGCGAAGAAATATGCCGGCCAGGCCGACGCCGTCGACAAGCTCAGCGCCAGCATCAAGGCCGGCGGCTCGGGTAAATGGGGCCCGGTGCCGATGCCGGCCCAGGCCGCGCTCAGCGATGCCGACGCCAAGACGCTGGCGGCCTGGGTGCTTGGCGGCGCCAAGTAAGCGCAATACCATGGTCGCCCAGCCGCGATGACCGGGAGCAGGCCATGAAGATCGCCAAATTTGCCATGCTTGCGGCCGCCTTGTGCGCCGCTGGCCCGCTGGCCTGGCATGCCAGCGCTCAATCCAGCGACGACGCCAGCATCTTCAAGGATGCCGATCTGGCCCTGGGTCAGAAGCTGATCCAGGAGCATCGCTGCGCCGAATGCCATGCGCGCAAGTTCGGCGGCGATGGCTCGGCGGTCTATCGGCCGCTGGAGCGTGTCAAGACCGCCGGCAGCCTGCGCGGCATGGTGGAGCAGTGCAATACCGAGCTCAATCTGGGCATGTTTCCCGAGGAAGTGAGCGCGGTGGCGGCGGTGCTCAACAAGCAGCATTACAGGTTCAAGTGAGCCGCCCCTAGCTTCGCGCCACGCTTATATCCGTTCTTGCGAATACAATCGGCGCGTGCCACTCTCAGAAGCCGCCATGGAAGACCGTCCGCCCGAAGACAAGGTTTTCGAATCTGTCGCCGAACTGTTCTCGCTCTTGTCCACGCCGATCCGGCTGAAGATCATCAGCGCGGTCTGCCATGGCGAGAAGAATGTGTCGGAGCTGCTGGAAGCGATCGAGACCACGCAGCCCAATATGTCGCAGCATCTCTCCACGCTCTACCGCAGCGGCGTGCTGTCCAAGCGCCGCGAGGGCACGCAGATCTACTACCGGCTGCAGAGCGAGCGCGTCGCCGCGCTGTGCCGCGCCGTCTGCACCCAGGTGGCGATCGAACTCGATCCGGCCGCCGAGATCGAGGTCAAGGAACGGCTGATGCCGGCAGCGGCACGCTGAACCAGGGGAAACTCAGCCCCTCTCGTCGCTGCGCAGGGTCGCCTGCAGCAGCGCCAGATCCAGACGCGCGCGCTGCGGCTCGACCTGCAGCAGCACCCCCTGGCGCCGGAGCGCGCTGATGGCGCGGCTGGCCGTCTCCATGCTCATATTGAGCATCGCACCGATATCGCCACGCGTGGGCAGCCAGATCCAGGGTTGCTGCTCATCGCCCTGGGCGTATTGGCTCAGCTTGTGCACCAGGCGCAGCACGCGGCGTTGTGCCGGCCCCATCGACAGCTCTGCCAACCATTCCTCCGCTTGCGCAAGTGCATGTTGCCAGCGCTGCATCAGTGCGGTTGCCAGACCGACATGCGACTGGCTCAACTCGGCCACCAGGCCGCGCGGAATGCGGCAGACCTCCAGCGGCGTGCTGGCCAGTGCGGTACTGCCATAGGGCTGCTTGAGCAGCGCCTCCAGGCCGATCAGATCGCCGCGCCCGGCCAGCCTCACCACCCGGCGTTCGCCGCTGGCGTTGACGCGCTCCAGCCGCACCACGCCCGAGCGCACGGTGAAGAGCGCTCCGGCTTGCTGACCGATGTCGTACAGGGCCTGACCGGGCTCCAGCCGCTGTGCGGCGATATGCACATGGATACAGTCCAGCGCCTGCTCCGACAGCGTGCCGAACAGCGCCAGGCGCCGCAGCTCGCAGCGCGCGCAGGCCTGCGCCTGCGGATGCACGGGGCCTTGCCGATGGAGTGAGACGACGGCGGCGTGCATGTCGGGCTCAGCGGGCGCGCTTCATTTCAGGCGCTGCGCGTCGGCGTCCCAGACCTGCACCTCCACCGGGAAGCCCTGGCCGACGCTCTGCGTGACGGTGCAGAAGCTCTCGAACTGCGCCAGCACGCGGTCCAGATGCTGCAGCTGCGCGGCGGGCACGCCCAGGTGCAGCTGCGCCTGCATGGCCAGCACGCGCAAGCGCCCCTCGGCATTGCGGCCGACCTCCGCGCTGACGCGGCAGCTCAGCGGCTCGGGCGCCTGCTTGTACTTGCGCAGCGCGAACAGCAGCGAATCGCTGAGGCAGTTGGCCACCGCGCTGCACAGCAGCTGCACCGGCGAAGGGCCCAGGCCGCTGCCCATCGGCGGCGGCTCGTCGCACAGCAGCTCGGGCAGGGTGCCGCCAAAGCTGGCCTTGAAGCAGTAGTCCTGCTGCTGCCGGAGTTCGATGCTGATGATTTCCTTGTCCATGCTGGCTTCCTGGTGTGGCGCGGACGATCTTAGTCGCCGCGCTTGAGGCCCAGCTTGGCGAAGATGCTTTCCATCAGGCACCAGCGCGTGAAGCCGCTTTGCAGCAGGTTCACGCCCACGAAGGCGGTGAAGGCCAGCCACCAGGCTGAAACAAACAGCGGGCTGCCCGGGATGCCCAGGGCCAGCGACAGCAGGATGAAGCTGCCGGCGACGATGCGAACGACTTGCCAAGTGCTCATGGTGTACTCCTAGAGTGGTTGTGAGATAGGGAACGGGATCAGGCGGGCAACAGCAAGTGCAGGCGCTTGCGGTAGGCCATGTAGTAAAGGGTCGGGATCACCACCAGGGTCAGGATGGTGGAGACGAAGATGCCGAAGATCAGCGAGATCGCGAGGCCGTTGAAGATCGGGTCATCGAGGATGAAGAAGGCGCCCATCATGGCGGCCAGCCCGGTCAGCATGATGGGCTGGGCACGCGTGATGGCCGAGCTGACGATGGCGCGCTCAAACACCATGCCCTCGCGCAGCTGCAGATTGATGAAGTCCACCAGCAGGATGGAGTTGCGCACGATGATGCCGGCCAGCGCGATCATGCCGATCATGCTGGTGGCGGTGTATTGCGCGCCCAGCAGGGCGTGGCCGGGCATCACGCCGATGATGGTGAGCGGGATCGGCGCCATGATGATGAGCGGCGTCAGGTAGGAGCCGAACTGCGCCACCACCAGCAGATAGATCAACACCAGGCCCACCGCATAGGCCGCGCCCATGTCGCGGAAGGTCTCGTAGGTGATCTGCCATTCGCCGTCCCATTTGATCGCGTAGCCGCGGTAGGCATCGGCCGGCTGGCTGATGAAATGCTCGGCCAGCGGGGCGCCGTCGGGGGCCTTGATCTTGGCGAGCTCGCTGCGCATGCCGAACATGCCGTAGAGCGGGCTGTCGATCTTGCCGGCCATGTCGGCCACCACCATGTTCAGCGGCAGCAGGTCCTTGTGATAGACGGGCTGCTCGCGCAGCGTATCGCTCACCGTCACCAGCTCGCGGATCGGCACCAGCTTGCCGTTGCTCGCGCGCATCGAGAGCGAGAGCAGGGCGTTCAGGTCGCCCTGCGATTCGGGCGCCAGCTGCAGCATGGCCGCGGCCGGGTACTTGCTCTGGTCGTGCAGATAGCTCACCGCCTCGCCGGCCTGGGCCGTGCGCAGGGTGCTGACGATGGCCTGCTGCGGCACGCCCAGCAGCGCGGCCTTGCGGCGGTCCACCAGCAGCAGCTTGCGCGGCGCCGCGGCGATGCTGCTGTCGTCCACGTCGACCAGGCCGGCCTGCTTGTCGAACAGGGCGCGCACCGCCTTGGCCACCTGCTGGCGGCCCTCGGCCTCGGGGCCGTAGATCTCGGCCACGATGGGCGAGAGCACCGGCGGGCCGGGCGGCACCTCCACCACCTTGACGTTCGCGCCGAAGCGCTGGCCGATCGCCTGCAGCGCCGGGCGCACGCGCGTGGCGATGGCATGGCTCTGCTCATGGCGGGCATGCTTGTCCACCAGATTCACCTGGATGTCGCCCTGCTCGCTGCCGGCGCGCAGATAGTACTGGCGCACCAGGCCGTTGAAATTGATGGGCGCGGCGGTGCCGGCATAGGCCTGGTAGTCGGTCACCTCGGGCACGCTGGCCAGGTGCGCGCCGAGCTCGTGCAACACCGCCGCGGTCTGCTCCAGCGGCGTGCCGGCCGGCATGTCCACCACCACCTGGAACTCGGACTTGTTGTCGAAGGGCAGCATCTTCAAGAGCACCAGACCGGCCGCCGGCAAGGCCAGCGAAACGACGATCAGGCCGGCGATGCCAAGGCCCAGCCAGCTGCGGTTGCGGCCGCCGCGCTGGCTGTCCAGCAGCGGCGCAAAAACGCGCTCGAACAGCGGCGCCAGCTTGGCGGAGAGGCCATGCAGGGCATGCGGGTCGGCATGTGCATCGGCGGGCAGGGCCTTCATCCAGATGCGCGCCAGCCAGGGCGTGACGACGAAGGCGATCGCCAGCGACAAGAGCATGCCCATGCTGGCATTGATGGGGATGGGGCTCATGTACGGGCCCATCAGACCCGAGACGAAGGCCATCGGCAGCAGCGCGGCGATCACCGTCAGCGTGGCCAGGATGGTGGGGCCGCCCACCTCGTCCACCGCGCCGGGGATCAGCTCCCTGAGGCTGCGGCCGGGGAAGAGCTGCTGGTGGCGGTGGATGTTCTCCACCACCACGATGGCGTCGTCCACCAGGATGCCGATCGAGAAGATCAGCGCGAACAGCGAGACGCGGTTCAGCGTGAAGCCCCAGGCCCAGGAGGCGAACAGGGTGACGGTGAGCGTCAGGATCACCGCGGTGCCGACGATGGCGGCCTCGCGCCGGCCCAGCGCGATGAAGACCAGGGCCACCACCGAGGCGGTGGCGAACAACAGCTTCTGGATCAGCTTGCCGGCCTTGTCATTCGCGGTAGCGCCGTAGTTGCGCGTCTCGGCCACCGACACCTCGGCCGGGATCACGGTGTTGCGCAGCCCCTCGACGCGCTGCATCACCGCATTCGCCACATCGATGGCGTTCTCGCCCGCCTTCTTGGTGATGGCGATGGTGACGGCCGGGTACTCCTGGCCCTTGCCATCCACCTTCTCGCCATGCCAGACATAACGGCTGGGCGTGAGCGGGCCGTCTTCCACCGTGGCCACGTCGCGCAGGAACACCGGCTTGCCGGACTGCACGCCGACGATCAATTCGGCCACATCGCGGGCGTCGGTCAGGAAGGGTCCGGCCTCCAGCGCAATCGCCTGGTTGTTCTGCAACAAATCGCCCAGCGGCAGGCCCAGATTGGCCGACTGCAAGGCCTGGCGCAGCTCGGCCACCGTCAGGCCGCTGCCGTTCAGGCGCGCCGGGTCGATCTGCACGCGCAGCGCGCGGCCCGGGCCGCCGATGCTCGTGACCTCGCGCGTGCCGGGCACGCGCTTGAGTTCGATCTCCATGCTGTGCGCCACGCGCTCGAGGTCGAAGGCGCCGGTCTGGGCCTGCTTGGCGTACAGGGTCAGCGTCACGATGGGCACATCGTCAATGCCCTTGGGCTTGATGATGGGGGGCAGCACGCCCAGGTTCTGCGGCAGCCAGTCGGCATTCGCGGCCACGGTGTCGTGCAGGCGCACCAGCGCCTCGGTGCGCGGCACGCCCACCTTGAACTGCACCGTCAGCACCGCCAGCCCGGGGCGCGACACCGACATCACATGCTCGATGCCGGCAATCTGCGCCAGCACCTGTTCGGCCGGCGTGGCCACCATCTGCTCCACGTCCCTGGCACTCGCGCCAGGGAAGGGGATCAGCACATTGGCCATGGTGACGTTGATCTGCGGCTCCTCCTCGCGCGGCGTCACCAGCACCGCGAAGATGCCCAGCAACAGGGCCACCAGGGCCAGCAAGGGGGTGATCTGGGCCGACTGGAAGAAGGCGGCGATGCGCCCGGAGGCGCCCAGGCGGTTCGGCGTGGCGTGCGATGTATTCATGGCCAGTCCTCAGCGGATGCGCGCGGCGGCTTGCGGGTCCAGCGCGATCTTCTCGCCCACGCTCAGGCCGCTCAGCACCTCGACCTGCTCACCCCGCACGGCGCCCAGCCGGACCTGGCGCAGCAGCGGCTTGCCCTGGCCGTCCAACACGTAAAGGCCGCTCAGCTCGGCGCGCCTCACCACCGCCGTGCGCGGCACCGCGGGCGAGGCCGCGGCCGCGGCCACGCTGCCCGGCAACCAGACGCGCGCGAACATGCCGGGCACGGCACCCGTCAGCTTGGGCGCAAGATCGAGGCGCAGCTGCAGGGTGTGCGAACTGGCGTCGACGATGGGCAGTTGCTGCACGCGCGTGGGAGCCAGCATGCCGCCGGCCAGCCCGGGGATTTCCACCATCGGCGCGCTGCCGGCGGCCAGGCCGGCGGCGATGCTTTGCGGCACATTCGCAGTGACGCGCAGCGCGCTGGGATCGTAGACCGTCACCAGGGCTCGCCCCGGCATGGCCATGTCGCCCAGGGTCACGGGCAGCTCGGCCACCACGCCGTCGTAGGGGCTGCGCACGGTGTTGAAACCGCTCTGCGTGCGCGCCACGGCCAGCTGGGCCAGCTGCGCATTCACCTGGGCCTGGGTGGCCTTGTATTGGGCCTCGGCCTGGTCCAGCGCGGCCTGGCTGATGTAGTGCTGCTTGTGCAGCAGCTGCTGGCGCTCGAACTCGCGGCTGGCCAGCTGCAGCGAGGCGCGCGCCGCCTGGGCCTGGGCCTCGCTGGCATTGGCCGCCTGTTCGGCGGCGCGGGCATCGATGCGCATCAGCACCTGGCCGGCCTTGACACGGTCGCCCGCCTTCACGTCCAGTTGCACGATCGCGCCCGCCACCTGGGCGGCCACCACGGTCTGGCGCAGGGCTTCCACCACGCCGTCCAGGCTCTGCGCCTGGCGGCCGCTGGCGGCGGCCACCGTCAGGCTGCGCAGCGCCGGCGCCGCAGGCGCTGCGTCTGCGGCCGCAGCGCCGATGCTCAGGCTGGCCAGCAACAGCCAGCGCCTGGGGCGCTGCAGGGGCGAGGGACGGGAGGCGTTGGTCTTCATGGCGCGGCTTCTTTCCTGCTCAGCCGGATGGCTGGACAATCAAATATCGTTAACGTATTATTTAACCATTCACGCAAATAGTCAAATAGACATTGCAGCAAGCCCACCAGGTGACAGCCATGCCCTCAGACGCAGATGACGCCGCGCAATCCGCCATGAAGACCTTGCCCGCGGCCGCGCTCGAGCAGGTGGCGGGCTATTTCCAGGCGCTCTCGGAGCCGACGCGCCTGCAGATCCTCAACCTGCTGCGTCAGCAGGAGCGCAAGGTGGGCGAGATTGCCGAGCTGTGCGGCTCCACCGCGGCCAATGTGTCGCGGCATCTCAGCATGCTGCAGCAACATGGGCTGGTGCTGCGCGAAAGCCGCGGCACCAGTGCCTATTACCGCATTGCCGACGCCACCGTCTACGAACTCTGCGACCTGGTCTGCGGCCAGATCGCTCGACAATCGGCACGCCTCATCGACGAGCGCGCCGCCTTCTTTCCACCCAGCAAGCCGACTGCCGGCAAGACATCGCCATGAACCACGCCCTTCTGCAACTCGACCCTCTCGCCGCCCTGCAGGCCCTGCAAGCCGGTGGCTGCTGGCTGGTGGACGTGCGCGAAGCCCATGAGGTGGCGCGCGCCGCCTACGACCATGCGCAGGTCATCCACCTGCCGCTGAGCGAGCTGGAGCGCCGCCATGCCGAGCTGCCGCGCGATGCCGATCTCATCATGGCCTGCGCCGCCGGTGGCCGTAGCCTGCAGGCCATGCAATACCTGCTGCACCACGGTCACACGCGGGTGCGCAATCTGAGTGGGGGCTTGGGCGCCTGGCGCGCCCATGGCCTGCCGGTGCGCTGAACTTCCTAGAAGTGGAACCAGGCCGCCACGCCCACCAGCACGCCCAGCACGCCCACGCCGATGGTGGCGGCCTCCATCCAGCGCTTCTTGGTGAGCAGGGCGATCGCGGCCAGCGCGATCGAGATCTGCAGCGCCGTGGTGGCCTGGGCCCAGCGATGGTGCTGGTGCATCTGCTCGGCGCTCATGTGGTCGAACTCGGCGGATTCCTTCTCCAGCGCCTCGGCCTTGTCCTTGATCTCGACCTTTTCCTTCTTGTAGCGCTCGATCTCCTCGAGGTACTTGCTGCGCTTGTCGTCCGTCACCAGCACCGCCGCCAGCTCGGCCAAGTTCTGCTTGCTGCTCTTGGCCTGGTAGTAGTTCCACTGGTTGGATGCCTCGGTCTTCTTGATCGCGGCATCGTTCTTGTACAGACCGGCGTTGGCCTGGGTCGCGCCCCCCATATAGGAGAACATCGCACCGACGGTGGCGAGGATGGCGGTGATCACCGCCAGCTGGCCGGCCAGGCCCTTGGGCTCGTGCTGGGCCGCATGCTCCAGCTCATGGTCATGCGGGCCGTGAACGTGAAAACCGTGTCCGGACATGGGTGAATCTCCTTGAATTACTTGCTGCGGCGCTGGTAGCGCACAAAGGCATAGGACCAGCCCTGGGCGGACTGCTGCGGCTGGCGCGCGACCTCGGCGAAGTCTTCGGCACGCCAGCTGGGGAAGAAGACATCGGCGCCCTCGAAGCTGGCGTCGATCTCGGTCAGTTCAAGGGTGTCGGCCCGGGGCAGGGCGAGGGCATAGATCTCGGCCCCGCCGATCACGAAGACCTGGGGCTCGCCGACGCAGGCGGCCAGTGCCGCCTCCAGGCCGGCGCACACCTCGGCGCCTTCCAGCATCAGACCCGCTTGGCGTGACAGCACGATGTTGCGGCGCCCGACCAGGGGGCGGAACTTGGCCGGGATCGAATCCCAGGTCTTGCGCCCCATGATGACGGTGTGGCCCAGGGTCAGGGCCTTGAAGTGCGCCATGTCCTCGGGCAGGCGGCACAGCAGCTCGTTGCCGCGACCGATGGCGCCGCCGCGCGCCACGGCAGCGATCAGGGTGATGCCGCTCATGTTCGCACCCCAGGCGCTGCGCGCCGCCCCGCCGAGCGGGGATTCGCCCCTTCGGGCGGCCGTGCGTGGCTCATACCGCCACCGGCGCCTTGATGGCCGGGTGGTGCTTGTAGTCCAGCACCTCGAAGTCCTCGAACTCATAGTCGAAGATGCTGGCCGGTCTGCGCTTGATGTTGAGCGTGGGGTAGGGGAAGGGCGCGCGCGCGAGCTGGGTCTGCACCTGCTCGGCATGATTGCTGTAGATATGGCAATCGCCGCCGGTCCAGATGAAGTCGCCCACCTCGAGATCGCATTGCTGGGCCAGCATATGGGTCAGCAGGGCGTAGCTGGCGATGTTGAAGGGCACGCCCAGAAAGATGTCGGCGCTGCGCTGGTAGAGCTGGCAGGACAGACGCCCCCGAGCCGTAGCCGAGTCCGGTGGCGCCACATAGAATTGGAAGAAGGCATGGCAGGGCATCAGCGCCATCTGGTCGAGCTCGGCCACGTTCCAGGCGCTCACGATGATGCGGCGCGAATCGGGGTTGTGCTTGAGCTGCTTCACCACCTCGGCGATCTGGTCGATATGGCTGCCGTCGGCCTTGGGCCAGCTGCGCCATTGCACGCCGTAGACCGGGCCCAGCGAGCCGTCGGGCCGCGCCCATTCATCCCAGATGCTGCAGCCGCGTTCCTGCAGCCACTGCACATTCGAGTCGCCGCGCAGAAACCACAGCAGCTCGAGGATGATGGACTTGAGGTGCACCTTCTTGGTGGTGACGAGCGGAAAGCCTTCGCGCAGGTCAAAGCGCATCTGGTGGCCGAACACGCTGCTCGTGCCGGTGCCGGTGCGGTCGCCCTTGTGCACGCCATGCTCGGCCACATGGCGCATGAAGTCTTCGTACTGGCTGCGCACCGGGCGCGAATGGGATGCTTCGGTCATGGGGGCGGATTCTAGTTACCTCCGCCGGTCCCCTCTCAGACCTGCTCCGGCTTTTCGAAGTCCTGGACCAGCGCACCCCATTCGGATGCGCTCATGTCGATTTCGACGATCTCGGGGCGGCGCGGTTCAATGCCGCGCCGGCGCTCGCCCTTGACCAGCGCGGGTTGGTCCTTGACGCGCCGGTCCGCTCCCGTCCGGCGCTCGCGACGGCCGCCCTGTTCCGCGTCCGCGCCTGCACTCTTTGCCATACATCGCTCCCTTCGACCGGGGCAAACAAAACCCATCGGCCCCGACCAGCGCGGCTGGTCGCCATGGCGCTACTGTAGCCAAGGCGCGGGCCCATGCCCGCCGCCCGACCCGCCGCCGCGTGAGGGAATTCCGCTCTTTGCGGCCCGCTGCCGCGCCGGCCTGCTAGGCCTCGAACTGCAGCGCCGCCAGGCGCGCGTACAGCCCGCCGCGCGCCACCAGCTCGGCATGCGAGCCCTGCTCGACGATGCGGCCCTGGTCCATCACGACGATGCGATCGGCACGCTGGATGGTGGCCAGGCGGTGCGCGATCACCAGCGTGCTGCGGTCGCGCATGGCGGCCTCCAGCGCCGCCTGCACCACGCGCTCGCTCTCGGCGTCGAGCGCGCTGGTGGCCTCGTCCAGCAGCAGCAGCGGCGGGTTCTTGAGGATGGCACGCGCGATGCTGATGCGCTGGCGCTGCCCGCCCGAGAGCCGCACGCCGCGCTCGCCCAGAAAGGTCTGGTAGCCCTCGGGCAGCTTCATGATGAAGTCGTGCGCGAAGGCGGCCTTGGCCGCGGCCATCACCTCGGCATCGCTGGCCTCGGGCCGACCGTAGCGGATGTTCTCCAGCGCGTTGTTGGAGAAGATCACGCTGTCCTGCGGCACCAGGCCGATGCGCTGGCGCAGTTCCTTCAGCGCCAGCTGCGGCAGGGCCTGGCCATCCAGGCGGATCTCGCCGGCCTGGGCGTCGTAGAAGCGCAGCAGCAGCTGGAACACCGTGCTCTTGCCGGCGCCGCTGGGGCCCACCAGGGCCACCGTCTCGCCGGCTTTCAGCTCCAGATCGAAATCCGCCAGCGCCGCGTGGTCGGGGCGCGAGGGGTAGTGGAACTGCACGCCGCGCAGGCTCAGGCTGGAGCCCCCCTGGGCGGCGGCCAGGGCTTGGGGCCGGGCCGGGTCCAGCACCGGCGAGCGGCTGGAGAGCAGCTCCATCAGGCGCTCGGTGGCGCCGGCGGCGCGCAGCACATCGCCCCAGACCTCGGCCAGCACCGCCACGCTGCCCACCAGCAGGGTCACGTAGACGACGGTCTGGCCCAAATGCCCCGGCGTGATGCGGCCGGCCAGCACCGCCTGCGTGCCCTGGTAGAGGCCCCACAGCAGGGCGCCGAAGGTGGCGCTGATGATGAAGGCCACCATGCCCGAGCGCACCTTGGTGCGTTTGCGCGCGGTGTCGAAGGCGGCCTCGCTGGCGGCGCTGAAGCGGCCGGCCTCGGCGCCCTCCTGGGTGTAGCTCTGCACCACGGTGACGGCATTCAGCACCTCGGCGGCGATCGCGCTGGTGTCGGCCACGCGGTCCTGGCTGGCGCGTGAGAGGCGCCGCACGCGCCGGCCGAAATACAGCGCCGGCAGCACCACCAGCACCAGGATGCCCAGCACCTGGGTCATCACATAGGGGTTGGTGACCACCAGCATGATGAGGGCGCCCGCGCCCATCACGATATTGCGCAGCCCCATCGAGAGGCTGGAGCCCACCACCGTCTGCACCACCGTGGTGTCGGTGGTGAGGCGGCTCAGCACCTCGCCGGTCTGGGTGGTCTCGAAGAACTCGGGGCTCTGCTTCAGCACATGGGCATAGACGGCATTGCGCAGGTCGGCGGTGACGCGCTCACCCAGCCAGGTCACCATGTAGAAGCGCGAGGCCGAGAACACCCCCAGCGCCACGCCCACGCCGAACAGCGCCAGGAAATGCTCGCGCAGCGCCATCACGCGCGCGCCCGGGTCGGCGGCCACGATGCCCTGGTCGATCAGCACCTTCAGCGCCAGCGGCAGGGCCAGCGTGCTGAGCGCGGCCAGCAGCAGGAACAACACCGCCAGCGCGATGCGGGCGCGGTAGGGGCGCAGAAAGGGCAGCAGGCCCGAGAGCGCCTTGGGGCTGCCCTTGGGGCGTTCCTGCGGCTTGCTGGCGGCGAGTGGCGGGGCGGTGGTGGCAGTGGCGGTCGAGCTCATCGGCGCAGTGTAGGGGCCTGCCCGTGACGCTCGCTGCCGCGACAACCCCAGCTTGCGCAGGGATATATGCTTGGGCAATAATTGCCTAGGCAATCAATCAAGCCATGAGCAAATCCAGCAGCAAACCCGTCAACTTCTACAGCGCCGACACCTACCGGGTGGACGAAAGCCTGGGCTGGCTGGTCAAGCACCTGATGCAGTCCATCGTCTACCAGGCCGACCGGCGGCTGGACCCGCATGACCTGACCCATGCGCAATGGGGCCCGCTGCTGCGCCTGCGCTTCATGGGCCCCAGCTCCAGCGCGGCGCTCGGCCGCGAGCTCGACATGGACGCCGGCGCACTGACGCGCCTGCTGGACCGGCTCGAAGCCAAGCGCCTGATCCAACGCGAGCGCTCCAGCGAGGACAGGCGCGTCGTCATCGTCTCGCTGAGCGAGGAGGGCGCAAGGCTCACCGCCAAGGTGCCGGCCATCCTGTCCGAGGTTTTCAACGCCCATCTGGTCGGCTTCAGCCACGAGGAATGGCGCACCCTGATCCAACTGCTGCAACGCGCGGTCGCCACCGGCGACGCCCTGCGTGCGGCCTCCAAGGAAGAGAAAGAGGCATGAAGAGCCCATACAAGACGCTGCGGCTGGCGCCGCTGCTGGCCAGCCTGGTGCTGGCCGCCTGCGCCCCGATTCCCAAGCTGCCCACGCCCGCCGCGGCGCTGCAGGGCGAACAGCTGGGCCTGGCGCCCCAGGAGCAGGCCAGCCTGAGCAGCGCATGGTGGCAGGGCTATGGCGATGCCCGGCTGAATGCCCTGGTGGAGAAGGCCCTGGCCGACGCCCCCAGCCTGGCGCTGGCGCGTGCGCGCATCGCGCGCGCCAGCGCCGGCATCGAGGCCGCCGAGGCGGCCGACAAACCCGCCACCGGCCTGGGGCTGGACATGCAGCGCCAGCTCTATACCGAGACCGGGCTCTATCCGCCACCGATCGCCGGCAGTGTGCGCAACACCGCCACCCTGCAGGCCGGCATCAGCTATGACTGGGACTTCTTTGGCCGCCACCAGGCCGCCCTGCAGGCCGCGCTGGGCCAGCGCCGTGCCGCCCAGGCCGATGCCGCCGCGGCGCGCCTGACGCTGGCCGCCCAGGTGACGCGCAGCTACCTGGCGCTGGCCCGCGTGCTGGCACAGCGCCAGCTGCTGGCCGAACAGCAGGCCCTGCGCGCCGCCAGCCTGCAGCTGGTGCGCGAGCGCGCCGCCGCCGGCCTGGACACCCAGCTGGAGCTGCGCGGCGCCGAGGCGCCGGTGGCCGAGTTGCAGCGCCAGGGTCTGGCGCTGGACGAGCAGGCCCAGGCCTTGCGCCACCAGCTGGCGGCGCTGACGGTGCAGCCGGCCCAGGCACTCGCCGAGTTGCGCCCGGCACTACCGACGGCCCAGGCCTGGGCGCAGGAGCCCGGCATCGACCTGCTGGGTCGCCGGCCCGATCTGCAGGCGGCGCGCTGGCGGGTGGAAGCCGCCACGCAGGACGTGACGGTGGCGCGCAGCCAGTTCTATCCCAATGTGACGCTGACGGCCTTTGCCGGCTTCAGCGCCATCGGCTTCGACCGGCTGCTGGAATCGCGCAGCCTCCAGGCCGGCTTCGGCCCCTCGCTGCGCCTGCCGATCTTCGACACCGGCCGCCTGCGCGCGCAGCTGAAGGGCTCGGCCGCCGAGCAGGACGCCGCGGTGGCGGCCTACAACGCCGCGCTGCTGGAAGCGGTGCGCGACGCCAGCGACCAGCTCAACAGCCTGAAATCCCTGCAGGCCCAGGCGCAGACCCAGGCCACGCTGGTGGCGAATGCCGAGCAGCAATTGCAGCTGGCCGAGCAGCGCCAGCAGGCCGGCCTGGGCAATCGCCTGCCGGTGCTGGCGGCGCGCCAGAGCCTGCTGGCGCAGCAGCGCCAGGCCCTGGACCTGCGCGGCCTGGGCTTGGACGCCCAAGTCAATCTGATGCGCGCCCTGGGCGGCGGCACCACCGAATCAAACTGAGAACCGACCATGAGCAACAACGACAACAGCACCCCTAGCAACGGCAAGCGCAAGCGCGGCCTGACCCTGGTCGCCAGCGCCGTGCTGCTGGGCTTCGCCGGCTACAGCGTCTACCAATGGCTGGTGGCGAGCCGCTACGAGAAGACCGACAACGCCTATGTGCAGGCCAATGTGGTGCAGATCACGCCCCTGGTGGGCGGCACCGTGCGCGCCGTCCATGTGGACGACACCGATTTCGTCAAGGCCGGCCAGCCGCTGGTGAGCCTGGACCCGGCCGATGCCAGCGTGGCGCTGGAGCAGGCCCAGGCCGCGCTGGCGCAGACGGTGCGCGAGGTGCGCACCCTGTACGCCAACAACAGCACCCTGCAGGCGCAGCTGCAGGGCCGCGAGTCCGAGGTGGCGCGCGCGCAGAGCGAGCTGGCCCGCCTGCAGGCCGATGTGCAGCGCCGCGCGCCCCTGCTGGCCAGCGGTGCGATCGGCAAGGAAGAGCTGGAGCATGCGCAGGCCCAGGTGACGTCGGCGCGCAGCGCGCTGGCCACCGCCCAGGCCGGGCTGCAGAGCGCGCGCGAGCAGCTCGCTTCCAACCAGAGCCTCACCGAAGGCACCAGCGTGGCGGAGCATCCCAATGTGCAGCGCGCCGCGGCGCGCCTGCGCGAGACCTACCTGGCCTTCAAGCGCAGCGAGCTGCCGTCGCCGGTGAGCGGCTGGGTGGCCCGGCGCAGCGTGCAGCTGGGCCAGCGCGTGGCCGCCGGCGCACCGCTGATGGCGGTGGTGGGCCTGCAGGAGGCCTGGGTCGACGCCAACTTCAAGGAAGGCCAGCTGGCGCGCCTGCGCATCGGCCAGCCCGTCACCCTGGTGGCCGACCAGTACGGCGACAAGGTCGAGTTCCACGGCACCGTGGCCGGCCTGGGTGCCGGCACCGGCGCGGCCTTTGCGCTGCTGCCGGCGCAGAACGCCACCGGCAACTGGATCAAGGTGGTGCAGCGCGTGCCGGTGCGCATCGCGCTGGACGCCAAGGAGCTGGCCGAGCACCCGCTGCGCGTGGGCCTGTCGATGAATGTGGCGGTGGACGTGCGCGATCAGGCCGGCAAGTCGGTAGCCGACGTGCCGCGCAGCGCGCCGCTGGCCGCCACCAAGGTGTTTGACGCGCAGGACCAGGCCGCCGAAGCCGAGGTGGCGCGCATCATCAAGGCCAATCTGGGCCACGCCGCCGCCAAGTCCGGCAAGCCCGCCAAGGCCTGAGCATGAGCAGCAGCTCCCCCGCCGCGGCCGCGCCCGCGCCCCTGCATGGCTCGGCCCTGGTGCTGGGCACGCTGGCGCTCTCGCTGGCGACCTTCATGAATGTGCTGGACTCGTCCATCGCCAATGTCTCGCTGCCGGCGATCTCGGGCGATCTGGGCGTGAGCCCGGTGCAGGGCACCTGGGTCATCACCAGCTTCGGCGTGGCCAATGCGATCTCGGTGCCGTTGACCGGCTGGCTGACGCAACGCTTCGGCGCGGTGCGGCTCTTCACCATGAGCGTGCTGCTCTTCGTGGTGGCCTCCTGGCTGTGCGGCTTCGCCCATTCGCTGGAGATGCTGGTGGCCTGCCGCGTGCTGCAGGGCCTGGTGGCCGGCCCGATGATTCCGCTCTCGCAGACCCTGCTGCTGGCCAGCTATCCGCGCGAGAAGGCCGGCACGGCGCTGGCGCTGTGGGGGGTGACGACCCTGGTGGCGCCGGTGGTGGGGCCGCTCTTGGGCGGCTGGATCACCGACAACGTCTCGTGGCCCTGGATCTTCTACATCAATGTGCCGGTGGGCCTGCTGGCTGCGGGCCTGACCTGGAGCATCTACCGCGAGCGCGAGACCGCGGTGAAGAAGCTGCCCATCGATGGCGTGGGCCTGGCCCTGCTGGTGATCTGGGTGGGTGCGCTGCAGATCATGCTGGACAAGGGCAAGGAGCTGGACTGGTTCGCCAGCGGCGAGATCCAGATCCTGGCGCTGACGGCGGTGGTGGGCTTCGCCTTCTTCCTGGTCTGGGAGCTCACCGATGAGCATCCGGTGGTGGACCTGCGCCTGTTCGCGCGCCGCAACTTCCTGTTCGGCGCCGCCACGCTCTCGGTGGCTTACGGCCTGTTCTTCGGCAATGTGGTGCTGCTGCCGCTATGGCTGCAGCAATGGATGGCCTACACCGCCACCGACGCGGGCATGGCGCTGGCGCCGGTGGGCCTGCTGGCCATCCTGCTCTCGCCGGTGGTGGGCCGCCATGTGGGGGTGCGCGACCCGCGCTGGATGGCCACCTTCGCCTTCGTGATGTTCGCGGTGGTGCTGAGCATGCGCGCCAACTTCACCACGCAGACGGACTTCGCCACCATCATGATCCCGACCGTGCTGCAGGGCGCGGCGCTGGCCTTCTTCTTCATTCCGCTCACCACGCTGACGCTGGCCGGCATCACGCCCGACCGCATCGCGGCGGCGGCCGGCCTGTCGAACTTCGTGCGCATCACCGCCGGCGCCATGGGCACCTCGATCTCCACCACGCTGTGGGAAAACCGCGCGGCCCTGCATCACCATCATCTGGCCGAGCGCCTGGCGCAGGGCGATCTGGTAGCCGGCGAATCGATTTCGCGCCTGCAGGCCTTGGGCATGGCGCCGCAGCAGGCTCTCGCCTATATCAACCGGCTGATCGATCAGCAGGCCTTCACGCGCGCCGCCGACGACATCTTCCTGGCCTCCGCCTTCATCTTCCTGCTGCTGATCGGCGGCGTCTGGCTCACCAAGCGTCCGCCACGCCTGGGTGCGGCGGGGCCGGTGGATGCGGGTGGGGCGCATTGATCGATCCAGGCGCGGCCGGCAGGTGATGTAGGCCCTGCGACGGTACTACTTCGAAGAACTCGCGCCTCCAGCGCACGGTCGAAGCGGCGCAGGCTGGTGGGCACGAGGCCCCTCTTGCGGTGCCGAGCCGCGCAGCCGAACCGGGTTGCGCATCGCTCCAGGCGATGCGTCGAGCGCGCCTTGTTTGAGCACCGAGCACAGTTGGCCGCCGCAGGCGGACAACGGCCCGCAGGGGTGCGAGGGCGAGTTGCGCGCGAGTCCCGGTTTGGCGAGCAGCGAGGGGAGCCTGAACGCAGTGAAGGCCGCCGCATCTGGGGCCGAGTGCCCGCCAGCCTGGGCCGCCGCGCGGACGGCACCAGCAGCGCCCCTCGTCACAAATTCGCCGCAAACAGCCTGCGAATGAACAGATCCTTGAAGCTCGATGCCTGGTCCAGCCCCAGCCGCTCCAGGTAGGCGGGCGGCACCGGCCGCTCGCCTGTGAGGCTCTTGAGAATCATCGGCAACAGCTGTAGCGGATGCTGGCTGGCATGCTTGAGCTTCTTGAGCGCGCGCACGATGGTGATCTCGTCCTCGCTGAGATCGGTGCCGAAGGGGAAGTCGGGCAGCACGCCCTCGTTGCGCCAGGGTCGCAGCTTCTCGCGCAGCATCTCGGGCCGGTTGTTGCGGTAGCGCTCGGGCAGCTGGTAGTCGGCCTCCAGCTTGCCATGCGCCTTGGCCTCGGCGATGAGTTGGTCCTGGAAGCGCGAGTCGGCGATTGCCAGCAGGCGTTTCACGATCTCGCCATCGGTCTGGCCGCGCAGATCGGCCACGCCGTACTCGGTGATGGCGATGTCGCGCAGATGGCGCGGGATGGTGATGTTGCCGTAGCTCCAGACGATCGAGCTGGTGAGGCCATGCTGGTTCTCATGCGTGGCACGCAGCATCAGGATGGAACGCGCATCCGGCAGCGCATGGCCCATCGCGACGAAGTTGTACTGGCCGCCCACGCCCGACACCATCTGGCCCGAGTCCAGCCCGTCCGACGAGGCCGCGCCCAAGAGGGTCAGCTTCATGGTGGTGTTGAAGAGGCGCGCATCGCGGCGCTGGGCACGCTTGAGGCGCTCGCAGCCCAGCGCATCGCCATAGAGCTGGTTGATGTAGGCGATGCGGGTCATCGAGATGCGCTCGCGCTGCGCCTCGGGCAGCTCGCGCAGGCGCTGATAAAAGTCGCGCGGGCCCAGGAAGAAGCCGCCATGCATGATGGTGGCATGCAGCCAGCGTTCGCCCAGCGCCGCGGCAACGCGGCCGTCGTCCAGCGCCGTGCCCGCCGGCACGCGGCCGGGCTGCAGCGCGCCGAGTTGCTCCAGGTAGGCGATATCTGGCGCCGTTAGCTCTGCGGCGATGCGGCCGCGCTCGGCCAGCGCCCGCAGCACCGCCAGGTCGGGGCGCGTGCCCACGCGGCCGGCGTTGGCCAGCTCCTGCAGGTCGGCGTCGTCGTAGACCTCGCGGCGTATCAGGCCGGCGTCGATCAGGCGCATGAAGCCGTTGACGAACATTTCCGAGCAGCCGTAGAGGCCCTGGGCAAAGCCGCCCAGCTCGCGACCCGCCAGCCCCTCGGCGCCGTCGGCGCAAAGCGCGCCGAGGATGCTGCGATAGGCCTCGGGCTGGCGGTCACGCACGATCAGGCCCTGCGCCACCGCGTCGCCCAGCGAGCCGATGCCGATCTGCAGCGTGCCGCCGTCCAGTACCAGGCTGGAGGCATGCAGGCCGATGGCGTAGTCGGCCCAGCTGATGGAGGCATTCGGCGGGCCGAACAGTTCATGGTTGGCCGCGGGGCAGCGCAGCAGCAGGTCCACCCGATCGAGCGGCCACAGCGCCGTGCCGGCCATGAAGGGCAGGCGCTCGTTCACCACCGCCACCTTCAGCAGCGGCCGGCCGGCGGCCGCCATGCGCTCGATCAGCTCCTGGGTCACGTCGGGGTTGCAGGACATCGAGAGCTGCAGCCCGCCGGCGGCGTTCTCGCGCAGCGCCACCGCCTGGGCGATCACGTTCACGCCCTGGGCCATCATGTCGCGCGCCACGAAGCTGTAGTTGGTGCAGACGAAGCCCTGCTGTGACGCGTCGTTGTTGAGGTAGTCACCGGTCTTGAAGAAGAACTCGTGCACCTCGATGTTCGGCGGCAGGGCCTGGGCGCGCGCCGCCTTCACATAGTCGAGGTCGGGGTAGTCGCCGAACACGCGCTCCAGCAGGGGCCCCAGGAAATGCTGCTCCAGCTCCGACTTGCCCACCGGCCGTTCCAGCGAGAGCGCGGTGAAGATCTTGAGCCGCCGCGCCGGTGTGGCAGCGATGCGACGATAGAGCGCGTTGACCCAGGGGTTGGGCTTGCCCAGGCCCAGCGGGATCGCCAGCACGATCTCGCCCGGGATGCGTTCCAGCACCGCGTCCACCGCGGCCTCCAGCTCGGTCAGCGTCTGCATGTCCATTTCATGTCTCCTGCTTGGTTCTTCTGCCTACTTCTTGTGCCTATAAGGCAGTGTCGGCGCAGTCGGCCCGGCCGGACTTGATTTTGGCCAAGTCAAGCGCGCGCACCGCGGCCCCCGGGGCCCATCCCCCATTCCGGGGACGCGCGTCGCCAGCCCGGGCAAGCTGTGCTGCAATGGCTGCGCGGTCCACCCACTTTCCCTTCATGCTGTTCAACGAGATCGACACGCCACGCTGGCTGCCCCTGCTGGGGCAATGGATCCAGCGCTTGGGCCTGCTGCGCACCTGGGCGCTGCTGTGCGCCGGCGCGCTGCTGCTGTGCCTGGGGCTGGCCGGCCTGCTGCTGGCGGGGCCGACCGGCCACCTCACCGCCGCCCTGGTGGCCAGCGGCATGGCGGCGGCCTGCGCCGCGTTGTGCGGCTACCTGCTGCTGCGCCTGGTCCAGCATATCGACAGCACGCAACGCGGGGTGCTGCGCCACGCCACCGAAGACCCGCTCACCGGCACGCTGAACCGCCGCTACTTCCTCGAACTGGTGGAGCGCGAATGGTCGCGGGCGCGCCGCTACGACATGTCTTGCGCGCTGCTGCTGATGGATGTGGACCATTTCAAGCGCGTCAACGAACGCTTCGGCCACCGCTGCGGCGACCAGGTGCTGCGCGAGATCGCCGCGGCCAGCGTCGAAACCCTGCGCCACGCCGACGTGCTGGCGCGTTTCGGCGGCGAGGAGTTCATCGTGTTCCTGCCGCACACCGACCCGCTCGGCGCGCTGGACGTGGCCGAGCGCATGCGCGAGCGCGTGGAGGCGCTGCAGCTGGCCTGGAACGGCGCAGAGCTGCGCGTCAGCGTCAGCCTGGGCGTGGCGGCGCTGCATCCCGAGCACCTGACGCTGGATCAGCTGATCCACGACGCCGACGATGCGCTGGCTGTGGCAAAGTCCGCGGGCCGCAATTGCGTGCGCGCTGGCGCCGGGCTGCTGCCCGGCAAGCCCAGCATGATGAACAACAACAACTGACGCCCATTCCCCATGCAGATGCTTGACGCCGCGGCCACCGCGGCCCGCTTGCCCTATGCCCGCCTGATGCCCGCCGTGGCCCAGGCCATGCTGGACCTGCGCGCCGGCCGCATCCACAGCTGCCCGCGCGCCGTGCTGCCGCTGCCCGAGGGCGGCAGCTACCTGGCCATGCCCTGCACCGATGCGCAATACGCGATCAGCAAGCTGGTCTCGGTGACGCCGGCCAACCAGGCCCTGGGCCTGCCTACCATCCAGGGCCTGGTGCTGGCAAGCGATGCCCGCAACGGCAGCCCGCTGGCCCTGCTGCATGGCGGCACGGTGACGGCGCGCCGCACCGCCGCGGTGAGCCTGCTGGGCATCGAACGCCTGCTCGGCCGCGCCCCGCAAGACCTGACCCTGGTGGGCACGGGCGGCCAGGCCTGGTCGCATGCGCTGGCGCTGCTGGAGGTCTGGCCGGGCCTGCGCCTGCGCATCAAGGGGCGCAGCGCGGCGCCCGGCTTCGTGCAGCGGCTGGCCGCACAGGGCCTGACGGCCTGCGTCTGGCAGGAGGGCGACGGCTATGGCGATTGCGCGCTCGCCGCCACCACCTCGCTGAGCGCGGTGCTGCCCGAGGATCTGGCACCCGAGACCCTGATCGTCGGCATCGGCAGCTTCCGCCCCGACATGGCCGAGCTGCCCGCCACCCAGGTGCGGGCGCGCCAGCTCTTCGTGGACGATCCCGAGGGCGCCCGGCACGAGGCCGGCGACCTGCTGCAGGCCGGCGTGGACTGGTCGCGCGTGCATGGCCTGGCCGAGCTGCTCGCGGGCGAGGTGAGGGCGCAGGGGCCCTTGCTCTACAAGACCGTGGGCCAGGCCGCCTGGGACATGGCGGCGGTGCGCTGCGCGCTTTCGGATTTCTGTGGCACTACGCTTGGGCGTTAGTATTCGTTGCAGTTGCTACTGCCAGCTGCCTCAAATGTCGAACCTCATCTCTGATATGAATGTAGGTCGCTTGCTGGCCATATTTGCCTTGTTGATCAATCAGTCGGTGTATGCGCTTGCTGGAGAATGCCTCGAGCGAACCTGGGAAGGCACTGTGGGCGGTCTTCCGGTGACGATGCGCTTTGAGACCATTTACCCAGACGACAAGCTGGCCGGAAGGTACTACTACAGTGAAAACGTCAATGATCTGCTACTGATGCCTTTGGGCGAGCAATCTGGACGTTGGGCGGAAATCGACCCGATGGGCAGGCAGACAGGAGTGTTGACACTGAGCTGCACCGAAGCCCGCCTCAGTGGCGAATGGAAGTCCGGAGATGGGAGACGACGTTTACCCGTGCTCGCACGCGCGCGCGCGGGGCTGGACTATCAGGCCCGACGCATGGCTGCCTTGCGATGGTCTGTACTTGCGGTTCCTGAGCCTAACGGCGAAGGCCGCGACTTGCTTCAGCCTTTCGGTCTTGAAGCGCTTGGGGTAACAGGCTTGCGCTTGCATGGCCATTCCGTTGGGGTGCGAACGATCAATGCCAAGCTGATGGCAGAGTTTCGAGATGCAGTCCAAGTTGCTTTGGAATGCCGGACCACAGGAAGGCTCACACAAGGCGAAGGCCATACCTACGAAAACCGCAGAACCTGGTCTGTAGAAACAAGAAATCGAGGGTTTGTTGTCGTCGTTCAGACCAGCAGCGACTTCTGCGGCCAAGCACATCCCTACCTGGATGTTGAGCACACGGTCTTCGAGGCGTCTAGAGGTGAGATTGTTCGGATGGCTGATTGGCTGTCGGAGCCCTATCAAGACGAGCTTGGCCCGAAATCTGAACTAGGGAAGTTATTGCACGGCCTGTACAGGCATGGCGGGGATGCGAGCTGCTTTGAAGAGATTGCTTTCACGACGAGCGATATGTGGCCCAGTGAGAGCGGGTTGCACTTCCGGACTATTGCGCCCTATGAAAGCCGACGTTGCATCGAGACTTTTCTGCTCCCATTCGATTCAGTGTGGCCCTACCTTTCATCTATCGGCAAGGTAGCCTCCAAGGCTTTTGTAGTTCAGCACTAGCACCGCCCAGGCGGTGCGACATTGAGTCAGGGCAGACTCATGCGGCCGCTGTAGCCCGTCATCTCCAGATAGCCCAGGCCCAGTTCGCGGCCCTGGGCATCGGCCAGGCGCGCCGCGCCCTCCCAATAGAGCATGCCGGTGCTGCGGCGCGCGTCCACCTCTTGGGCGTCGAACAGCGCGCGCAGGCTCAGGCGGCCCAGCGGCGTCTGCAGGGCCCATTCCACCGGGTACTCGGCCTGCGAGACGGCGCTGCGCCAGCGCCGCCCGGGCTGGAAGCCGAGCTCCGCGGCGGGCAGCTCGCTGTGGCTGCCGTCGGCGCGCCGCCAGCTGCCGCCGGCCCAGAGCCGGCTGCCATCGGCGCGGCGCAGCTGGAACAGGGTGAGCGCGCCGCCATCGTGCAGATTGATGCCCAGCCAGTCCCAGCCCACCGCGGCGTCCGCGCCGCTGCCCAGCAGGGCATCGCTCCACTCATGGTCCAGCCAGGCACGGCCGCGCACGCGCAGCGCGCGGCCGTCGATCCGCAGCTGCCCCTGAGCCTGCAGCTGTGGCTCGCTGATGTAGTGGCTGAACTGGGCCGCGCCCGGGCCCTTGCGGGAGAGGCCCGCCTCGCCCTGCAGCAGCGGCGGCCGGCTGGCGGCCAGCTGCAGGTCCAGCCCGAAGCCGGCCTGCGGGCTGTCCAGCCTTGCAACATAACTTGAAGAGCCACTGCCCCTGTCCTGCTCGCGGCGCAGCTGCCAGGGCCCCAACCGCAGCGCGGTGTCGGCCTCGCCGGCGCTGGCATGCGCGAAACCCTGGCGCGCCAGGCGCTGGTCGTGGCGCAGGCGGCCCGCCGCCAGTTCGCTCAATGCCGCATGGGCCAGCAGCAGCTGGCGCGGTGCGAAGCTGCCGCTTTGCTTCTGCGCCTCGGCCCGCCGCACGCGGAAAAAAGTGAGCTGGAAGCCATGGCTGGGCGGCCCGCCGCCCGCGGCGCCCAGCAGGCCGGTGAGGTACCACCATTCCACTGCCGTCTCGGGGTGGCTGCCGTGGTCGCGGGGCAGACGCAGGCTGGCCGCTGCGGCAGGCCGGGGCAGCATGCCGGCCGTCGCCATCGTCATCAGCAGCATGCAGCTTCGGCGCCCCAGCATCACCAGTCCTCCTTGACCGATTGCAGCGCATCCGGCCCGGCCGCCGCGCGCGCCGCCCACCAGGCCGTCAGGCCGCTGGCCAGCAGCACCGAGAACATCAGCAAGCCCAGGCGCGTTAGCGGCACATGCATGTCCATGCTCCAGTGAAAGCTCTGCGGGTTCAGCACCCACACCAGCACCGCGCTGATCGCCAGCCCCAGCAGCAGGCCGGCGATGGCGCCGGCCGCACCGAACAGCAGGGCCTCGGCCACCACCATGCGCCGCAGCGCGCGGCGCTCGAAGCCCAGGTGCAGCAGCAGGCCGAACTCGCGCCGCCGCGCCAGCACCTGGGCCGAAAGGCTGGCGGCCACGCCGAACAGGCCCACGCCCAGGGCCACGGCCTGCAGCCAATAGGTGACGGCAAAGCTGCGGTCGAACAGCTGCAGCGAGAAGCGCCGCAGCTCGCCGGCCGCCGCCAGCTCGATGTCCTCGGGCCGCTCGGCCAGGGCGCGCAGGCGCTGCTGCAGCGCCTGCATGTCCGCGGCGCCCGGTGGCAGGTGCAGCATCAGATCGGTGACCGCGGTATCGGCGCTCCAGCGCTGGTAGTCGGCCAGCGCGATCAGAAGGGCCGGGCTCTGGCGGCTGTAGTCGCGCCAGACGCCGCGCACCTGCACCGCCAGCGCGGCTTGGCCGGCCAGCTCCAGCATCAGCGTGTCGCCCGGGCGCAGCCGCAGTTGGTCGCGCATCGCTTCGTTCACATAGATCGGAGGCAACTGGCTGCGCGGCGCCAGCGCGCCGGTGAGCGGCAGCCGGCCTTCATCGTCCGGCAACTCGCGCGCCAGCATCAGCACCGGCTGGCCGGCCACGCTGAGCTCGCGCGTGCGCTGCTGGGCGATGCGCTCGGCCAGGCCGCTGGCGCGCAGGCGCTGCACAAAGGCCGGCGGCAGCGGCAGCCCCTCCTGGCGCGCCGCCCTCAGGCCGTTGCGCACGAACAGATCGGCGGGCAGCATGTCGCGCAGCCAGTCGTCCAGCGAGGTGCGGAAGCTGCCCACCATCACCAGCATCGCCACCGAGAGGCTCAGCGCCACCAGCACGCCGGCCAGCATGCGCGTGGCCTCGCCCGCCTGGTCGTGCGCGCGTTCGCGTATCAGCAGGGCCAGCGCGCTGCGCCGGCGCGGCAGCAGGCGGCGCAAGCCATCCACCAGGGCCGGCACCGCCGCCAGGCCGCCGAACAGCAGGCTGAGCATGGCGGCGTAGGCGCCCAGCGCCAGGCCGTGCAGCGGCGGCAACAGGCTCAGCAGCCCGCCCAGCAGCAGCAGGCCCGGGCCCAGCCAGCGCGGCAGCCGCGGATGGGTATCGGCCCCCAGGCCCTTGAGCACCTGGGCGGCCGGCAGCCGGCGCAGGCCCCAGACGGGCAGGGCGGCGGCGGCCAGGCTCACCAACAGGCCCAGGCTGCCCAGCGCCAGCAAGGGAACGAACGGCAATTGCAGCTGCGGCCTGGCCCCGCCCAACATGCCGCCCAGCATGCCGGCGCCCAGATCGCCGCCGAGCTGGCGCAGGCCCAGCGCCGCCAGGCCTATGCCCAGGGCCAGGCCCAGCAGGCTGCCCAGTAGCCCCAACAGCAGGGCCTCGCTGAGCACCAGACCGGCGCGCTCGCGCGCGCTCATGCCCAGCACGCCCAGCAGGGCGAGCTGGGGCAGGCGCTGCGCCACCGAGAGGGTGTGCACCGCGAACACCAGAAAGCCGCCGACGAACAGCGCCATCAGCGAGAGCACGCCCAGGTTGACGCGGTAGGCCTGGCTCAGCTGGGCCGCCTGCCCCTCGGCCGCCGCGGCGGTGCGCGCGCGCACCCCGGGCGGCAGGGCCAGGCCGGCGGCCACGGCCTGCGGGTCCAGCCCCGGCAGCAAGCGCAGCGCGATGCGGTCCAGCTCGCCCGGCCGGCCCAGCAGGGCCTGGGCCACGGCGATGTCCAGCACCGCCAGCGGCGCGCCGGCGGTGGCGGTGCGGCCGGCCAGGCGCAGCGTGACGCTGCGCGCCTGACCCTGGACCTGCAGGCGCAGGCTGAGCTCGGCCGGCGATTTCGCACCAAGGTCCGCGCCGAGGCGCTGCAGCGCCGCGGGATTCAGGAACAGCTGGCCATCGGCAAGCAGATCGGGAGGGCGGTCGCCGTCGAACACCGGCAGCAGCTCGGGCTGCAGCTGGGCCAGCTGCAGCATGTCCACGCCCAGCAGGCGCAGGCTGAAGGGCTGGCCCTGCGCATCCAGCAGCTGGGCGCGCCCCTCCAGCATCGGCCCCAGCGCCAGCACGTCTTCGCGCTCGGCCAGGCGCGCGAACAAGGCCTCGTCGAGCGCGCCGGTGGCGGCCGTCAGCTCCAGATCGGCCTGGCCGCTGAGCGCGCGCGCCGCGGCGTCGAATTCACGCAGGCCGGCGCTGTTGATCAGCTGCACCGCGGTGGCCAGCGCCACGCCCAGCGCGATCGCCAGCAGGGCCAGGGTCTGGCGCCCCCATTGCTGGCGCAGCGCGGGCCAAGAGAGTTGCAGCAGCCAACCAATCCACGAAGACGGCGGCATGGCTCAGGCCAGCTGGATGCAGCGGTCGGCATGCGCCGCCGCGCGCTCGGAATGCGTCACCAGCAGGCAGGCCGAGCCCTGCTCGCGCACCTGGGCCAGCAGCAACTGCAGCACCTGCTCGGCATGGCGCGGGTCGAGGTTGCCGGTGGGCTCGTCGGCCAGCACCAGGGCCGGACGGTGCACCAGGGCGCGCGCGATCGCGACGCGCTGCAGCTGGCCGCCGGAGAGCTGGCGCGGCATGCGCGCGCCCAAGTCCCCCAGGCCCACCGCATCCAGCATCTGCTGCACGCGCGCCGCATCGGGGCGGCGCTGCAGCAGCAGGGGCAGGCCCACGTTGTCGGCCACGCTCAGATGCGGCAGCACATGGAAGGCCTGGAACACGAAGCCCAGGCGCTCGCGGCGCAGCAGCGCCAGTTCCGCCTCGCCCATCAGGGTCAGGTCTTGCCCTTGCAGCAGCACCCGGCCGGCATCGGGCTTGTCCAGGCCGGCCAGGCAGTTCAGCAGGGTGGACTTGCCGCTGCCCGACTCGCCCAGCAGGGCCACCAGTTCGCCGGCCTGCAGCGTCAGGCTGATGTCGGCGAAGACGCGCGTCTCGCCGTAGGATTTGGCGAGGCCTTCGGCTTCAAGCAGGGCCATGGGCGCGCAGAATCTTTTGCAGGGCCACCAGCACCTGCAGCTCCAGCTGAGCGCTGTCGGCCGCGATCACCTGGCGCTGCGGCATCGAGCGCAGCCAGGTCAGCTGGCGCTTGGCGAGCTGGCGGGTGGCGGCGCTGCCCTGTTCGGCGAGCTGGCGAAAATCGTTCGCGTCCAGCGCCTCCCAGGTCTGGCGATAACCCACGCAGCGCATCGAGGGCAGATCCAGGCTCAGATCGCCGCGCGCGCGCAGGCGGCGCACCTCGTCGACCAGGCCGGCCTCCAGCATCTGCGCGAAGCGCTGGTCCAGCCGGCGGTGCAGCCAGGCGCGGTCCTGCGGTTCCAGCGAGATCAGCGGCCAGTCGACGCCACTGCTGCGCTCCTGCTCGGCATAGAGCTGGGACATCGGCCGGCCGGCCAGATGCCAGACCTCCAGCGCGCGCTGGATGCGCTGCGCATCATTGGGCGCGAGGCGCGCGGCGGTGATCGGGTCGACCCTGGCCAGCTCGGCATGCAGGGCGGGCCAGCCCTGCTCGGCGGCCTGGGCGTCCAGGCGCGCGCGCAGCGCCTCGTCGGCCTTCGGCAGCTCGGAGAGCCCGTCGAACAGGGCCTTGAAGTACAGCATGGTGCCGCCCACCAGCAGGGGTAGCTTGCCGCGCGCCAGGATCTCGGCGGCCAGGGTCTTGGCACTGCGCGCGAATTCGGCGGCCGAGTAGGACTGGGTCGGCTCGATGATGTCGATCAGGTGGTGCGGCACCGCCGCCAGCTCGGCTGGCGTCGGCTTGGCCGTGCCGATGTCCATGCCGCGGTAGACCAGGGCCGAATCGACGCTGATGATCTCGATGGGCAGGTATTCGGCGGCCTTCAGCGCGCAGGCGGTCTTGCCGCTGCCGGTGGGGCCGGCCAGGCAGATCGGGCGGAACGAATAGTCTTGTTGCAGCGACATGAGGAATGGATTGTCAGGCCAGGGCCGCGCCGCGCTGGCGACGGCCCTCGGCCTGCACCAGGGTCCAGGCGCACAGCGCCGTCGCCAGGCCCAGGCTCATCATGGTGAGGGCCAGCGGGCGCACCGTGCCGTCCAGGCTGCGGCTCAGCCAGGCGCTCACCGCGAAGGCGCCCAGCGCGATCGCAAAGCCCGAGAGCGCCGCGGCGGCGCCGGCCTGCCTGGGGAAGGGCCCCACCGCGCCGGCCTGGCCGCAGGGCTGCAGCACGCCATGGCCCAGCATGATGAAGCCATGCGGCAGCATCAGGGCCAGCACCGAGGGCGGCCACAGCCAGGCGGCCGCGCCCATGCCCAGCGCGCCCAGGGCGGTGAAGATGGCGCCGCGCCGCACCGTCTGCGGCAGGCTGCCATGCGCCAGCCAGCGCCGGCACAGCCAGGTGCCGCCCACATAGATGGCCGCGCCCAGGCTCACCAGGGCGCCGTAATGCATGCGGGAGAGGCCCAGCACCTCGATGAAGACAAAGGAGGAGCCGGCCAGAAAGGCGTAGAGCGTGGCGTAGGCCAGGGTGGTGAGCAGGGCGTAGGCGCGAAAGCCCGGGTGCGCCAGCACCAGCGCCCAGTTCGCCAGCCATTGGCGCGGATGCAGCGCCTGGCGCTGCCGCGCCGGCAGGCTCTCGGGGATCTGCCAGGCGATCAGCGCCAGCGCGCCGGCGGCGAACAGGCCGGTGGCCAGCAGCGCGGCGCGCCAGCCCAGGTAGAGCGCCAGCAGGCCGCCCAGGGTCGGGCTCAGCATCGCGATCAGGCCCAGGCCGCTGAGCGCGCGCGCCATCACGCGCGCACCTTCGCGCGGCTCGAACCAGTCACGCAGCATGGCGCGGCCGCCCACCACCGCGGCGGCCAGGGCCAGGCCCTGCAGGCTGCGGCAGGCCACCAGCAGCCAGATGTCGGGCGCCAGCGCCGCGGCGAGCGCGGCCAGCACATACAGGGCCAGGCCACCCAGCAGGATGGGCCGGCGGCCAAAGCGGTCGGACAGCGGCCCGATCAGCAGCTGGCCCAGGCCGAAGCTGAGCATCAGCGCCGAGAGCGTCAGCTGCACCGCGCTCATCGGCGCGGCCAGCTCGCCGCGCAGCGCCGGCAGGGCGGGCAGGTAGAGATCGGTGGTGACGGGCTGCAGGCCCAGCAGCAAGGCCAGCGCCGCGACCTGCATCAGCAGGCGCGGCGTGGCGCCCTCAGTGGCGCCCTGGTCCATGGCCATCAGTCGAAACGCTCCCAGGGCGCCAGAAAGCGCCACTGGCCGGCCGGCAGATGGCCCAGATTGATGCGGCCGATGCGCACGCGCTTCAGCCCCACCACCTTCAGGCCCACCAGCTCGCACATGCGGCGGATCTGGCGCTTGCGCCCCTCGCGCAGCACGAAGCGCAGCTGGTCTTCGTTGGCCCAGCTGACCTTGGCGGGCTTGAGCTGCACGCCGTCCAGCTCCAGGCCATGGTTGAGCAGGGCCATGCGCTCGGGAGGCATCTGCTCCATCGCACGGCCGGGGCCCACCGGTTCGCCGTTCAGGCCCACGAACTCGACGCGCACCAGGTATTCCTTCTCGACGTTGGAATCCTCGCCGATCAGCACCTTGGCGACGCGGCCGTCCTGCGTCAGCACCAGCAGGCCGGTGGAGTCGATGTCCAGGCGGCCGGCGGGCGCCAGGCCGCGCGTGTGGCCGATGTGGTACTTGATGCCCGAGGCATCGTCCGCCCACTGGGTGTTGCTGCGCACCAGCACCGAGGCGGGCTCGTAGCCGTCTTCGGCCTGGCCGGAGACATAGCCGATCGGCTTGTGCAGCAGGATGGTGACCTGCTTGGCCTGTTCCTTGTGGGCGCGCTGGTCGACCTCGATCCTGACCTCGGGGCCGACGCGCTGGCCCAGCACGGCCATCTTGCCGTCCACGCGCACCCAGCCGGCGGCAATCCATTCATCCGCCTCGCGGCGCGAGGCCATGCCCAACTCGCTCATGCGCTTGGAAAGGCGCTCACCCTCGTCCGAGGGCATCTCGCGGTGCTCGGCGCGCTGGCGCGGCGCCGGGCGCTGGGGCTCGCCCCAACTCTCGCGCTGAGGCGGGTAGGAAGGGCGCGGGCCGCTGGCGCGGCGCTGGTCGCGGCGCTGGTCGCGGCGCTGGTCGCGGCGGGGTTCGGGCGCGGGGCCCTCGCTGCGCGCACCGCGCGGATCCCGTTGATCGCGCGGATCGCGCGGATCGCGTTGCTGCGGGCCATCCTCGCGGCGGAAACTGCCGCTGGCGGGGCGGGCATCGCGGCGCGGCTCGGCGCGCGAATCGCCACGGGGGCCAGGTCTTGCGTCCGCGCGCGGCTCGGGGCGGCCGCGCGGTGCGGCGGGCCTTGCTTCCTCGCTGGCGCGGCGCTTCTCGAACTCCGCCTGGCGCTCCTGACGCTCTGCCTGGGCCTGTTCCAGGGTCTGGCGCGGGCGCGACACGCCCTTGCCGCGCAGCGGCGCGCGGCGTTCACCGTCGGGGCTGGGCTTGCTGCTGCTGTTGTTGTTCTTCTTCTTGAGGGTCAGGGTGGCCATGGTGATGCTCGGCTGTTCAAGACCGTATTGGACCACGCCGTGCCATCAACGGCCGCGCAGAAACAGCGCGTCCAGCTCGCGCATGCTGAGCTGGCGCCAGGTCGGGCGGCCATGGTTGCACTGGTCGGCGCGTTCGGTGCGCTCCATATCGCGCAGCAGGGCATTCATCTCGTCCAGGCTGAGCTGGCGATTCGCGCGCACCGCGCCATGGCAGGCCATGGTGGCCAGAATCTCGTGCTGGGCGCGCTCGATGGCATGGCTGGCGTCGAACTGGGCCAGCTCGGCCAGCACGCCGCGCACCAGCTCCACCACATCGCCGCCGGCCAGCGCGGCGGGCCGGGCGCGCACCGCCAGCACCTTGGCCGAGAGCGGCGCCACGTCCAGGCCAAGCCGTATGAGCGTCTGGCCCTGCGCCTCGGCGGTGGCGATCTCGGCCGCAGTGGCGGCAAAGGTGACGGGGATCAGCAGCGGCTGCGACTCGATCGCGGCCTCGCCCAGGCTGGACTTCAAGCGTTCGTAAACCACGCGCTCATGCGCCGCATGCATGTCCACGATCACCAGGCCCTGGGCGTTCTCGGCCAGCACATAGACGCCCTGGATCTGCGCGATGGCACGGCCCAGCGGCCAGTCGCCGCCAGGCAGCTGTGCCGGGGCTGGCGCCTCGGCGCGCGGCGGCAAGGGCAGGGCAGGCGATGCGCCGCCATACAAGGCGGCCACCTCGGCCAAGCCCAGCGAGGCCTGGCTACCCTGGCTATGGCTGCGCCAGCTGGGCGTCGCCCCGCTCAGGCTGCCATTGCCCACATAGCCCGGCGCGGCGCGCTCCTGGGCAGAGGCGGCGTTGAACCAGGCGGGCGGATTGCCGGGCCCGGGCCGGCCGAGGCTCACGCTGCTGCTGTGCGCCGCGGACAGCACACCGGCGGCCTCGGGTGCGGCCTCGGGTGCAGGCGCGGCGGCAGCCTCCTCGGCCGAGCGCGAGATGGCCAGCGCGCCCTGCACCGCGTAGCGCACGCGCTGGTGGATCTCTCGGCCATCGCGAAAGCGCACCTCGATCTTGGTGGGATGCACGTTCACGTCCACGCGGTCGGGCGCGATCTCGATGAAGAGCACATAGCTGGGCTGGCGGTTGCCATGCAGCACGTCCTCGTAGGCAGAGCGGATGCCGTGGGCGATCAGCTTGTCGCGCACATAGCGCCCGTTCACATAGACGTACTGCATGTCCGAGCGGCTGCGCGCCGCCTCGGGCAGGCCGGCGCGGCCGAACACGCGCAAGGGGCCGGCCTCGGAGAACACCGCGCGGCTGGCCGCGAAGAACTCCTCGCCCAGCACATCCTTCAGGCGCTGCTCGGCGCCGGCGGCGCGCCACTGCTCCACCAGCTTGCCTTCGTGCCAGATCGCAAAGCCCACATCGGGCCTGGCCAGCGCATGGCGGCGCACCGCCTCCAGGCAATGGGCCAGCTCGGTGGCATCGGTCTTGAGGAATTTGCGGCGCGCCGGGGTGCTGAAGAAGAGCTCGCGCACCTCCACGCTGGTGCCGCGCGAGCGCGCCGCCGGGCTCAGCTCGCCCGAGCGCGCATCCAGCCGGTTGGCATGGGGCGCGCCCTCGCAGCGGGTGGCGATGGCCATCTCGGCCACCGAGGCAATCGCCGCCAGGGCCTCGCCGCGAAAGCCCATGGTGGCCACCGATTCCAGCTCTTCCAGGCTGCGGATCTTGCTGGTGGCATGGCGCTTGAGCGCCAGCGGCAGCTCCTCCACCGGAATGCCCAGGCCGTCGTCTTCCACCACGATGGCGCGCACGCCGCCCGCCATCAGCTTCACATTGATCTGGCTGGCGCCGGCGTCCAGCGCGTTGTCCACCAGCTCGCGCACCACCGAGGCCGGCCGCTCCACCACCTCGCCGGCGGCGATCTGGCTGATCAGTTCATCGGGGAGTTCGCGGATCGCGCGGCGTTGTGTCGGTGGCGAAGACAGGTCCATGGCGCATTGTATGAAGCGGCCCGGCCCCAGAGGCTGCGAAGTAATGGATTGCGCCCGCGCCGGGGGATCCCAGGGCGCGGGAGTAGGCGCAGGCCGCCGCCCGGACTCGCGTCCGGGCCAGGGCTGCAACGCCCGCCTGCGCCCTGGGACCCCCCGGCCCACAGGGTGAGGCCCCCAAAGGCGCCCACTCGTTGTTGCCAACGCTTGTCGGGCGCACAGCACGACTGCGCGTCGGCGCCTAGATTGGACCCCTTTGGGGGCCTCACGCGGGCGCAAGCCATTGCTTCACAGCCTCTTGCCCCCGAAGTGGGTACAAGGCCGGGGGCAGGGAGGGCTATGCTCGTGCACCTGCACATTCGGGCGCCAGACCATGAAACTGCTGCTCAAGTTCAACCTGATCTTTCTGCTCATCTTCGTGCTGGGCCTGGCGGGATCGGCGCTGGTGGCGCGCGGTCTGCTGCAAAAGGCCGCCGCCGCCGAGGTGGCCGAGAGTGCCAAGCTGCTGATGCAGAACGCCAGCGCTGTGAGCGCCTACACGGCCGAGCAGATCAGGCCGCTGCTGGCGGCGCAGATGGCCGATGCCTTCCTGCCGCAGTCGGTGCCGGCCTACTCGGCCGCCGAGGTGCAGGCCACGCTGCAGAAGCACTATCCCGAGTACCGCTTCAAGTCGGCCATGCTCAACCCCACCAATCCGCGCGACCGCGCGGTGGACTGGGAAGAGGACGTGATCGCGCAATTCAGCCGCAACACCGACTTGCAGGAGCTGGTGGGCAAGCGCGACACGCCCACCGGCCCCTCGCTCTATGTGGCGCGCCCGATCCGCATCAGCAACCCGGTCTGCCTGGCCTGCCACAGCACGCCCGCGGCCGCCCCGGCAACGCTGGTGGCACGCTACGGCCCCTCGAACGGCTTTGGCTGGAAGATGGGCGACACCCTGGGCGCGCAGCTGGTGTCGGTGCCCATGACGGTGCCGCTGCAACGCGCGCACGAGGCGCTCAAGGTGGTGATGGGCGCGCTGGCCGGGGTGTTCGTGCTGATCGGCGCGGCGCTCAACTTCATGCTCTGGATGCTGGTGATACGGCCGGTGCGCCAGCTCGCCGCGCTGGCCGACCGCGTCAGCCTGGGCGAGCTGACGGCGCCCGAGTTCGAGACGCGCAGCCGCGACGAGGTGGGCGTGCTGGCCCAGTCCTTCGGCCGCATGCGCAAGAGCCTGAGCCATGCCATGAAGATGCTGGACGTCTGAGCCGGCGCCGCCATGGACCAGCCTGCCTACATCGGCAAATACCGCATCTCCGGCGTGCTCGGGCGCGGCGCCATGGGCGTGGTCTACAAGGGCTTCGACCCGCATATCCAGCGCGCCGTGGCCATCAAGACCATCCTGAAGAGCCTGCTGGACGGCGACCAGGGCAGCACCATGGCGGTGGCGCGCTTTCGCAACGAGGCCCAGGCGGTGGGCCGCATCGCCCACCCGGGCGTGGTGGCCATCCATGAGTTCGGCGAAGACGCGGACAGCGCCTACATCGTGATGGAGTTCGTCGAGGGCAGCACGCTGCAGCAGGTGCTGATGGCCACGCCCATGCTGGGCCTGCCGGCGCTGCTGCACCTGATGGACCAGCTGCTCGACGCGCTGGAGCATGCGCACCGCCAGGGCGTCTGGCACCGCGACATCAAGCCCTCCAACCTGCTGCTGAGTGTGAGCGGCCAGCTCAAGCTGACCGACTTCGGCATCGCCCGCATCGAGAATCTGGGCCTGACGCGGGTCTCGTCGGTGATCGGCACGCCCGGCTATATGGCGCCCGAGCAGTACCTGGGCGAGGGCGTGGACCAGCGCGCCGACCTGTTCGCCGCCGGCGTGCTGCTGTACCGCCTGCTGGCCGGCGTGCTGCCCTTCAACGGCAATGCCCAGCAGGTCATGTACAAGGTGCTCAACGAGGCCGCGGCGCCGCCCAGCCAGGTGGCGCTGGCGGCACGGCCGGCGCTGTTCGACAGCGTGGTCGAGCGCGCCATGGCCAAGCGGCCCGAGCAGCGCTTCGGCAGTGCCGCGGAGTTCCGCAGCATGCTGGCGGGCGTGGCCTCGATGCTGGACCCGGCGCTGCATGGCGACGCCGAGATCGGCGCCCTCGACCAATGGGCCAAGACCCTGGTGATGGCCGCGACCACCTATCCGACCACGCGGCCGGCCACGGCGTCGGCCGGTGCGCCGTCCAGCCAGGGGCATGGCAGCTGGGCCAGCCATTGGGACGGCCCCTCGCTGAGCCGCATCGAGCGCTCGCTCGCCAGCCATGTGGGGCCGATGGCCAGGTTGATGGTGCGCGAGGCCGCGCGCCAATGCCACGACCTGCAGAGCCTGGCCTCGGCGGTGGCGGCCCATATCGCCGATGCCGAGGCGCGCCAGCGCTTCCTGCAGGAAAGCACCGAGGGCAGCCAGCTCGCACCCATGGGCAGCACCGGCATCGTCGCGCCGCCGCGCGACGCCAGCCTCGCCGCGCTGGCCGCCAGCGGCCAGGCCCTGGACGAGGCCCTCAAGAGCCATGCCCTGGCGGTGCTGAGCCACGAGCTGGGGCCGATCGCGAAAGTGCTGGTGAAGCGGGCGGCGGCGCGCGCCGGCAGCGCCGAGCAGTTCATCGAGGGCCTGCTGGCCGAATGCCCGGAGCTTGATGCGCAGCAGCTCAGGCAGGCGCTGCAGGCGCCGCGCGCGGCGCCCCCATAATGCGCGCCCATGGAATACCTCGCCCTCGTCTTCGACTTCATCATCCACGTCGACCGCTATCTGAACCAGTTCGTGGCCGCCTACGGCAACTGGATCTATGCGCTGCTGTTCCTGATCATCTTCGTGGAGACCGGCCTGGTGGTGATGCCCTTCCTGCCCGGGGACTCGCTGCTCTTCATCGTCGGTGCGATGTGCGGCACCGGCCTGCTGGAGCTGCCGGTGGCGATGAGCCTGATGACGCTGGCGGCCATCGCCGGCAACCAGACCAACTACACCATCGGCCGCTTCTTCGGCCCCAAGGTGTTCCAGTGGGAGGACTCGCGCTTCTTCAACAAGCGCGCCTTCAACCAGGCGCATGAGTTCTACGAGCGCTGGGGCGGCATCACCATCGTGATCGCGCGCTTCATGCCCTTCGTGCGCACCTTCGCGCCCTTCGTGGCCGGCGTGGCGCAGATGACGCGCCGCAAGTTCACGCTCTACGACGTCAGCGGCGGCCTGCTCTGGGTGGTGGGCGTGATGAGCATGGGTTATGCCTTCGGCAACGTGCCCTGGGTGCAGCGAAACCTCGAGAAGATCATCTGGGCGCTGATCGGCATCCCGGGCCTGATCGCGATCTTCGGCGCCTGGAAGGCGCGGCGCCGCGCCCCGGCCTGAGCGTTCATGCAGCTGCGCGGCAAGCTCATCCTGCTGGCGCTGCTGCCGCTGGTGGTCTCGCTGCTGCTGATCGCCCTGGCCGTGCGCCACCAGGAGCGCGAGCTGGCCGCGCGCGAACGCGAGCTGGTGCGCGCCACCTATATGGACGCGCGCCGTACCGAGCTGCGCCACTATGTGGACCTGGCGGTGAGCACGGTGCAGCCGCTCTACGCGGGCCCCCAGCAGGGCGAGGCGGCGACGCGCGCGCGCGCCCTGGCCCTGCTGTCCTCGCTGGACTATGGCCCGGACGGCTATTTCTTCGTCTACGACCTCAGCGGCACGGTGCTGATGCATTCGCGCCAGCCCGAGCTGCTGGGCAAGAACCTCTGGGGCCTGCGCGACCCGCGCGGCCAGCTCACCATCCAGGCGCTGATCGCCCAGGCCAAGGCCGGCGGCGGCTATGTCGAGTACCTCTGGCGCAAGCCCTCCAGCGAGCAGATGGCCGCCAAGCTGGGCTATGTGGTGCAGCTGGAGCGCTGGGGCTGGATGCTGGGCACGGGCCTCTACCTGGACGGCATCGAATCCACCATGGCCGAGCTGGACCGCTCGGCCAGCCGCAATATCGCCACCACCTTGCTGTGGATCGCCGGCATCGCGGTGTTCGGCGTGGCCCTCATCAGCGCCAGCGCGCTGGCGCTCAACCTCAGCGAACACCGCAGCGCCGAGACCAAGCTGCGACTGCTGGCGCGCCAGGTGGTGGCCTCGCAGGAGGACGAGCGCGCGCATCTGGCGCGCGAGCTGCACGACGGCGTGAGCCAGACCCTGGTGTCGACCAAGCTGCTGATCGAATCGGCCGCCGAACGGGTGGGCGAGGGCGCTGCCGCGCGCCCGCTCGGCCAGGCGCTGGCCCGACTCAACAGCAGCCTCACCGAGGTGCGACGCATCTCGCACCGGCTGCGCCCGGCCCTGCTGGACACCCTGGGCCTGCCGGCCGCGCTGCAGCACCTGGCGCATGAGTTCGACGAGGCCGGCCCCACGCCGCTCGACTTTGTGCTGCAGGGCCCCGAGCGCGAGCTGCCCGAGGTGGTGAAGACGGTGCTGTTCCGCGTCGGCCAGGAGGCGCTCACCAATGCCGCCAAGCATGCGCAGGCCGGGCGGGTGGCGCTGACCCTGGCCTTCGAGCCCACGGGCGCGGTCTGCCTGACGGTGGCCGACGATGGCCGCGGCTTCGATGTCGAGGCGGTGCAGGCCCACCCCGAGCTGGGCCTGGGCCTGCGCAGCATGCGCGAACGCCTGGTCTCCATCGGCGGCCGGCTGGAGCTGCACGCCAGCCTGGGCCATGGCACCCAGCTGGAAGCCCGTGTGCCGGCCGCGGCCCTGGCTAAACTGGCCCATCCATGAGCAGCCCGCCCCTCATCCACATCATGCTGGTCGACGATCACCCGATGGTGCGCGAGGGCCTGGTGGCGCGCCTGCAGTCGGTGCCGCAGTTCCGTGTGGTGGGCGAAGCCGGTTCGGCCGACCAGGCGGTGCAGGTGCTGGGCCAATGCCGGCCCGATGTGCTGCTGATGGACGTGGGGCTCAAGGGCACGAATGGCATCGCCCTGGCCGAGCAGCTGGGCCAGAGCCACCCGGGCCTGCGCGTGCTGATGTTCAGTATGTATGACAACCCCGAGTATGTGCAGCGCGCCCTGCAGGCGGGTGCGCGCGGCTATGTGCTGAAGGATGCGCCGGCCAGCGAGATCGTCGCCGCCATCGAGGCGGTGGCGGCCGGCGGCACCTATCTCAGCACCGGCATCTCGCAGCGCCTGTTTCGCGCGCAGCAGCCGCGCCCCATGCTCTCGCCGCGCGAGAGTGAGATCCTCTCGGCGCTGGGCCGCGGCGAGTCCAGCAAGCAGATCGCGCGCAGCCTGGACCTGAGCGTGCGCACCGTCGAGGCGCATCGCCAGAGCATCAAACGCAAGCTGGGGTTGGACGGCCAGGCCGAGCTGATCAAGTACGCGGTGGAACACTCGAAAACCACGGGTTGACCCTTAGGTGGTCCCACGCGGGGGCCACGCGTAGCTTGACCGATGCGCCGTCGCGGTGCATTTCGCACACTGATGGGGAGGCGGCATCCGGATGCTCATGGGCCGCCCCCAACAGGAGACTCCCATCATGATCTCGAAGCTGCGTAGCCACCTCGCCTGGGCGGGTGTGGCGATTGTTGGAGCGCTCTCGCTCGCCTATGTGGCCCTGGCCCGCGGCGAGGCGGTCAGTGCCCTCTGGGTGGTGGTGGCCGCGGTGTGCGTCTACCTGATCGCCTACCGCTACTACAGCCTCTTCCTCGCCACCAAGGTGCTGGGCTTGGACGCGCAGCGCCAGACCCCCGCCTGGCGCCACAACGACGGCCTGGACTATGTGCCCACGCACAAATACGTGCTCTACGGCCACCACTTCGCCGCGATTGCCGGCGCCGGCCCGCTGGTGGGCCCGGTGCTGGCCGCGCAGATGGGCTATCTGCCGGGTCTGCTGTGGCTGCTGGCCGGCGTGGTGTTCGCCGGTGCGGTGCAGGACTTCATCGTGCTCTTCATCTCCACGCGCCGCGACGGCCGCTCGCTGGGCGACCTGATCAAGCAGGAGATGGGCACCGTGCCCGGCCTGATCGCCCTGTTCGGCGCCTTCATGATCATGATCATCATCCTGGCGGTGCTGGCCCTGATCGTGGTGAAGGCCCTGGCCGATTCGCCCTGGGGCACCTTCACCGTGGCCGCCACCATCCCGGTGGCACTGTTCATGGGTGTCTACCTGCGCTACATCCGCCCGGGCCGCATCGGCGAGATCTCCGTCATCGGCTTCGTGCTGCTGATGCTGTCCATCATCGGCGGCCAGTATGTGCATGAGAGCGCCACGCTGGCGCCGCTGTTCAGCTACGACGCCAAGGCCCTGACCTGGATGCTGATCGGCTACGGCTTCGTGGCCGCCTCGATCCCGGTGTGGCTGCTGCTGGCGCCGCGCGACTACCTCAGCACCTTCCTGAAGATCGGCACCATCGTGGCACTGGCGATCGGCATCGTGATCGTGGCGCCGCCGCTGCAGATGCCGGCCTTCACCCAGTTCGCCGCGGGCAACGGCCCGGTCTGGTCGGGCAATCTCTTCCCCTTCCTCTTCATCACCATCGCTTGCGGCGCGGTCTCGGGCTTCCATGCGCTGATCTCCTCGGGCACCACGCCCAAGATGCTGGAGAACGAGACGCACGCCCGCTTCATCGGCTATGGCGGCATGCTGGCCGAGTCCTTCGTCGCGGTGATGGCCCTGGTGGCGGCCTCCTGCATCCAGCCGGGCGTCTACTTCGCGATGAACAGCCCAGCCGCCCTGGTGGGCAGCAATGTGGACGCGGTGGCGCAGACGCTCTCGACCTGGGGCTTCGTGGTCACGCCCGAGATGCTCACCCAGACCGCCGCCGATGTGGGCGAGAAGACCATCCTGGCGCGCGCCGGCGGTGCGCCCACGCTGGCGGTGGGCATGGCCCATATCCTGCACCAGGTGGTGGGCGGCAAGGCCATGATGGCCTTCTGGTACCACTTCGCCATCCTGTTCGAGGCGCTCTTCATCCTCACCGCGGTGGACGCCGGCACGCGCGCCGGACGCTTCATGCTGCAGGACCTGCTGGGCAGCTTCGTGCCCGCGCTCAAGCGCACCGACTCGCTGCCCGCCAACCTGATCGCCACCGGCCTGTGCGTGGCCGCCTGGGGCTACTTCCTCTACCAGGGCGTGGTCGATCCGCTGGGCGGCATCAACACCCTGTGGCCGCTGTTCGGCATCTCCAACCAGATGCTGGCCGCCGTCGCGCTGATGCTGGGCACGGTGGTGCTGTTCAAGATGAAGAAGGACCGCTACGCCTGGGTGACGGCGCTGCCGGCCGCCTGGTTGCTGGTGTGCACGCTCACCGCCGGCTGGCTGAAGATGTTCTCGGCCGACCCCAAGGTGGGCTTCCTGGCCCATGCCGACAAGTACGCGGGCGCGGTGGCCGAGGGCAAGCTGCTGGCGCCGGCCAAGTCGCTGGCGGCGATGGAGCGCGTGGTCTTCAACGACCGCCTCGACGCCGTGCTGTGCGGGCTCTTCATCTTCGTGGTGCTGAGCGTGCTGGTCTACAGCATCAAGTCCATCCTGGCCGCGCGCGCCGAGCGCCGCCCGACGGTGCAGGAAGCGGCCTTCGTACCTTTTGCCGCTGCGGCGGGAGCCGGCGGTGATTGAGGTCGTTGAGGCGGCCAGCCGCGCCGGCCGCTACTTCGCGCAAAGCCTGCGCCTGATGGTGGGCCAGCCGGACTACGGCGCCTACGTGGCCCATATGAAGGCCACCCACCCAGAGCAGGCGCCGATGAGCTACGAGGCCTTCTTCCGCGAACGCCAGGACGCCCGCTACGGCGTCGGCACGGGGCGCATGAGCCGTTGCTGCTGAGCCGCCCGGCTCAGGACAGCGGCCGGTGCCGCGCCAGGGGCGGGTTCTTGGCAAAGTAGCGCGCGATGCCGGTGGCCAGGGCCTGCACCAGCTTGGCCTGGTAGTCGGGATCGCGCAGCCGGCTCTCCTCGTCCGGGTTGGAGATGAAGGCCGTCTCCACCAGGATGGAGGGCATGTCGGGCGCCTTCAGCACCGCAAAGCCGGCCTGCTCGACCTGGCGCTTGTGCAGATTGCCGACACGGCCGATCTGGCCCAGCACCTCGGAGCCGAGCTTGAGGCTGTCCTTGATCTGCGCCGTGGTGCTCATGTCCAGCAGGGTGCGCAGCACGGTGGCATCCTTTACCGCCAGGTTGTTGACGCCGCCCACCAGGTCGGCGGCGTTCTCGCGGTCGGCCATCCAGCGCGCCGCCGAACTGCTGGCGCCATTGGTGCTGAGCACGAACACCGAGGCGCCCTTGGCCTGCGGCGTGAAGAAGGCATCGGCGTGGATGGAGACGAACAGGTCGGCATTCACGCGCCGCGCCTTGCGCACGCGCTCGTGCAGGGGCACGAAGAAATCGGCATCGCGCGTCATCATCACGCGGATATTGGGGTTGGCGTTGAGGCGCTCGCGCAGTTGCAGGCCGATCGCCAGCACCACGTCCTTTTCCTTCAGGCCCGAGGGGCCGACGGCGCCGGGGTCCTCGCCGCCATGGCCGGGGTCCAGCGCGATCACGATCAGGCGGTCGATCTTCTGCTGCGCGCCGACGATGGGCGCCGGCGCTGGCGCCGGTGCCGGGGTCTGCAGCTCGGCCGCGCTGGCGGGCGCCGATGCCGCGGGGGGGCCCACCAGCGGCGCCGAGGCCGGCGGCCTGGGCAGCTCGGGCCGGTCGATGCGGCCGATCAGCTCGCCCAGCGCATCCTGCACCGACTGCGCCGCCGCCTTCTCCGCGTTTTCCTTCTCGCGTATCAGGGCCAGCAGCGGGTCGCGCTCCTGCAGCGGGTAGAGGTCGAACACCAGGCGGTGCTTGTAGGCCGCCACCGGCGCGATCGAGAACAGCTGCGGCGCCACGCCCTGCTTGAGGTCCAGCACGATGCGCACCACGCGCGGCTGGTTCTGGCCCACGCGCACACCGGCGATGTAGGGGTCGTCGGCCTTCACCTTGCCCAGCAGCTCGCGCAGGCCGGGGCTGAGCTCCAGACCGTCGATGTCGATCACCAGCCGGTCCGGGTTGGCGGCCAGGAAATGCTTGGCGGCCAGCGGCTTGTCGGACTCCAGCGTGACGCGCGTGTAGTCGGCCGCCGGCCAGACGCGCACCGCCACGATATTGGCGCTGCCCGGCGAACTCGCGGCGCGCAGCTGCGGGGCCTGCAGCAGCAGCGCCAGGCTGCCCATGGCGCGCAAGGCGTGGCGGCGGCTCATGTGCTCAGCCCTTTCAAGCCGTCCAGCAAGACCTGACCCTCGGGCGTGCAGGCCTCGACGCGCACGCGGCGGCTCTGGTCGTCCTGCGCTTCGAGGTGGATCGCCAGCGTGGGCGTGGGCAGCATGCCGGCCGCCTTCTCGGGCCATTCACTCAGCTTCAGGCCGGGCGCGGTGAAGATCTCGCGGAAGCCCGCGTCCTCCCACTCGCGCGGATCGTTGAAGCGGTAGAAATCGAAATGGCTGACCTCGCCGGCCGGCAGCTGGTAGCTCTCCAGCACCGCATAGCTGGGGCTCTTGATGCGGCCCGTCACGCCGAGCGCGCGCAGGAGATGGCGCACCAGGCTGGTCTTGCCGGCGCCCAGGGTGCCGTGCAGCTCGATGCTGGCATGCATCGGGCCAGGAGCATGGGTCAAGGCATGCGCGAGGGCCTGCGCAAAGCGCTCGCAGGCCGACTCGTCGGGCCAGTGGAACAGGCGGGTTTCTAGAATGGCCAAATGCAGCACGCTCCGCGAACTGAAGAAAAACAAACCGAGATCGATGCCCAGGCGGTGATGGCGCAACTGCAGGCCTGGGCGCTTGAGCTGGGATTCTCACAGATTGGCGTGGCCGATATCGACCTCAGCAGCGCCGAGCCTGGCTTGCTGGCCTGGCTGGCGGCGGGCTTTCACGGCAGCATGCATTACATGGCCAGCCATGGCCTCAAGCGCGCCCGGCCGGCCGAGCTGGTGCCGGGCACGGTGCGCGTGCTGACCGCGCGCATGGACTATCTGCCCCAGCGGCTGCCGGGTGACTGGCAGGCGATCGAATGGCAGCGCCTGGCCGAGCCGCTGGCCGCCCAGGTCTCGCTCTATGCCCGCGGCCGCGACTATCACAAGGTGCTGCGCCAGCGCCTGCAGCAGCTCGCCAGCCGGCTGGAGGCGCTGGTGGGGCCGCTGGGCTACCGCGTCTTCACCGATTCCGCCCCGGTGCTGGAGGTGGAGCTGGCCAGCCGCTCCGGCATCGGCTGGCGCGGCAAGCACAGCCTGACCCTGCACCGCGAGGCCGGCTCGATGTTCTTCCTGGGCGAGATCATGGTGGACCTGCCGCTGCCGCTGAGCGAGGCGGTCAGCGGCCATTGCGGGCAATGCACGGCCTGCATCGATGTCTGCCCGACCCGCGCCATCGTCGCGCCCTACCAGGTGGATGCGCGGCGCTGCATCTCCTACCTGACGATCGAGTCGGACGAGCCGATCCCGCTGGAGCTGCGGCCGCTGCTGGGCAACCGCATCTATGGCTGCGACGACTGCCAGCTCGTCTGCCCCTGGAACAAGTTCGCGCAGCGCCACGCCCTGGCGGATTTCGACACCCGCGGCCCCTTCGAGGCGCCCACCCTGCTGCAGCTGTGGGGCTGGAGCGAGGCCGAGTTCCTGCGCCACACCGAGGGCTCGGCGATACGCCGCATCGGCCACGCGCGCTGGCAGCGCAACCTGGCGGTGGCGATGGGCAATGCGCTCAGGCAAGACCTGGCCCCGGCGGATGAGGCCGCGCTGCGCGCCGCGCTGCAGAAGCGACTGCCGCAGGCCAGTGAGCTGCTGGCCGAACACATCCATTGGGCCTTAGAAACGTAGCAGCATCAGCCACAGCGGCACGGTCAGCATGCCCAGCAGTGTCGAGACCGTCACCAGCCCGGCGACGAAGGAGGCGTGGCCGCCCATGCGCGCCGCCAGCACATAGGCGCTGGACGCGGTGGGCAGGGCGGCAAAGGCCACCAGGATGCTGCGCTGGCCCGGCGCCAACGCCAGCGCCCAGGCGAAGGCAAAGGCCAGCAGGGGCAGGGCGGCATGGCGTATCGCCAGCAGCGCGGCGGCCAGCTTGGGCGAATCCTTCAAGGCGCCCAGGCGCAGGCCGGCGCCCACCGCCATCAGGCCCAGGGGCAGGGCGGCCAGGCCGATCTTCTGCAGGCTGATGGCGGCGGCCTCGGGCAGGCGCAGGCCCAGCAGATTGGCCACCAAGCCGGCCAGGGTGCTGAGGATGAGCGGATTGCGCCCCAGCTCGCGCAGATAGCCGTGCCCGCCATGGCGCGCCAGCGGCCAGACCGCGGCCACATTGGCCAGCGGCACGCAGATGGCGATCAGCAGCGCCACCCAGGCCACGCCCTGCGCGCCCTGCAGGCGCTCGGCCAGGGCCAGCGCGATGAAGCTGTTGAAGCGAAAACCCACCTGGGCGCCCGAGGCATGGGTCTGCGCATCCACCCCGGGCCACAGGCGCAGCGCATAGGCCAGCAGCACGCCGCTGCCCACCACCGCCAGGCCGCCCAGGGCCAGGTGCAGGGTGGCGGCCGGCTGCAGCACGCTGCGCGAGATCGAGTTGAACAGCAGCACCGGGAAGAGCAGGTAGTACACCAGCTTCTCGGCCGCCTCCCACACCGGGCGATCCAGGCTGGTGTAGCGACACAGGGCGAAGCCCGTCAGGATCAGCAGAAAGTCAGGCAGCAGCAACAGCAGGTCCGTCATGCGCCCAGTGTGCCTGCGGGCCGGGCGCGCCCCATGCGTGAGGCTACGTAATTCCGCTAGCATGGCTTGCGACCGGGCCGCCTAGCATCGCGGCAGGAGACATCCACCAAGACTACGACAAGGGAAACCTCACGATGAAGCGCCGTCATTGCCTACAAGCCAGCGTGGCCCTGGCCGCCAGCACCCTGCTGACCCCGACCCTTTCGCATGCGCAGGGCTATCCCAACAAGCCGATCCGGCTGGTGGTGCCTTTTGCACCCGGCGGCACCACCGACATCGTGGCCCGCGTGGTGGCCGAGAAGCTGCACCTGGCGCTGGGCCAGACCGTGGTGGTGGAGAACAAGGCCGGCGGCGGCGGCAAGGTGGGTGCCAACGAAACCGCCAAGGCCGCGCCGGACGGTTATGCGCTGGGCATGGCGACGGTCTCGACCACCGCGGCCAACCCCGCCATCGACCCCAAGATTCCCTACAACCCGCTCACCGACTTCACCCCCATCACCAATGTGGCGGCCACGCCCAATGTGATCGCGGTGCACCCGAGCTTCCCGGCGCGCGACTACAAGGGCTTTGTCGCCGAGCTCAAGAAGAACCCGGGCAAGTACAGCTTCGCCAGCTCCGGCACCGGCGGCATCGGCCATCTGCAGATGGAGCTCTACAAGAACCTGGCGGGCGTGTTCGTGCTGCACATCCCCTACCGCGGCGCCGGTCCGGCGTTGAATGACACGGTGGCCGGCCAGGTGCCGATGATTTTCGACAACCTGCCCTCGGCGCTGCCCTTCATCAAGGACGGGCGCCTGATCCCCATCGTGGTGGCGGCGCCGCAGCGCCTGACCCAGCTGCCCAATGTGCCCACCTTCAAGGAGGTCGGGCTGGAGCCAGTCAACCGCATGGCCTATTACGGCATCTATGGGCCCAAGGGTCTGCCCAAGGAGGTGGTGGACAAGGTCTATGCCGCCGTCAAGAAGACGCTGGAGCTGCCGGATGTGAAGAAGCGCATCGAGGACACCGGCTCGCTGATCGTGGCCAACACGCCCGAGCAGTTCGGCGCCCAGATCAAGGCCGAGTACGAGGTCTACAAAAAGGTCGTTGAACAGCAAAAGCTGAAACTTGACTGAGCTTCTTGAGCGCAGCCGGCTAGGTATAGACGCTTTTGTCGAAGCCCTCTGGATCGAGGACGGGCTGGCACGCAACACCCTGGAGGCTTACAAGCGCGACCTGCTGCTGCTGGCCGACTGGCTGGCGCGCGAGCCCGGCCGCGCGCTGGACGAGGCCCGCGAGCTGGACCTGCTGGGCTATGCCAGCGCGCGCCACGAGGCCAGCCGCGCCACCAGCGCGAACCGGCGGCTCTCGGTGTTCAAGCGCTATTTCCGCTGGGCGCTGCGTGAGCAGCGCTGCACGCAAGACCCGACCCTGCGCCTGCAGAACGCCCGCCAGCCGCTGCGCGTGCCCAAGACGCTTGGCGAGGGCCAGATCGAGGCCCTGCTGTCGGCGCCGAACGTCGGCGAGCCGCTGGGCCTGCGCGACCGCGCCATGTTGGAGCTGATGTATGCCAGCGGCCTGCGCGTGAGCGAGCTGGTGACCCTCAAGAGCGTGCATGTGGGCATGAAGGAGGCGGCGCTGCGCATCACCGGCAAGGGCAGCAAGGAGCGCCTCGTGCCCTTTGGCGAGGAGGCCCATGGCTGGCTCTTGCGCTATCTGCAGGAGGCGCGCGCCGAGCTGTTGCAGGGGCGGCGCAGCGAGGCGCTGTTCGTGACCGTGCAGGGCGAGGGCATGAGCCGGCAGATGTTCTGGAAACTGGTGAAGAAATACGCCGTCGAGGCCGGAATCCTGGCGCCGATCTCACCGCATACGCTGAGACACGCCTTCGCCACCCATCTGCTCAACCACGGCGCCGATCTGCGTGCGGTGCAGCTGCTACTGGGGCACGCCGACCTTTCCACCACCCAGATCTACACCCATGTGGCGCGCGAGCGGCTCAAGAGCCTGCATGCGGCGCACCACCCGCGTGGGTAGGAGGCCTTCATGAATGCGATCATCGCCATCATTCTCGCGCTCGTCGCGAACGTCGCCACGGCTGCCGAGTGGGCCTATCAGCGCGTCGACGCTACGGACGCATCGAAGAATCGAACCATCACCTACTCGGTCGATGATGCGGGCAACAAGCTCATCATCTTCGGCCGCAGCGGAGCGGGCCGCGAATTCGCAGCATTCCAAGGCATGATCATTGCCGATGTCTGGGGCGACGGTCCAAAGGACACCGGCATGGGGAAGGCGTACGCGCTCGGTACTACCTGGAAACACCAGTACGAATACGCGAACGACAAGGAAAACCATGTCGTGAGCATCACCTACACGGTCGCGCCTGGTGAAAAGGCGACCTTCGACAACGTGTCATACGACACCGTTCGCATCACGGGCCTCGCCACCTACACCACGAGCCGCGGATACAACGGATCCATCACGCGCGAGTGTTTGTACGCCGAAGCCGTTCGTAACTGTATCGTCTACAAGCAACGCACGCGCGGCTCGACTGGCACCGTCTACAACGACACCACGGCAACACTCCTTGCCTACAAGCCCTGAACAGCTATTCATGCGCTGTTCACGGGCATGCAGAGGCAAGCATGACGAATTTCCTGAAATGCCCCATGTGGAGGTCGCCGAAGGTAGTTGTCCCGTGCTGCGGCAGCGCGCGCCGCGGAGGCGTTCGGTCCACGCTGGCCCTATTCGATCGTCTGATTCAGGTGTCAGGCGAGAGGTCCGTGGCGTTCTGAATGTTGTCAGCGCGGCTGTCATCGGTGCCTGCCGCCGTGCTCCGGCTCGGTCGCATCGCCCGTGACGTGGCTTTTGATGCCTAGCATCGGGCATCAGCGCACCGGTAGGCCCGACGGCGGCTTGATCTCCTCCAGGCAGATCATCGAGCGCACGTCGGCCACCCCTTCCAGCTGCATCAGCTTGTCGGTGAGGAATTGCGAGAGCGCCTTGAGATCGCTGGCCACCACCTTGAGCAGGTAGTCGCAATCGCCCGAGACGGTGTGGCACTCGAGGATCTGCGGGAAGTCGCGCAGCAAGGCCTCCAGCTCGCGCACCCGTGCAAAGGCCTGGGCCTCGATGTTGAGGCTGACGAAGGCGGTCACCCCCAGGCCCAGGCTGGCGGGCGCCACCAGGGCGCGGTAACCCTGCAGCACGCCGCGCTCCTCCAGCGCGCGCACGCGACGAAAGCATTGCGGCGGCGAGAGATGGATCTGCGCCGCCAGGTCCACATTCGAGATGCGGCCATCGCGCTGCAGGATCTCGAGGATCTTGCTGTCGATGGCGTCCAGGGTGGGTGGGGCAGGGGTGGCGGCTGGCATAGAAGCGCAGTCTAAGGGCTGACCCTGAGGGACAATCCCGCGATGGACCATAGCTTTCTCTCCGCCTTCATCCTGCTGCTGCTGGTCTTGGACCCGCTGGGCAGCCTGCCCATCTTCATTTCCATCATGCGCGAGGTGCCCAAGCCGCGCCGCACCCGCATGGCGGCGCGCGAGGTGGGCATTGCCTTCGCGGTGCTGTTCGCCTTCATGTTCCTGGGCGGCAGCTTTCTGCAAGTGATGCATCTCTCCGAGCGTTCGCTGGAGGTGGCCGGCGGGGTGATCCTGCTCATCATCGCGATCCGCATGATCTTCGGCAGCGCCGGCGAGTCGGCCTATGGCATCGAGCCCGGCCGCGAACCCTTCATCTTCCCCCTGGCCGTGCCCCTGCTGGCCGGCCCCTCGGCGATGGCCACGGTGCTGCTGCTGGCCTCGCGCCAGCCCGAGCGCATCTTCGACTGGATCGGCGCGCTCACCGCCGCCATGCTGGTCTCGGGCCTGACCCTCCTGCTGGCCGATCGCATCCGCAAGATCCTGGGCGACTCGGTGGTCTCGGCGATCGAGAAGCTGATGGGCCTGGTGCTGACCGCGATTGCGGTGGAAATGGTGCTGGCCGGGTTGAAGCGCTATTTCATCGGTGGCCTGTGACTGGCCTAAATTTCACGATACGAAACAGCGTTATCAGATCGCAAAATTTCGGCTTGCTGCGCTGCCGCAATTTTTCTCATTATGGTGAGTGTCGTTTCACAATCCGATGTCATCAATACAAGCTATTGATTTTAAAGGGAAACATTTTTAGTCTTATATAAGACACAAGTCTTCCACGAAAGCTGGCAAAGGCCTAATCTAGGACCCATCGAATCCTTTGTTTTTCACCTCACAGCAGGAGCTTTCCATGACGACACTCACCCGTGACCAGCAAATCGCCGCCCTCGAGAAGGATTGGGCCGAGAACCCCCGTTGGAAGGGCATCAAGCGCGGCTACACCGCTGCCGATGTGGTGCGTCTGCGTGGCTCGCTGGCCATCGAGCACACCCTGGCCAAGCGCGGCGCCGAGAAGCTCTGGGGCCTGGTGAACACCGAGCCCTTCGTCAACTCGCTGGGCGCGCTGACCGGCAACCAGGCCATGCAGCAGGTCAAGGCCGGCCTGAAGGCCATCTATCTGTCGGGCTGGCAGGTCGCCGGCGACGCCAACAGCAATGGCGAGATGTACCCCGACCAGTCGCTGTACTCGGTGGACTCGGTGCCCAAGGTCGTGAAGAAGATCAACGCCACCTTCAAGCGCGCCGACGAAATCCAGTGGAGCGAAGGCAAGAACGACATCGACTACTTCGCTCCCATCGTGGCCGATGCCGAAGCTGGTTTCGGCGGCGTGCTGAACGCCTTCGAGCTGATGAAGTCCATGATCGAAGCCGGCGCCGCTGGCGTGCACTTCGAAGACCAACTGGCCGCCGCCAAGAAGTGCGGCCACATGGGTGGCAAGGTGCTGGTGCCCACCCGCGAGGCCGTGGCCAAGCTGGTCGCCGCGCGCCTGGCGGCCGACGTGATGGGCACGCCCACCGTGCTGCTGGCCCGTACCGATGCCGAAGCCGGCGATCTGGTCACCACCGACGTGGACGACAACGACAAGCCCTTCTGCACCGGCGAGCGCACCGTCGAAGGCTTCTTCCGCACCCGCAACGGTCTGGACCAGGCCATCAGCCGCGGCCTGGCCTACGCGCCCTATGCCGACATGATCTGGTGCGAGACCGGCAAGCCCGACCTGGCCTTCGCCAAGGCCTTCGCCGACGCCATCCACGCCAAGTTCCCCGGCAAGCTGCTGGCCTACAACTGCTCGCCTTCCTTCAACTGGAAGAAAAACCTGGACGATGCCACCATCGCCAAGTTCCAGCGCGAGCTCGGCGCGATGGGCTACAAGTTCCAGTTCATCACGCTGGCCGGCTTCCACAGCCTGAACTACTCGATGTTCAACCTGGCCTACGGCTACGCCCGCAACAATATGAGCGCCTTCGTGGAGCTGCAGGAAGCCGAGTTCGCCGCTGCCGAGCGTGGCTTCACCGCCGTGAAGCACCAGCGCGAAGTGGGCACGGGTTACTTCGACGCCGTCACCACCACCATCGAAGCCGATGCCTCCACCGCGGCGCTGAAGGGTTCGACCGAAGACGAACAGTTCTTCGACAAGAAGCACGGCTGATCGCGATCGCGTTCAGCAGCCGGCCCGAACTCAAAAGGTTCGGGCCTTTTTCATGCCTGTGCCTGTCTCTACATGGAGGCGCGCAGCAGCGCCGCGTACTCCTCGCGCGTGGCCACGCGCGGGTTGGTCTTGTGGCAATGGTCCTTCATCGCGCCGTCGATGACGCGCTCGAAGAGGTCTTCTGTCACGCCCAATGCCGCCAGCCCACTCGCCAGACCCAGGCGTGCATTCATGTCCCGCAGGGCCTCGGCCATCGCCTCGCCGGCAGGATCGCAGCGCGCGATGCCCATCGCCTGCGCCATGCGTGGCAGGCGCGCATCCTGCTGCAGGCTCTCATGCTGGGCGTTGAAGCGCACCACCGCCGGCAGGAACATCGCGTTCAGCGTGCCATGGTGCAGGCGCGGGTTCACGCCGCCCAGCGAATGGCTCAGCGAATGCACCGCACCCAGGCCCTTCTGGAAGGCCATCGCACCTTGCATGCTGGCGCTCATCATCTGCAGGCGCGCATCGCGGTCGCTGCCGTCGCGGGTGGCGCGCTCGATCGCGGCCCAGCCGCGCCGCAGGCCTTCCAGCGCGATGCCGTCGGCGGGCGGGTTGAAGGCCGCGGACATGAAGGTCTCCATGCAATGCGCAATCGCGTCCATGCCAGTGGCGGCCGTCAGCAGCGGCGGCAGGCCCAGGGTCAGCTCGGGATCGCAGATCGCCGACTTGGGCAGCAGCTCCCAGTTGTGGAAGCCCAGCTTGCGCCCATCGTCCACGATGACGATGGCGCCGCGCGCCACCTCGCTGCCGGTGCCGGCGGTGGTGGGCATCGCGATCAGCGGCAGCACCGCCTTGGTGATCAGCCCGCTGCCGCCCTCGATGGTGGCGTAGCGCGTGAGCGGCCCCTCGTGGGTGGCGGCGATCGCCACGCCCTTGGCCAGGTCCATGGCCGAGCCGCCGCCGATGGCGATCAGGCCGTCGCAGCCGCCCTCGCGCCAGGCCTGCACACCCAGGCGCACCGCCGCCTCGGTGGGGTTGGCGGGGGTGCCGTCGAACACGGGCAGGGCAGGGCCCTGCCAGCCGGACAGCGCCAGCTCCAGCACGCCGGCCGCGCGCACGCCGGCATCGGTGATCACCAGCGGCCGGCGCATGCCGATGCGCGCGCATTCGGCGCCCAGCCACTCGCGCGCGCCATGTGCGAGGTGGATATGGGTGAGGTACTGGATCAGGGCCATGCTGGTGTTCCTTCCTAGTCTGCGAAAATCCGCCATCGTTGGATTGGCCGAGCCTAAGCCCTGGAGTTCTTGTTGAGTAGCACCTTGTTGACACCGCGCATGGCGGGTGTGCTGACGCGCATCCACCGCGCCAACCGCCCGGCCTTTCATTCCCTCACGCCCAAGCAGGCCCGCATTGGCTACCTGATGGGGGCCGAGATCCTGGACCTGCCGCGCGCGCCGCTGCCCCGCGTGGAGAACCTCAGCGTACCGGGCGCCGAGGGGCCGCTGGCCGCGCGCCTGTATGCGCCCAAGACCGCCGAGGAAGCCAGGCTGCCGGTGCTGCTCTATCTGCATGGCGGCGGCTTCACCATCGGCAGCCTGGAAACGCACGACTCGCTGTGCCGGCAGCTCGCGCTGCGCAGCGGCGCGGCGGTGCTGTCGCTGGACTACCGGCTCGCGCCGGAGCACAAATTCCCCGCCGCGGTGGACGATGCCTGGGCGGTGATGCGCTGGTTGCCGGGTGCGGCCGCGGCCCTGGGGCTGGACGGCAGCCGCATCGCCGTGGGCGGCGACAGCGCCGGCGGCACGCTGGCGGCGGTGTGTGCGCTGCACGCGCGCGATCTCGGGCAAGACCTGGCCCTGCAGCTGCTGATCACTCCCGGCACCTGCGCCCATGCCGACACGCCCTCGCACAAGCTGTTCGCCAACGGCTTCCTGCTCGACGCGGCGGCGATCGCCTGGTTCTTCGACCATTACATCGAGCACCATCACAAGCGCGACTGGCGCTTCGCACCCATGGAGGCGCCCGACCACAGCGGCCTGGCCCCGGCCTGCGTGATCCTGGCCGAATGCGATCCGCTGGTGGACGAGGGCGTCGCCTACGCCGACCTGCTGCGCGCCAATGGCGCTACGGTGCAGCTGGAGCTGTACCGCGGCGTGACCCATGATTTCATCAAGATGGGCCGCAGCATTCCCGAGGCCCTGCTGGCGCTGGACGCCTGCGCCCTGGCGCTGAAGGAGGCGCTTTTCAAGCCATGAACCGCAGCAACTTCCGTTTCTTCGAGCGCCTGCGCGTGCGCTGGGCCGAGATTGACGCCCAGCAAATCGTCTTCAACGGCCATTACCTGACCTACTTCGACACCGCCGTGGGCGGCTACTGGCGCGCCCTGGCGCTGCCCTATGCCGAAACCATGCAGTCGCTGGGCGGCGACCTGTTCGTGCGCAAGGCGACGCTGGAATACCTGGGCTCGGCGCGCTATGACGATCAGCTCGAGATCGGCGTGCGCTGCGAGCGCGTCGGCAACAGCTCCATGCTGGTGCAATGCGCGGTGTTCCGCGCCGACGAGCTGCTGGTGCATGGCGAGCTGATCTATGTGTTCGCCGACGCGCAGACCCAGACCCCCAAGCCGGTGCCCGAGACCCTGCGCCAGGCGCTCACCGGCTTCGAGGCTGGCGCGGCCATGGTCGAAGTGCATGTCGGCGCCTGGTCGGAGCTGGGCACCGACGCCAGCCGGATTCGCCAGGCGGTGTTCGTCGACGAACAGAAGATCCCGGCCGAGATGGAATGGGACGCCGGCGACGCCAGCTGCCTGCATGCGGTGGCCTACAACCGCCTTGGCAAGGCCCTGGCCACGGGCCGACTGCTGGAGCATGTGCCGGGCGTGGCCAAGATCGGCCGCATGGCGGTGCTGCGGCCGATGCGCGGCGGCCAGGTCGGGCGCCAGGTGCTGGAAGCGCTGATGGCGGCCGGCCGCGAGCGCGGCTACCGCGAGGTGCTGCTGCACGCGCAGCTCAGCGCCGCCGGTTTCTACACCCGTGCCGGCTTTGTGCAGCGCGGCCCGGTGTTCGAGGAGGCCGGCATCGGCCATGTGGAGATGGTGCGCGACCTTTGACCTTTGTCGTTCATGCGCTTCCATGTGTCGCGCAACGGGCCCAAACTGGGCTTGGTCGGGCACGCCCCCAGTTCGGGGATTGACGCAGCGCACCACCGCACGCGATGCTCCGCGACATCCAAATCGAAAGAGGCATGTCATGGTGCGACCCCGACTGATTCCTATTGCTCTGGCCGTCGCCATGTGCAGCGCCGCTGCGCAGGCTTCCGATCTGAGCTATTTGAAGGGCTTGCTGGATGCCACGCCGGCCGGCGGTTGGGTCAAGGCGAATACCAATGTGTTCACGGCGGCGTCGCCGACGGGTGCAGATGCCGCGCCATCGGTGCCAAGTGGCCCGATCGCGGTGACCTACGCTTGGGCAGGCATGGCCTGGGACGGCTCACGCGGCAATATCCTGCTGTTCGGCGGTGGCCACGCCAACTATGTCGGTAACGAGGTGTACATCTGGCAAGGCTCGGATGGCACATGGACGCGTGGCAGCCTGCCCAGCAAGGTGGATCTCAGTACTGGCTTCGTGTTGGGGGCCGGAGCACCGCAGTCCTCGCATACTTACCAAACCACGATCTACGCACCTGGCACCGACCGCCTCGTCGTTTTCGGTGGTGCAGCCTGGAACGGCGGCGGTGCTCCATCAGATGCAAATGGGCGAACCGGCGCCTGGTGGTGGAACCCGTCGCTGGCCGACCCCAACAAGGTGGGTGGTGGCGACAACACTGGCTGGGATAGCACCCGCGCAGGATCCAATTCTTGGCAAGTGCGCCCTTACGATCCCTGGGTTGGTATGGACCCCTTGACCGGACGGAGTTTTGCCAACGGCACCAGCGCCTATCGCTCAGAAGGCGGCAAGGACGTGGTCTATCTCACCCTGGATCAGAACTCATCCGGCCTGCCCGCCCTGTTCCGCTACGAATTGGGAACGCCGAACACGCCTGACAGTTGGTCGCAGGTGGGTATCGATTCAGGTGCGACGTTCTTGAGCTCTGGCGCCGCTGCCATCGACACGGCCCATGGTCTGTTCGTCCGTACCGCCATGACGGGTGGCAGCTTCCAGAACGACCTTGCAGTATGGGATCTCTCGAAGAACAACGCCGCGAATCCCTCGTTGAACAAGGAAGTTGGCGTCAAACTGGTCGATACCAACGGCGGCGACTGGGTTCCCAATTTCTCCACCTCGGTGGCCTATGACTCGGCAACCGGACAGCTCGTATTCTGGGATGGCACTGCCGGCGGTACGGTCTGGACTGCCAAGGCAGAGTTCCTGCAGGACGGTTCCCTGGATACGGTGTGGACCGTGCACAAGGCTGAAAGCACCACGGCGGCTCAACCCAAGGGAAATTTCGGCGACGGTGTGCTCGGCAAGTGGGAGTACGCGCCCGAGCTTGGCGCCTTTATCGCTATGGACACGCCCGATCTCGCTGCCGGCGACGCCGGCATCTGGTTGTACAAGCCGCTTGCGGCTGTGCCCGAGGCCAGCACGACAGCAATGCTGACCGTCGGACTGCTGGGGCTGGGCCTTGTCGCCCGCCGCCGCCGCCGAGTTGCCTGAAGAGCGGGCCGCCGCCGGGCCCGGTCGGCGTCGGCGGCCTCAGTGATCCCCTTGTAGCGCCGAGAATATTTCGGCATGCCTGTCGCCGTCGATGAAAGGCGCCATGGCCGCGGCAATTTTCTGCTCGAGGCCAGGCCCGTCGTGCAAGGATGGGCCGTAGATCTCCATCCAGGTCAATCGCGCCCCGTCGCTGTCTTGTCGCTGGAGCAGCCGAACGGGTTCGTCACCGCGCGCGGCCAGGAAAGCGTGCCATGCCTCCGGCGCGCGTTCAGCCACTAGCCGGTAGTACACGTAAATCTCCGACCTGCCCATTTGCACTTACGCGGGCTCGCGCAGCTCGTAGGGCAGGGGGCGCACCTCGAGCAGCGCTCCGTCGGCGGCGCCCAGGTGCAGGCTGCCGCCCTCCAAGGCCGCGATCTTGGTTTCGGCCAGCAGCAGGGCGCGGCCGTCGCGCTCGGCCACCGCCGCCACCAGGCCCGCGGGCTGGCCCGGATCTTCGCTGTGGAAGATTTCCTGGCCGACCTGCGCCGGGGCGGCGGTTTCGAACAGAAAGGTGCGGCGCTTCAGGGTGCCGCGGTACTGGCTGCGTGCCACCACCTCCTGGCCGGGGTAGCAGCCCTTCTGGAAGTTCACCCCGCCCAGCAGTTCGAGGTTCAGCATCTGCGGCACGAATTGCTCCACCGTGGCGGCCTGCACCCAGGCCAGCCCGCTTTGCACGTCCAGCCACTGCCAGTCGGCGGCGCTCAGCGCCGGCAGCGCGGGCGCCGGTGCCGTGGCGGGCAGGGCCAGCAGATAGCGCGCCTGGCCGGCCGCCTGACCGGCCACATTCGGCAGCCGCAAGACCTGACCCTCGTTGAAAGCTGCCAGGTCCCAGGTCTGGGCCGGCGCCACCGCGCCCAGCCAGGCGCTGGCCGGCGCGCCCGCCAGGCCCCAGAGCTGGAACTCGGCCGTGGCATCGCTGAGCTTGCACTTGGCGCGCATCACGAACATGCTCAAACGCTTGAGCGTCGGCGCCAGCAGCTCCACCGGCAGCACCAGCAAGAGCTCCTCGGGCCCGCTCTTCCAGCCGACCAGGGTGGCCAGCAGGCGGCCCTTGGCGGAGCAGTAGCCGGCCAGGCGGGCCTGGCCGTCGCCCAGCAGGGCGAAGTCCTGGGTCAGCTGGCTGTGCAGGAACTTGGCGGCCTCGGCGCCGGCCGCGCGGATCACGCCGAATTGGGTCAGCCGCAGCGCGGCGCCGGAGAGGGGGGCGATGGTTTCTTGGCTCATGGGGGGCGATTATCATCAGCGCCCGCCAACACCGCCTCCATCACTGCCGCATCCAGGGCGGCTTGCAAGGACATTTCGAGACCATGAAGACATTGGGCAAGGCCCTGCTGACCCTTTCCTTGATGGCGCTGCTGGCCCTGGGCGCGGCTGCGGCCGGCGCCTGGTGGTGGCTGCAGCGGCCGATGACGCTGGCGGCGCCCTCGGTCGAGCTCTCGATCGAGGCCGGCAGCTCGCCGCGCGAGGTGGCCCAGGCCTGGGTGGCGGCCGGGGTGCAGGAGGATGCGCGAGTGCTGTACCAATGGTTCCGCTGGTCGGGCCAGGCCAAGCAGATACGCGCCGGCAGCTACGAGATCCACCAGGGCGCCACGCCGCGCGAACTGCTCGCCAAGATGGTGCGCGGCGACGAGGTGCTCGAGCAGGTGCGCCTCATCGAGGGCTGGACCTTCCGCCAATGGCGCGCCGCGCTGGCCGCCGCGCCGGCGCTCAAGCACCAGACCGCCGAACTCGGCGAGGCCGACATCATGGCCGCCCTGGGGGCGCCGGGCCAGCACCCGGAAGGGCGCTTCTTTCCCGACACCTATGCCTACAGCCGCGGCGTCAGCGACCTCACCGTGCTCAGGCGCGCCTACCGCACGATGGGCCGGAAGCTGGACGCGGCCTGGGCCGGCCGGGCCGAGAAGCTGCCGCTCAAGTCGCCCGACGAGGCGCTGATCCTGGCCTCCATCGTCGAGAAGGAGACCGGCGCCGCGGCCGACCGCAGCCTGGTGGCTGCCGTGTTCGTGAACCGCCTGCGCCTCGGCATGCCCTTGCAGACCGACCCCAGCGTGATCTATGGCCTGGGTGCGGCCTTCGACGGCAATCTGCGCAAGCGCGACCTGCTGGCCGACACGCCCTACAACAGCTACACCCGCGGCGGCCTGCCGCCCACCCCCATCGCCATGCCGGGCGCCGCCTCGCTGGCCGCGGCCCTGCACCCGGCGCCCTCGCGCGCGCTCTATTTCGTGGCGCGCGGCGATGGCAGCAGCGAATTCAGCGATGACCTGGCCGCGCATAATCGCGCCGTCAACAAATACCAGCGCGGCAAGTGAGCTTTTATCCCCGTTTCATCAGCATTGAAGGCATCGACGGTGCCGGCAAGTCGACCCATATCGCCGCCCTGACCGAACGCCTGGCCGCCGGCGGGGCCAAGGTCTTGAACACCCGCGAACCCGGCGGCACCGAGCTGGCCGAGCGCCTGCGCGAGTTGGTGCTGCACAGCGGCATGGACGGCCTGACCGAGGCGTTGCTGGTGTTTGCCGGCCGGCGCGACCATTTGCAGCGCGTCATCGAGCCGGCCCTGGCGGCCGGCCAGACAGTGCTGTGCGACCGCTTCACCGACGCCACCTTCGCCTACCAGGGCGCCGGCCGCGGCATGGACCTGCAGGTGCTGGCGACGCTGGAGCAATGGGTGCAGCAGGGTCCCCGGGGTCTTCTTCGTCAACCCGATCTGACGATCTGGTTCGACCTGCCGCCCGCCACCGCCGCGCAGCGCCGCGCCGCGGCGCGCGAGGCCGATCGTTTCGAGCAGCAGGACCTGGACTTCTTCGAGCGCGTGCGCGCCGGCTACGCGGCACGCGCCGCAGCCGCGCCGGCGCGCTTTGCCCGCATCGACGCCAGCGGCACGGTCGACGAGGTCGCGGCGCAATTGCGTGCCGTGATGGAGGCGCGGGGATGCTAGGCCCCGACGGCAAGCTGCCGCTGCCCTGGCTGGAGGCGCCGCTGGCGCAGGCGCTGGCGAACGCGCGCTCGCATGCGCTGCTGGTGCAGGGCCCGGCCGGCGTGGGCCAGTTCGACATGGCCCTGCTGCTGGCCCAGTCCTGGTTGTGCGAGGCGCCGGCCGCCGGCAAGCTGGCCTGTGGCCGCTGCGCCGCCTGCCACCTGTTCCTGGCCCATGCCCATCCGGACTTCATGGTGCTGCTGCCCGAGGCCTTGCGCGAGAGCCTGGGCTACGGCGCCGATGACGAGGAGGGCGGTGCCGAGGCCAAGACCGGCAAGGCCAGCAAGGCCAAGCCCAGCCGCGAGATCAAGATCGATGCGGTGCGCCAGATGCTGGGTTTCGCCCAGGTCACGGCGGCGCGCGGGCGCGCCAAGGTGGTGGTGGTCTATCCCGCCGAGGCGCTCAACACCGTGGCGGCGAACGCCTTGCTGAAGACCCTGGAAGAGCCGGCCGGCATGCTGCGTTTCGCGCTTGCCAGCAGTGCCCCCGAGGCCTTGCTGCCCACCATACGCAGCCGCTGCCAGCCGGTGCCACTGGGTCTGCCGCCGCAGGAACTGGCGCAGGCCTGGCTGGCCGAGCAGGGCGTGGAGGCGGCCGAGGTGCTGCTGGCCGCCACCGGCGGCCGCCCGCAGGAGGCGCTGGCCTGGTATGCCGACGGCGTGCGCGCCCAGGCCTGGCTGGAGCTGCCGCGCCGCGTGGCGCGCGGCGAAAGCGCGGCGCTGAGCGACTGGCCGGTGCCGCGCGCCATCGCCGCGCTGCAGCGCCTCACCCACGACCTGCTGCGCGGCAGCCATGGCGCGCCGCCCAGCTATTTCCCGCCCACGGCCCTGCCCAAGCCGCGCGGCGCGGCCGGCCTGCATGCCTGGGGCCGGGCCTTGCAGGACGCGGCGCGGCATGCCGAGCACCCGCTCAACGCCGGGCTGCTGATGGAATCGCTGGTGGCACAGGGGCAGCGCGCGATGCGCGTGGCGGCCTGAACGAGAAAAGCAGAGAAGCTCCCGCTTGTCGGTGCATTCGCGCGGATAGGCGGCCTTGACCTTCGCTACACTGCCGCTTATGAGTGAAATTCCAACCAAGCCCCAGGCCGCTGCCCTGGCAGCCGTGCCGGCTGGCGGGGGTGCGCGCCCGAGCGTGGTGCAGTTGGTCTTCAAGGAAAAGGGCGCGCTCTATGCCGCCTACATTCCCATCTTCACCGACGGCGGCATCTTCGTGCCGACCACGCGCGACTACAAGCTGGGCGAGGACATCTATCTGCTGATGATGCTGCCCGAGGACCCGCAGCGTTACCCGGTGGCCGGCAAGATTGCCTGGATCACCCCGGCGAATGCCTCGGCCGGCCGCACCCAGGGCGTGGGCGTGCGCTTTCCGGGCGACGAGAAAACCCGCCTCATCAAGCTGAAGATCGAAGAGATGCTGGGCACCTCGATTTCCTCGGCCAAGGCGACGCAGACCATCTGACTCCTTTTGACATACGGCGCGCCGCCCGGCGCGGACCCGTGTGAGGCTGCCATGTACATCGACTCCCATTGCCATCTGAGCTTTCCCGAGCTCAAGGCCAATCTGCCGCAGATCCTGGCCGAGATGCAGGCCGCGCGCGTGACGCAGGCGATCTGCATCTGCACCACCATGGAAGAGTTTCCCGAGGTGCGTGCGCTGGCCCATGCGCACCCGCAGCTCTTCGCCACCGTGGGCGTGCACCCGGACAACGAGGACGTGCACGAGCCCAGCGTGGCCGAGCTGGTGGCGGGCGCGCAGGACCCCAGGGTGCTGGCCATCGGCGAGACCGGCCTGGACTATTACCGCCTGGGCGAGCGCACCCTGGCCGACATGGAATGGCAGCGCGAGCGCTTTCGCACCCATATCCGCGCCGCCCGCCAGGCCGCCAAGCCGATGGTGATCCACACGCGCAGCAGCGCCGCGCACACGCTGGAGATCCTGAAGGAGGAGGGCGGCGAGCAGGCCGGCGGGGTGTTCCATTGCTTCACCGAGAGCCTGGAGGTGGCCAAGGCAGCGGTGGATCTGGGCTTCTATATCTCGTTCTCGGGCATCCTGACCTTCAAGAACGCCGCCGACCTGCGCGCGGTGGCGCTGGCCCTGCCGCTTGACCATCTGCTGATCGAGACCGACAGCCCCTATCTCGCCCCCATGCCCTACCGCGGCAAGACCAACAGCCCGGCCTATGTGCCCCATGTGGCGGAACATCTGGCGGCCGTGAAGGGTCTGGCGGTGGAAGCGGTGGCCGAGGCCTGCAGTGCCAACACCAGGCGGCTGTTCCGCCTGCCCGAGGCCTGAGATGGGCGCAATACGCCTGCGCGTCTGGGTGGGGCTGTGGCTGGGCCTGCTGCTGGCCATGCCCGCCCTGCTGCATGCGCAGGCAGCTGGCGCCCAGGCCGGCGATCCATTGACCGAGCAGTGGCTGGCGGCCGCGCAGCGCGACAACGCCGGCCTCATCATGACCCTGATGTTGCGCGGCACCGACCCCAATCTGCGCAATGCCGAGCGCCAGACCGCGCTGCATCTGGCGCTGCGCAACGAAGCCGACAAGACCGTCCAGACCCTGCTCAAGCATCCCGGCCTGGACGTCAACGCCATCAACCAGGCAGGCGAGACGCCGCTCATGCTGGCGGCCCTGAAGGCGCGGCTGGACTGGATGAAGGCCCTGGTGGCGCGCGGCGCGCTCGTCAACGAACCCGGCTGGACCGCCCTGCATTACGCCTGCAGCGGCCCCGATCGCGGCGCGGTGCGCTGGTTGCTGGAGCAGGGCGCCGAGATCGACGCGCGCTCGCCCAATGGCAGCACGCCACTGATGATGGCGGCCGGCTACGGCGAGAGCAGCAGCGTCGAGGTGCTGCTGAAGGCCGGTGCCGATGCCGGCCTGCGCAACGAGCAGGGCATGGACGCGGCGGACTTCGCACGCCGCGCCGGACGCGATCGGGTGGCCGAGCAAATTGCCCTGGCGCGCAAACGTTGAATAAGGCTTGCGCCGCAGCACCGGCGTAGGAACTTGCCTGACAAGCGGTTTGGCCCTGGGCCGACTGACGCAAGCCGCCGCCGCTCCCTACAGTTGCTCCCATACCTACCGGAGCAAAACCATGCGCCTGAACCCCAACGCCACTTCGCTCGTCGATCCCTTCGCCATGCTGCTGGACCTGGACAGCGTGGTGTTCGCGATGGAACATTCCGAGCGCCTCAGCCGCCTGCGCAGCCGCATCTACCGCCCGCTGGACAAGCCGCTGATCCCCAAGGGCAAGGCCGCACTGAAGGCGCTCAGCGAGCTGGCCGACTTCGACCGCATGGTCGATGACGCCGGCCTCGAATGCGACGCCGACGACACACAGGCCTGCTGACGCAGCTGCGCTAGGGCGCGTCCTGCACGCGCAAGTCGAACTCGCGCAACATCACCGGCTCGAGCGCACCCTCGGCGACGCGGCGCAACACCGCGACATTGATCAATGCCGCGAAGCGCTGATAGGTCTCCAGCGGATCGTCGTCGACGGCCTCGGGGCGAAACCGGTAATGCAGGGCGCGCCGGCTGACGCTGGCCCCCACCAGCGCATCCCCATGAGAGACCCAGAAGCGCACGGCCTCCGAATCGGGATGAAAGTAGGCGTCGTGTGACAAGGCGGGCTCCATTGGTTGCATCAACGCTTCTTGTCCTTCTCCAGTTCATTGGCAATCACACCGCCGATGACGGCACCGCCCACGGTGCCCACTGTGCTGCCGCCAGTCAACACCGCGCCGCCCACGGCGCCAACGCCAGCCCCCACGGCCACATTGCGATCGCGGTGCGACATGCCCGCGCAGGCGCTCAGGCCAAGCAGGAGAATCAGTGAGCACAGGCTGATCTGAGTACGGTAGCGATTGATCATGACGGGACCTCGGTAGTAAAGCTGAAAACGACAAGCCCAACATAGGGCTTGGCCAGGCCGACGTCCGTGCGGTGGCGTACCAAGGCGCTACCTCTGTACCCGCTGAGTCATGGCAGCGCGCGAAGCTGCGATAAGCGGCGCGTTCACTGTCAAGCCCGCGCCACCATAGATTTTTTGCCGGCAGGCAGCCGTTGTCATGCATCAGCACAAGGTGTTGTCCAGCAGAATTGCGCCCTAAATTCAAGTTGGCCGTCACCAGACACGGACTATGCGCGACCCACAATTCTTTCTCGATGACTTCGCGGCCTATGCTAAGAAGTCTGGTGTACCTCTGTCACCTGACGCCTCGGCTCTGTTGTTCAAGGTGGAAACGGAAGCTGCTGCAGCCAACTCCTGGATTCACACCGGTTTGTACCTCGCAAACCTGATCGACGAGATTGCCGATTTCAAGCGCGTTCTGCTGAAGCACGGGCTAGATCCACATCAGGCTAGTGATCGCGCGCGAAGAGTGGCCTTGGATACTGGCGGCGACAAGTACCAGGACACATCGGACGACCTGTACAGCTCTGATGACGGCAGTGGCACCCGATCACTCATTGGCGGCGCTGCGGTCACCCGTGCGCGCTCTCAGGGAAAGACCTCGCTGTCACTCCTGGATCTTCTCTCGGCGGTCTTTGACGTACACGACGCGTACAGCGGCCCCCTCAGCAATGCTGAATGGACCGACGAGGGGCTACACGTCCCTTTCAACACGTTGTCGCACATCCTTGGGCGGCGCTATCCAGAGCTTTGGCTGCCTTTCGACACAGTACGACGTGACCTTGGGCTTCTCACACCAGAAGCGATGCGTCGGGAGCCGATCGAGGGTGCTCCATCCCACGTTCGCAATGGATTGTTGTCATTCTTTGCCGATAACCCTGACTACGGCAAGAACTGCTTCCTAATCATGCCGTTCCGGGAGTCCCTTCAACTCCAGCAAGTTCACGAGACCCTTCGTGAGACCCTGGCAACATTCGATCTGAAGCTCCTCAGGGCGGACGATCACGTTTACTCGGAAAACCTCTTCACTAACATAGAAGTCTTCATGCATGGCTGCCGATTCGGTATCTCTGTTATTGAGCGCATGCAAACCGAACAGCACAACGCTAATGTCGCACTTGAAGTGGGGTACATGCTCGGGCTAAAGAAGGACGTTTGCCTTCTCAAGGAGAGAACCGTTCCCGCGCTCCCGTCTGATTTGCAAGGCAGGTTGTACACAGAGTTCGACATGTTCGCTGTGCCGCAGACAGTTCGCGCGAGTGTGGGGAGGTGGCTAAGGGATCGACGCATTCTTGGTGGCGAGCGTGACGGTTAACCCTTCGCTGTACCCGAAGTGCTACAGCCGGCTTCGCCAGCCTCCGCACTCGGGTGAGCTCAAACGTGAGGCCCAAGTATGACCAAGCCCTCCACAACGCCAGACAAGCGAACACTGGTCGATCGCGCGCTCGATCGCATCAAAAACAATCGGGTGGCAGCTGCACTCATCATTCTGTGCATTGGCCTCGGCGCGCTGGCAAGCTTGACTGACTCACTGAAGAAGCTGCACCAGGTCTTGCCTGCGCCATCCAAGGTCGCAGTTGACGGTCAATGGAAGTCAGAGCCATTTGAGCCCTATGGCTCGGGCAAGCAGACTCTCGTGCTAGAGGTCAAGGAGGTCGCCGAAGGAGGGCTCGCTGGTTTCGTTCGCTTCTACGACTCGCAGGGGAAACCAGCGTCACCTGAGTTCGATATTCAAGGCAAGCGCGAGTCGAACAAGGTCACGCTTTCCTTTGTCGGCGGCCTGAAGAGAAGTCCTCCATCGGGCGGGCCCTTGGTTCCAGTTCCGGAGTCGTTCTCTGGGGACCTCTCTGGCAATGACTTCAAGCTTGTCTATGAGCGTGACGGATACACCCCAATTGCGCTCGTCGCCCACAAGGTCCAGCCGTGATTGTGCTGGGGCCTAATCCTTCCATCGTGGGGACGACCAACATCTGGCTTCGCCTGCTGTTGTTCTACGCCAGTTCGCTTGTCTGCATGTACATGCAAACAAATTCAGCGAGGACTGAGGTTGGCCCCAGAGTATCGATGCTTCTGCTGACCTGCTGCTCCTTCCGGTGCCATAGGCAGCGACTCAAACTGTTATCCTTGTTTGCACAGCATGAATCGCCGTCGCGTTGGCGCGCTATGCGCGCGTTAGTCATCAGAAAGCGGACTTTCGATGAGTAGGCCACAACCAACAATTTCTGTGCAGTTGCAGCGTGACTGGCTGATTCGTCGGCCCGTTATTTACCGGTATCTTGACAAGAGGTTTGTCGATGCGTTCTTTGAAACGGGGGCGTTGAGGCTCTCGTCCTTTGCTGCCTTTTCCAAGCATAAGGACGAGGAAAGGCAAGACTCGCTCGAGGGCCATGGATCTGTGGTTCACCGAAACAGCGAAGGCTCGGGTCAAACAGTGTTCGCCTTAACTGCACAAGGACACAGTGCTTTTGTTCTTTGCGGCGCTATGAACTACCAAACTGACCTTGCCGAGTCGTTTAAAACTGACTCTGGCTTTCGGATCAATGATTCACTTGGCTTTGGCGACGCGATCTCAAAGTACATCCCGGGCTTCCAGCTTGGCATGGAGGGCCCTTGTCTTTACTTGGGCAAAAAGTTAGTAGTCCGCGACATGGGGCCAGTTGACCTTCACGCAGTGAAGGGCGCTCAAACGGGCGAAGAGGTAGCCGTTGGCAAGCTATTTCAAACCGTTGCTGCCGCCGCTGGGAATGACCTCATGTTTCTCAAGTCAGCCACATATGCGCATCAGAATGAGTACCGTCTTCTGTGGCATTCCCCGCACGTGGTGTCCGACTACATAGACATCGTCTGCCCAGAGGCAATCCAGTTTTGCACGCGTTTTGAAGATATGTTGGCTGAGCGTCCTGATGGTGATCGAGGCGCGGCCTAACGAAGTGGGGTCGACCTTTCGCGCGTCTTTCCTACTTTGACGACCGGTTCCCGCAACCGGGTTCGTTCGCGGACTGGCCTTGACGCGACAGCCGCCACAGCGAAAGCCGGGCTGTTTGGGGGCCTACAGTGCTCAGCCATCGCCAAACAGTGCGCTCCGACACGTCCAGCACCCGAGCTATGCGCCGTGTCAGAAGAGAAAGACCTAGGTCTGATAGCAACTCCCTGAAGCTGCCGGGATCGCTCGGAAGGCGATTCAACATGCTGGTTGTATCGGCTTAGCCAGGTCGAAAAAAGGGCCGCGAGGCGACCCAAGATCTGCTGCGCGCCCTGGCGATGGCGCTTTCGATAGTTCGACAATGTGTATTGCGGGTTTCTGTTGAGTTTTCGCGTTAGCCCCGATGGCTACGGCGTTCGCGTCGTTTCCGGCCACCGACAAAACGACGCATAGAAAAGCCGAAAGCACCGCGCTTGCGGCCTGCAAGAAGGGGTTCCGCCTGGGAAGGTTGGCGACCTCTTGAAGCTCCCAAAGCTGGGCCGGGTCCATGTCGACCAGACAGGCTAAAACGGCGAGCTTTTCCTTAGGTAGCGGACGCCTCCCGGCCTTCGCATCAGTGATCGAGTTTGGCGATATGCCAAGGTGCTGAGCGAGCGCCTTTTGGCTACCGCATATTTTTGCGGCGTCGTCAATCACCCCTTGGAAGGTCTGCATCATTTTCCCCACTTAGATAGGCTTCGGTTCGCCACACAAATTCCTGTGTGGTCACTACTGGAGCCAACCATGATCAAAGTGACCATCGCCCAAACCACCGTTCGTGAGTTTAAGGGCAACAGCAAGACCACCGGCAAGCCTTACAACCTGCGCATCCAGGCGGCTTACGCCCATACCGTGGACAAGGACGGCAACCCGCCCCCCTTCCCGGAAAAGTTCGAGGTGATGCTCGATCAAGACCAGCCCGCGTATGCCGTGGGCGACTACCAGCTGCACCCGTCGAGCCTCTACATCGACCGCGATGGCCGTTTGGCCGTTTCGGCGCGGTTGGCTCCCCTGAAGCGTCCTGCGGCTGCGGCCTGACGGGTGCACCCATGGCCGGCGTTCACGATTTCGTGACTGCGCAGCATGCCGCCGAGCTGGCGGTATTGCGCATGGCCGCGCTCGCCGTCCTGGCGCGTGCGTCTGCTGACGATGCGGAAATCGTCAGTCTCTCCTTGTCGGTGGCGGCTGACGCGTTCGGCGCGCCCTCGGTGGACGTCGAGCTGCAGGGGCACGGCGGCATGCCGGTTGGAGGATTCTCCCTGTGAGCCTGCAAGCTGAAGCCGTTCGCCACGCCGAACTGAACTTGCACGACGTCAACATGTTGGGGCGTGGTGCTGAGCGTCACGCCGAAGCCTGGGCGCTTTCGGCTCGTGAGCTTGAGGACGATCACTGGCACCAATACGGCTACGCAACGCCGGTTGGTCGCCACTCGGCCAGCGCCGAAGGCGCGGGGCTTGTCTCAGTTCCAACAACGGAGAAGCGGGCCGGTTTTAAGGTTTCGGCGGCTCTCTCCGAAGCGATCACACGCGGCGAGCGTGCAGAGCTGCGCGCGAAGGTCTGTGCCTTCGAGGCGGAAGCGATACGGCGGCGGCTCGCGAAGCTGCGCATGAATGTGGGCTTCGCTGCTCGTGGTCATGCGGTGGCAGAGAAGGGCCATCGTTCGGACGAGTGCTTGATGCTGACGCTCACCTATGCCGGCAGCAATGACGACTGGAAGCCGAACCACATCAAGGGCTTCTTGCAGAACGTTCGCAAGTGGATGCAGCGGCGCGGGTATCTGTGCCGTTATGTGTGGGTGGCCGAGCTGCAAAAGCGCGGCGTCATCCATTACCACGTCGCCCTGTGGGTGCCTCGTGGTGTTCATATTCCCCGTCCTGATGCCTGCGGCTGGTGGCCGCACGGCATGACCCGCACAGAGCGGGCGAGGGCGGCGGTCCCCTATCTGCTCAAGTACCTCAGCAAGGACACGAGCAAAACCTTTGGGAGCTTTCCCGATGGCTCACGCATCTACGGTATTGGCGGCCTGGACCACTCTATTCGGCGCGCTCGCCGGTGGCTTGGTCTGCCTAGTTTTGTGCAGGCGAATTCTGCAATCTCCGATGACTGGAAGCGATGCGAGGGCGGCGGCTGGCTTAGCCCTAGCGGTGAGCACTTTGAATCGGAGTTCCGGCGCGTCTCGGTTGGTGGTGCTTACGCACTCCAGCGCGTCCTTACTCACCCGCGAAGCATTGAGGCGGCAGGGCCGTTTTCCTGGGTGAACTGATTTCCTGCTGTGGCCGGCGTGGTGCACCGGCTGTGGCTTCTTCAATCCGCACCGTTGAAAGGTTCGCCATGAACAAGCGTTTCTCCCTCCTCCTGGCCCCTCTGGCTCTGCTGGCTGCTCACGCTCACGCCGCTGTGCCGGCTGATGTGACCACGGCCATTACCGACATGAAGGCTGATGGCATGACGGTCGCCACCGCTGTGCTGGTCGCCGTCATTGCGGTGTCGGCCATCAAGTTCATTCGCCGCGGCATCTCGGGCTAAGGCATGGCTACCGGGTTGCTTGGTCCTTCCGGGACTTGCCACCCTCCCAGCTCGCCGTCTGTCATGGACGGCGAGTATGGGGCTGCGGCCGTGTCGGACGTTATCGCGAGCGTCGGCGTGAAGTTCGTGCAGGACGGAACTTGTACGTATGCCTACACGGTCGGCGGCAGCGGCATTTATGACCTGTCGTGGCGGCGCGCTCCTGTTTCCGGGGCTTCGTGTGTCAACGATCCGGCGTGGGTCGGCCCAGCGGTTCCGTATGGCTTCCCCGATTGCGAGTACGTCGCTAAGGAGGACGTCATAGAGGTGTCCTGGCTGATTGGCGGTGTGCTGTTCGCGGTGTGGGGCGTGAAGTTTCTGCGAGGGCTGTTCCGATGACTGCACCGATTGACTTTTACGCGCTGTGCCTCGGTATCGGTGCGCTCGGCGTGTTCTGGCTGATCCTGAAGGACGAATGATGCGGCGCGCTCTCTTGGCTCTCGCTGGGCTGGTGTCGTTGCCGGCCCTCGCTACCACCATCAACGGTACGGGCGGCGCAAGCATTGTCTATACCTCGGGCGGGGCCACGATCAGCGATGGCTCCGGCGTTTCGTTTCAGGGCCGTACCTGGGAAACGCCTTCAAACCGTCAAGCGCAGGTTGTCGAAAGCTACAAAGTGCCGGTTGGTGGAAACACCATCGACGTGCAGTCCCGGCGCACCATCCAGCCGATGGACGTTGTGAAAGCTGCGGCTGCTGTGGTGGCTCGGCGCGTGCCCTATGTGGCGCAAGGCATGTTCATTTGGGACATGTTCAACAAGGAACGCATTCGCCCTGGCGGTGCGGACAATCTTGAATTTGACCCTGGTGTCTTGCCGACTGACGTTCAGGCTTGGAAGTGCACCAGTGGCGCGAGTACCAACACATCTAATTCGCCTAGCGCAGCGTGTGGCCCGTTGTTTGAAGCTAAACGCGGAACTAAAACGGTCACTACGCCTTTTTCGTGTGGGACGGTGACTGCTGGCGTTACGTCAATCAGTTGCAGCGGCGCCTACTACGAGACTGGCTACGGCCCGGTGTACTGGGCTGCTGCCGCCACTGTGGTGACGGACAAGCAGTGTCAACCTGTTGTTGATTTCGAGGACCCGTCCTATTCGTATCCGGGCGGCGCTCCCGGTGCTGACGGCAAGTGTCCGACCGGTCGATATACCGTGCCGATCAGCGAGGCTGAAGCGGCCAGCAAGGTGGAGAACCACCAGGCGCCGAGTGGCGCCGATCTGAACAAGGCTGCCGAGGAAACCTTGCAGAAGGGCGGCACGATTCCTAACGCCTCGGAGCGCCAGCTCTCGGGCCCCTCGTCGGTCACTGGCACGCCGCAGCAGTCGTCAACCACGAACCCGGACGGCACGCAAAAGAGCGAGACAAAAGCCCCGGTGACGAATTACACGTTCGAGGGCAACCACATCAATTACACGACCACGGTCATTACCACGATCAACAACAACGGGCAGACGACCACCATCAACGAACAGAAGCCGTTGGAACCGTCCGACCAGTGCAAGCAGAACCCGGGTTCGCTCGGCTGCGCGGATCTGGATAGGCCCGATGCCGCCGAGCTGCAAAAGAAGGACGTTCCGGCGATGGTCACGCCGCAAGCAGGGTGGGGCGCTGATGGTGGGTCATGCCCTGCCCCTGTCTCTACGCATGTGCTTGGGATGCCGGTTGTGGTGGACAACACGCTTTTCTGCGAGTTCCTGTCGGGCATTCGCTTCGCCGTGGTGGCTTCGTGCGCCCTGGCTGCGGTGCTGATCTTCATGGGCGGTTTCAAGGAGTAGTAATGGCTGGCTTTGGTTCTTTCGTCATGGCCATGGCCGCTCCGGTGGCGCGTCAGGTGATGACTGCGCTCGGCTTCGGCGTGGTGTCATTCATTGGCGTCGATCTGGCGGTTTCCGGTCTGCTGGATCAGGCCCGGGCTAACTGGTCGAGCATGGGCGCGGGCGTCGCGGCCTATGTCGCGCTATCCGGCGCGAATCACGGTCTGTCGCTGGTCGCCGGGGCCATCGTTGGCCGCGTGGCTCTGATCCCGTTGAAGCGGATGCAGCTTCTGTGATCACGTTGATTACCGGAGCGCCAGGCGCGGGCAAGACTGCGGCCCTCGTCGATCTGCTCTTGCAGCTCACCAAGGGCCGTGCCGTCTACTGCGATGGCATCCCGGAGCTGCAATTGCCCCATGTGCCGCTTGATGATCCCAAGCGCTGGCCGGAGCTGGTCGAGGATGGCGCGGCTGTGGTGATTGACGAAGTTCAGCGCGTTTGGCGGCCTGCCGGCGCTGGTGCACGTGTGCCGGCTGAGATTGAAGCCCTTGAAACGCACCGGCATCGCGGCCTTGATTTCTTCCTGATCACCCAGCATCCTAATTTGTTGCATCAGAACGTGCGCCGGCTGGTCGGGCGTCACATTCATTTGCGCGATGTGGGCATGCTGGGCCGCTGGTGGTACGAGTGGCCCGAGGCGACGAATCCGGAGACGTTCCGCGCCGCGCCGATCAAGAAGCGCTACTCGCTGCCGAAGCGCGTTTTCGGCAAGTACAAAAGCGCGAGCATCCACATCAAGCCGATTCGGTCCATGCCGCGCTCCGTCCTCGTGCTGGGCGCGGCGGTGCTGGCCCTGGGCGGCCTGGGTGTGCGTGCGTATTCGTCCGTGTCGAGCAAGCTGGATGGCGGCAAGCCTGCGGCCCACGTTCCTATGGCGCGCGCGTCGGCTCCTGGCCCGGTTGATCCGGTCGCGTCGTTGACGGTGCCGGCAGCGGTGCCTATGGCCCCTCAGGCCGCCGCGTCGGCCCCGAAGGTGGTCGGGTGCATCGCGTATCGCGATCGTTGCTCCTGCCTCGGTTCTGATGGCTTCCCGGTCGTGGTCGAGTGGGAGGCTTGTCAGTCGTCGGCTCGCGGCTTTGGTGGATTGGTCGCGCTGAACATGGACAAGCCCACCGAGGCCCCCAAGCCAGCCGAGAAAGCTGCCGATTCGCAGCCTGGGCCCGGGTTGATCAGCTTCGGCGGGGACCCGAGGTCACACATCCTCAAGTAGACGCCGGCGCGGCGAGCGGGCCGCGTAGCGGACCGATTGAGGCGCGGGCCTAGCTCATAATGGGTTATCTGGGGAGCAGATAAAGCTATGGGCGTTCATGACCGTGATTGGTATCAAGAGCACTACAAGGAAAACGTGCTCGGTATTAGGAGGCGCTTCCGGTGGCTGAAGCTGCCTTCGAGTCCTTCTCAGCTCCCCGTGTCCTCGGAGCCTCCGTTTGTTGACAATTTGAAGAGGTTGCCGCCTCGTCGAGAATTTCGACGTTCCCACAGCTGGTGGGAGCGCAATTGGTGGCGCTTGCTGGTGATCTTCGTCGTCGTAGGTTTGGCGTGTGCCTGTCTAAAGGCCGTGTTGCTGCTGGTCGCTTGATTTAGCCGGGTCCGGGGCGGTAGCCCTGGGGAGTTGGCCACCGGCCACGGGAACCCAGCCTAGGCGAAATGCCGTTCGTTGCTCGCGGGCCTTGCCTTGAACTCCGCGCCGAGGTGTTCGCGTCCTCTAGACCTTCGCAGCTCGCGCCATAGGGCTTCGTTCGTTTGAATGGCCAGCCGTGTCCGGTTGGACATCTCACAATCCCATACGCTGTGGCCTTCACGAGACAACCACCACAGGGAAAGCAGAGCGACACGCGGGGTCTTTCCGCGCTTCCAGCGCTCCACGGTGCGCACGCTGACGCCCAGCGCTTTGGCGATGCGAGCGCATGACGGGTGGCCTAAGTCGGCCATCAGTTGGGCGAGGTTGCCCGGGTCTTTGGGCAGGCGGTTCAACATGCCTTAAGGGTCGGAAACCCTAGGCCAAAACTTGAGGCCCAGCGGCGCAGCATCCCCCAAAGGTGTGACGCTGCAAGTTCGACAATGTGTATTATGTTAACCATCATTACCATGTGATCCTGTGCTTGGCCTTGGCCGCGCCTGCTGCCGACGCCCGCGACTCACACCGCCGTGCTGGCGACCTGCTTCTCCTCTCACCACGCCGGCCGACGGCTTTGCGCTGAGCTGAGCTCTCAGCCGCATTGCAGCACCGCGGCGCCCACCAGGCGCCCGCTGCGCAGGTCGGCCAGCGCCGCGTTGGCCTGTGCCAGCGGGTACGGCGTGACGCGCACCCGCAGCGGCTGCCGCCGGGCCATTCCAAGGCCAGGCGGCCCGGCAATTCGCGCAGACGGGCATCGACAAGCTCATCAAGCATGGCCAGCCAGTCGCTCCGCCTGCAGGTCCAAGCTGCCGCGCGTGCTCGACGCCAGCTGGCGCAGCAAGCCCATGTCCAGGATTTCCACCTCGCGGTTGTCCACGCGCAGGCAGCCCCAATCGGCCAGCAGCGTGAACGAGCGGCTGACGGTCTCGTGGGCAACGCCGAGATGGCTGGCGATATCGCGCCGGCACATGCGCAGGTACAAGCGCCGCGCCGACTGGCCCATCAGCTGCATGCGCGCCGACAGCTGCAGCAGGAAGCGCGCCAGCCGGACCTCGGCCGCCACCGCTGCCATCAGCTGCAGCACCTCGCCCTGGCGCTGCAGCTCCAGGCTGGTGGCCTTTTGCAGCAGCGGCTCGAAGGCCGGTAGCGACGCGGCCAGGCCTGCCAGGTCCTGCACCTGCAGGGCGAATACGCGTGCGTCCTCCAGCGCGATGGCCGCGGTGGGATGCCGGCCCAGGCAGATCGCATCAAAGCCCAGCAAGTCGCCGCGCAAGGCAAAGCCCAGCACCTGCTCGTAGCCGTCCTCGGCGGTGCGCACGCGCTTGAAGGCACCGCTTTGCACGAAGTAGATGCACTCCACGCCCGCGCCCTCGTGGAACAGCGCCGCGTCGGCGCGCAGCTGGCGCAGCGCGAGCGGGAAGCCATCGCTGGTGGCGCCCACCTGCCAAGTCGCACCCAGCAGCCTCAGCAGATCGGACAGGCTGTGAGGCAGCGGCGCATCCCTGGCGGTTCGCTGCGGCGCGAAAGCGCGCATCAGGTCGGATCCGGATGCCGTGGCGTACATGAGAACTCCCGCGTGCCTGCAAGACTTTGAGGGCCTGCAGCAAGCATCGGCGATCGGCCGGGCCGGCGCCATCGGCGCAAGGCGCGGCCTGGCGTGCGCGCATTCCGAGCCGGGTTCGGAGTATTCCTAGCCGCATGCGCGCCCTCGCCTTCGCAAACCCGATGCGCTTGCGCCAGGTCAAATCCACGCCGCGGCCTTGGGTGCAATTTCCAAGCTGCTGCGCCCTGCTCACGACAAGCCGGGCGCTGGGGTCGACGATGGAACAGGAATCCACAGAGCGGGATGGCTTGGCGCTGGCGCTGCGGCGTTTCTCGGGCAGCCTGATCGACGCGCGCGAGGAGGAACGCCGCCGCATCTCGCGCGAGCTGCACGACGAAATGGGCCAGCGCCTCTCGGCCCTGAAGATGGGCTTGATGGGCTTGAGCGAGGAACTGCAGGGGCGCGCCAGCCAGAAGCAGTTGCAGGCCATGTTGCAGACCCTGGATGGCGCCGTTGCGGCAATGCGCAGGATTGCCGCGGACCTGCGGCCGCTGATGCTCGACGACCTGGGTCTGAACGCCGCGATCGAATGGCTGGCGCGCGAGTCGGGGCACCGGCTCGGGCTGGAGGTGAGCGTGGAGCTCGACGACAGCGAGCCCCCGGCCGATCACCGCATGGCCACCGCGCTCTACCGCATGGTGCAGGAGGCGCTCAGCAATGTCGGCAAGCACGCGCGGGCGCGGCGGGTTTGGATCGCCCTGCACCATGTCGGCCAGCAGCTGCAGCTGACGGTGCAGGACGATGGCCGCGGCTTTCCCAGCCCCCTGCCGAACCGCGACGATGCCTTTGGCCTGCTGGGCATGAGCGAACGCGCGGCCCTGCTGGGCGGCAGCCTGCTGCTGGACCAGGGGCCCGCCGGAGGCGCGCGCGTGCGGGTCGTGCTGCCGCTGGGCCAGCCAGCCGACCCGCGGCGCGCGGGAGAGCCAGCATGACGCGCGCCTTCGATGCCCCGCTGGCCATGCCGTTGCGGCTGCTGCTCGTCGACGACCATGCCATGGTGCGCGAGGGCCTCAGGCACATCCTGCAGGCCTGCGACGCGCGCTGGACGGTGGATGAGGCCAGCTCCGGCCACGAGGCGCTGGCCTGCCTGGGCCGGCATGCCGCCGACGTCATGATCGCCGATCTCTCCATGCCGGGCATGAGCGGCCTGGAGCTGATCGCCCGGGTGCGGGCCGAGTTCCCAGCCACGCGCGTGCTGGTGCTGAGCATGCATGCAGAGGAGCAGTACGCCTTGCGCGCCTTCAAGGCCGGCGCCCAGGGCTACCTCACCAAGGACAGCGCCTCGGCCGAGTTGGCCCGCGCCGTCAGCAAGCTGGCCGCGGGCGGCAGCTACGCCTCGGCCAGCCTGGCCGAACGCGTGATCCAGCAGCTCAGCGGCGCCCTCCCCGCGCCCAGCCACGAGCAGCTCAGCAACCGCGAACTCGAGGTGCTGCGGCGCTTGGTGGGTGGCCAGCGCCTGATCGACATCGCCGACGCGCTGCACCTTTCCATCAAGACGGTCAGCAGCCACAAGACGCACATCCTCGAAAAGCTGCAGCTGCCGAATCTGGCCGCCCTGGTGCGCTACGGCATCGAGCACCAGCTGGACGACGCCGATACCGGCCCCGGCCCGCTCGGCTAGCTGTTGAGCCGACTCAACGCCTGGCCGCCGGCGCTGCGCACACTCCGCATGTGGACGCCGTGGCGTCAGCTGCCAATGGAGCGAGCTATGCAAGTTGGAACCATGTGCAAACGGCAGGTCGTCAGCATTGACGCGCAGGGTTCGCTGGGCGAGGCCGCGCGCCTGATGCGCCAGCACCATGTGGGCGCCCTGGTGGTCACCAGCGGCGAAGCGCAGGGCCGGCATGTCTACGGCATCGTCACCGACCGCGACCTGGTGCTGGACGCGCTGGCGCGCGAGGCGCGGGGCGAAGACCTGCGCGTGGGCGAGTTGGCCCACACCACCCTGGTGCTGGTCGCCGAGCACGCCGAGCTCGGCGACGCCATGCAGGCCATGGCGCACAGCGGCGTGCGCCGCCTGCTGGTGAAGGGCAGCGGCGACCAGCTGCTGGGCCTGCTCTCGCTGGACGACCTGATCGAGGCCTACTCGGCCGAGCTGGTGAGCCTGGTGCGCATCATCCGCAGCGGCATGGCCCGCGAGCTGCGCGAGACCCCGGCCACGCCGGCGGCCCGGGGCGAGCCGCTGCTGATCCCGGCCATCGGCCGTGCCAACTGGGCCAGCGTGGTGGCCGGCGCCTGAGCGGCAGGCCCGCGCTCAGGGTTCAGACAGATGCGGGGGCGACTGGCCTTCGGCCGGCGCCCCGGTCTCGGGATCGATCCAGGCGGCCATGCCGATCTCGTCTTCGACCTCGGGCAGGGTCTCGCCGGGCGCCAGGCTTTCCTCGCCGGCGTGGCGGTCGGCGCGCGCCAGCTCATAGCTTTCGAAGGGGCCGAAGGCCGGGCCGTCCGGCTCGGCCTGCCAGTAATAGCCATCGGGCCGGTCCAGGATCAGATCGTCCTCGCGCTGTTCGACGCGGGTGGCGCTTCGTGGCTGGCCTGCCTGGCGTGGTTGCTTGGGCTTCATGATGCCGATGACGCTACTTCACCAGCAGCACCGGCATGCTGGCCATATGCACCACCCGTTGTGCCACCGAACCCAGCAGCACCCCGCCCAGCGCGCCCATGCCGCGCGTGCCCATGACGATCTGGTCCACCCCGGCTTCGCTCGCCGCGCGCACGATCTCGGGCGCCACCATGCCGGTCACGCCCTTGCTGGCGATCACGTTCAGGCCGCAGTCCTTGGCCATGCGGGCGGCGGTTTCCAGCACGCGCGCCTGGTTGGCGCGCACCGCGCTGTCCAGCTCCTCGAAGCCGGCGGGCGTCAGCTCGCCATAGAAGGCCGGCGGGCTGGCCACATGCAGCAGGATCAGCTCCAGCTGCGCCTGGGCCTTTGCCAGCTTGGCCACCGCCTCGATCGCATGTTGCGAATGCTCGGATCCATCGACAGGTATCAATAGCTTCAACATGATGTGCTCCAGCTGTCTATGCCGCCCCAGCGTAGCGAGGCGGGCTCGGCGGCCGTTGAGCCGGCGCAATGCCGCACGCCACCGCGGCACTAGATTCGTGGCAGGGCAGCCGCCAAGTGCTGCAAGGAGCCGGACATGAAGACGCAATGGATCCTGATTGCCAACGCCGCCACGGCACGCCTGTATGGCCGCGCCTCGCCGGCGCAGCCGCTGGAGGTGCTGGCCGAACACAATCACCCGGAAAGCCGCCTGAAGGGCAGCGAACTGGGCAGCGACCGGCCCGGCCATGAGGCCTCAGACCACAGCAGCGCCGGCAGCCGCTTCGAGCCGCGCACCGACGCCCGCCGCAAGCAGCACCAGCAGTTTGCCGACGAGCTGGCCGAGCGGCTCGCCCAGGGCCTGGCGGAGGGCCGCTACGACAGCCTGTGGCTGTTCGCCTCCAACCCCTTCCTGGGCGAACTCAGGGCGCGCCTGAGCCCCCAGGTGGCTCGGCATGTGCAGCTCGCACACGCGAGCGACCTCACCGCCCTGCCCCTTGACGAGCTGGCGCAAAGGTTGCGCGATCCGCGCCTGTTCGAGGCCTGATGGCCCATCCCGTCATGTTCGCGGACCGCGAGGACGCGGCGCGCCGGTTGGCCGAGCGCCTGCTGGGGCATCGCGGCCAGCACCCGTTGGTGCTGGCGATACCGCGCGGCGCCGTGCCGATGGCCAAGCTGCTCGCCGAGCGGCTGCAAGGCGAGCTGGACCTGGTGCTGGTGCGCAAGCTGCGGGCGCCTTGGCAGCCCGAGCTGGCGATCGGCTCGGTGGATGAGAGCGGCTGGACCTACCTGGCGCCTTACGCGGCCGAGACGGGCGCCGACGCGGCCTATATCGCCGCCGAGCAGCGCCACCAGCTCGAGACCATCCGGCGCCGCCGCGCCGCCTACACGCCGCTGCGCGCGCCGATCGATCCGGCCGGGCGCATCGTCATCGTGGTGGACGACGGCCTCGCCACCGGCGCCACCATGGTGGCAGCCCTGCATGGGCTGCGGCAGCGCCGGCCGGCGCGACTGATCTGCGCGGTGCCGGTGGCATCGGACAACGCGCTCGAGAAGGTCGCCGCGCTGGCCGACGAGGTGGTGTGCCTGCAGGCCCCCGCTGACTTCGAGGCGGTGGGGCAGTTCTATCGCGAATTTGCCCAGGTCGAGGACGAGGAGGTGATGGCGCTGCTGCGCGACTGGCTCGAAAGACGCTTGCTCAGAACTCGATCAGATCGGCCACGCCCTTCAGCCCCGCCCGCGCACAGGCCTCGTCCTGCTCGCCGCCCGGCGCGCCGGACACGCCGATGCCGCCCAGCAGGCTGCCGCCGCCTTCGATCGGCAGGCCGCCGCCGGCGGCGATGAAGCGCGGCTGGTTGCGCAGGCCGCTCATGGGCCGGCCGGGCTGGGTCTCCTGCGCCAGCGCGCTGCTGGCGCTGCGGAAGCTCAGCGCCGTCCAGGCCTTGCTGGCGGCCACCTCCACGGTGTGCGGCCCGGCGTAACGGTCGCGCAACAGCACCTGGGTGATGCCGGCGCGATCGACCACCGCCACCGCCACCTGGAAGCCCTGCTTGCGGCAGGATTCCAGCGCCGCGCGCGCCGCCTGCAGGGCGGTCTCCGGTGTCAGCGACCTGGTCGCGTAGCTGCCTTCCTGGGCCTGCGCATGCAGACCGAAGCAGGCGCACAGCAGCATCGCAAGGCGGGTTTTGTAGGACATGCAAACCTCCAGCGGTTTCGTTAGAGCAAGGCAAACGACAACATCGCCACCGCCGTCGGCAACAGGGCGGCCGCCAACAAGCCTAGCGGATGAATGCTGGCTTCGGCAAAGCTGCCGCGCAATATCGCCACGCCGGCGGGATTCGGCGCGTTGGCGATCACCGTCAGACCGCCGCCGCAGATGGCGCCGGACACCAGCGCGATCTTGAACTCCTGGCTCAGCCCGGGCACCAGCGAGCCCAGATAGGTGAGCGCCGCGTTGTCGGTGATGGCGGTGAGCGCGGTGGCGCCGAAGAACACCGCGCGCGCGTCCATGCCCATCAGCAGCGGTTGCAACCACCATTGCTGCAGACCGCCCAGCACCACCAGGCCGGCCAGGAAGAAGGCCACCAGCAGCGCCTCGCGCAGGATCAGCGTGTCCTGGTGGCGCTGGTAGGCGGTGGCAAAACCGAGGAAGAACAGGAACAGGCCCATGAACAGCGCGGGATGGTGGGCAAACATCACCACGCCGGCCAGGAACGCCAGGTGCACCAGCATGATGGCCACCGGCACACGCGCCGGCTCGGCCACCCTGGGGGCCTGCGCCATCACCGCCAACTCGCTGCGAAAGTACAGCGCCGCCAAGCCGGCATTGAGCAGCACCGCCAGCGCCGCCTTACCGCCGAAATGGCTCAGCATGAAGGCCAGGTCCCAGTTCCAGGGGCCGGCCACCATCAGCACCGGCGGCGCCGCAAACGGCGTCAGCGCGCCGCCAATGGAGATGTTGACGAACAGCACGCCCACCGTGGCATAGCGCAGCCGCGTGCTGACCTGATGGGCGAACAGGCGGTCGCGCAGCATCAGCGCCGCCAGCGTCATCGCCGCGGGCTCGGTGATGAAGGAGCCCAGCAGGGGCACCAGGGCCAGCACCAGAAAATAGGTGCAGGCGCCCTGCCCGGCGCGCGGCGCCAGGCCCGCCAGGCCGCGCACGCAGGCACCGGCCAGCTGCAGCACCGGCCGCGTGCCGGCAATCACCATGATGGCAAACACGAACATGGGCTCGGTGAAGTTGCGCGTGTCGATGTATTGCAGGGCCTGGCCGCGGCCCGCCAGCGCGAACAGGCACAGCATCAACACCATGGCCCAGAAGCCGAACACCACCTCCACCTCGCCCAGCAGATGCCAGATGCCGGCGTGCCGCGGCCGGCTGTGGGCGAGGTGCTCGAACAGCTTGGTCGAGAAGGTGTGCACCAGCGCCAGTGCGAACAAAAGGGCGCCGATCCACTGGATGTTGCTGTCGAAAGTCATGGTCTGCGGGCCATTCGGGCCCAGGTTCGGTGGGCTCCGATGGTAACCAGGCACGGCCGTTCGCCTAGCGGCTCAAAAAAGGGCAAGCCCCATGGTGAGGGCCTTGACGGCTCGCTAAGCTCGGCCGCCATGCCATACACCTTCCCATCCGCACTCAAACTCCTCAGCGCAGCGCTGCTACAAGCGGCCCTCTTCTCCAGCTCCATGGCGGCCAACGATGCCAAGGCCCCCGCCTGGGACGTCAACAAGCCGCCCGGCGAGGCGCGCACGGTGCAGATCGATGCCCGCAGCGGCACCTGGATGAGCGTGGACGTGAGCCCCGACGGCAAGCAGCTGGTGTTCGACCTGCTGGGCGACCTCTACCTGCTGCCCATCGAAGGCGGCGAGGCCAAGGCCCTGACGCACAGCATCGCCTGGGAGATGCAGGCGCGTTTCTCGCCCGACGGCAAGCAGCTGGCCTATGTGTCGGACGCCGGCGGTGGCGACAACATCTGGGTCATGAATGTGGACGGCAGCGGCGCGCGCGCCATCAGCAAGGAAGACTACCGGCTGATGAACAACCCGGTGTGGCACCCCAATGGCCGCTACATCGCCGCACGCAAGCATTACACCGGCACGCGCTCGCTGGGCTCGGGCGAGATCTGGCTGTTCAGCCTGGATGGCGGCAAGGGTGTGCAGCTCAACGAGAAACCCAACTGGCAGAAGGACCTGGGCGAACCCGCGCTCTCGCCCGATGGCAAATACCTCTACTACTCGAACGACGCCACGCCCGGCCGCAGCTTCGAGTACAACAAGGACTCCAACAAGGAGATCTTCCGCATCGTGCGGCAGGACTTGAGCGACGGCAGCAGCGAGCCCTTCGTCACCGGCCCCGGCGGCGCGATCCGCCCCACGCCCTCGCCCGATGGTAGGTACCTCGCCTTTGTGCGCCGCATCCGCAACAGTTCCGGCAATCAATCGACCCTGTTCCTGAAGGATCTGCAGAGCGGCCGCGAATTCCCGGCCTGGGGTGAGCTCGAGCGCGACATGCAGGAGTCCTGGTCGGTGCAGGGCGTCTATCCCGGCTTTGCCTGGACCCCCGACGCCAAGCAGATCGTCGTCTGGGCCAAGGGCGGGCTGTGGCGGGTCGACCCCTTCAAGCAGAGCGCCGCCCCCATTGCCTTCCATGTGAAGGACAGCCGCGAGGTGCGCCCGGCGCTGCGCGTGGCGCACGAGGTGGCGCCCGACCAGTTCGACGTGCACCAGCTGCGCTGGGTCAACGTCTCGCCCGACGGGAAACGTGCGGTGTATTCCGCCTTGGGCTATCTGTATCTGAAGGATCTGCCTAACGGCACGCCGAAACGTCTGACGCAGCAGGGCGAGCATTTCGAATCCTTCCCGAGCTTCTCGCGCGACGGTCGCGAAGTCGTGTTCACGACCTGGAGCGACGAGAAGCTGGGCAGCGTGCGCAAGCTGGACCTGGCCAGCGGCCGCGAGACCGTCATCACCAAGGAACCCGGCAAATACCTGCAGCCGCGCTTCTCGCCCGACGGCAAGCAGGTGGCCTATGTGAAGGCGCGTGGCGGCTTCCTCACCACGCCCTGGCATGGCCTGGAGACGGGCGTGTTCATCGCCGCCAGCGACGGCCGCGGCAAGGCCGAGCGCATCAGCAAGGACGGCGATGCGCCGCAGTTCGGCGCCGGCAGCGAGGCCCTCTATCTGACCCGCCACAGCTTTACCAACGAGGTGGACTCGGCGCACAAGCTGGTGCGCGTGAACCTGGCGGACCGGCAGGAGACCGAGATCGCCAAGAGCGAGTTCGCGAGCGAATACGCGGTCTCGCCCGACGGCCGCTGGCTGGGCTTTGCTGAGCGCTTCCACGCCTATGTGATGCCGCTGCCGCAGACCGGCAAGTCGATCAGCGTCGGCCCCAAGGCCGAGGCCCTGCCCGTCAAACAGCTGGACGTGAATGCGGGCGAGTACCTGCATTGGTCGGGCGACAGCCAGACCCTGCGCTACACCCTGGGCGACGAGCTCTTCAATGTGCCGGTGGTGGACGGCAAGCCCTCGGAGACCGGCATCAAGATCGGCTTCAAGCAGGCCGCAGACAAGCCGCGCGGCAGGCTCGCCATCAGCGGCGCGCGCATCGTCACGATGAAGGGCGACGAGGTCATCGACGACGGCGTGATCCTGGTGGATGGCAACCGCATCGCCGCGATCGGCAAGCGCGGCGAGGTGCAGGTGCCGGCCGATGCGCTCGCCATCGACGCCAAGGGCAAGACCGTGATCCCCGGCCTGATCGACGCGCATTGGCATGGCGGCATGGGCGAGAGCCAGATCATCCCGCAGCAGAGCTGGGTCAACTACGCCTCGCTGGCCTTCGGCCTCACCACCATCCACGACCCCTCCAACCGCACCAGCGACATCTACACGCAATCGGAGATGCAGCGCGCCGGCCATGTGGTGGCGCCGCGCATCTACTCCACCGGCACCATCCTCTATGGCGCCAAGGCGGATGTGACGGCCATCGTCAACAACCTGGACGACGCCCTCACCCACCTCAAGCGCCTCAAGGCCGGCGGCGCGATGAGCGTGAAGAGCTACAACCAGCCGCGCCGCGACCAGCGCCAGCAGATCATCGAAGCGGCGCGCCAGACCGACATGATGGTGGTGCCCGAGGGCGGCTCGCTGTTCCAGCTCAATATGACCCAGGTGGTGGACGGCCACACCGGCGTGGAGCATGCCTTGCCGGTGGCCAAGGTCTACGACGATGTGAAGCAGCTCTGGAGCCAGACCCAGGTGGGCTACACGCCGACGCTCAACGTCGGCTACGGCGGCCTGGACGGCGAGCATTACTGGTACGCCACCACCGAGGTGTGGAAGCACCCGATTCTTTCGCAGTTCGTGCCGCGCTCGGTGCTGGAGCCGCGCAGCGTGCGCCGCCTCACCGCACCGCTGGAAGACTTCAACATCATCCAGGTGGCCAAGACCGCCACCGAGCTGGAGCGCGCCGGCGTGCGCACCAATATCGGCGCCCATGGCCAGCGCGAGGGCCTGGGCGCGCATTGGGAGATGTGGATGTTCGGCCTGGGCGGCATGAGCTCGCTGGAAGCGATCCGCAGCGCCACCCTGAACCCGGCCCGCTACCTGGGGCTGGACAAGGACATCGGCTCGCTCGAGGCCGGCAAGCTGGCCGACCTGGTGATCATCGACGGCGATGTGCTGGGCAATATCCGCAACAGCGACAAGATCAGCAATGTGATGCTGAACGGGCGCCTGTACGCGCTGCCCTCGATGAACGAGGTGGGCCTGCGCAGCAAGGCGCGCAAGCCCTTCTTCTTCGAGGGCGCCGGCGTGCACACGCCCATCGACACCGAGATGGTGTCGCATGGGCATGAAGGCGACTGAACGTCAGCGGCGCTGCATCACCAGCTTGTTGGGCCCCTGCAGCAGGGTCAGCTGGCTGGCGCGGCCCTCGCTGAGCACGAAGTCGAGCTTGGCGTCGACCTGGGCGACGTAGAGGTTCAGCGGCGTCGTGGCCTTGAGTTCGAAGGCCGGCTGGCCCGGCGCTTGGCCGCGCAGCACGCCCTGCTCGTCCCTGAACACCTTGATCTGGAACTGCGGCGACTGGTACTCGCCGATCAAGGCCTGCTGCTGTTCGGGTGAGAGCGCGATCGTCGTCACGACGGGCAGGTCGCCACTGCGCTTCCAGTCCTCGGCCGCGCCCTCACCGTCCTGGTAAAGCGCCAACGCGACGACCTTGCCGGCGCCATCGCGCTGGGCCTTGAAGCGCGCCACGCTCATCTCGAAGGCAAACTCGTCGGGCCCGACCGGCAGCAGCGCCACCGGCCGGCCGCCACCGCGCGTGGACATCAGGCGGCCGTCCTGCACGGCCAGCATGCGCGTCTGCTTGTCGTCGAGGGCATAGACGCCTTCGAAGGCCTTGAGCTGCGCGGCCGTCATCGCGATGGGCTGCAGCTCCGCGTATTTGTGGCCGATCGCGAAGGCGCCGAGCTTGCGCGACAGCAGGTCCAGATTGAGCCCCGGGCCGGTCGAGTTGCGCAACAGCACCACGCTGGTCTGGGTCTGCGGCATGTAGGCGAGCGAGGAGACGAAGCCGTTGATGCCGCCGCCATGCTGGTAGAGGGTCTGGCCGCGCAGCGTCTGGCTGGCGATGCCGAAACCGTAGTTGGCCGCGCTGGCCTTGCCCTCGGGCGTCACCATGCGCGCGTAGCTGGCGGGCGACAGCAGCTTGCCGCCGTGCAGCAGCCGGTTCCAGCGCCAGAGCTCATCGACGGTGGAGACAAAGGCGCCGGCCGCATGCGGCTGGGTCATGCTGATCATGTTGTCAACGATCACGCCCTGGGCCGGATCGGCGCCATAGCCGCTGGCCATGCCCTTGATGACGCGCGTCTCGCCGGGATAGCCGGTGCGCGCCAGCTGGTTCGGCGCCAGCATGGCCTCGTTGATGTACTGATGCCAGGGCTTGCCGGTGATCGCCTCGATGACGGCGCCCACCAGCACATAGCCCGAGTTGTTGTAGAGCCAGCCCTGGCCGGGCGCGAAGTCCGCCGGCTGGTTCTTGAACTCATCGATCAGCTGCGCGGTGCTCAGTTCGCGCCGCACCGGGTTGGCCATATAGCCCGGGATGCCGGTGTAGCTCTTGATGCCCGAGGTGTGGTTGAGCAGCTGCAGCAGGCTGATCTTGTCGCCCTGCGGGTAGGCGGGCAGGTATTTGGCGAGCGGATCGTCGAGCCGGGCGCGCCCCTCGTCGATCAGCTTCAGGAGCGCGGCGGCGGCGAACTGCTTGGTCACCGAACCGATGCGAAAGGCCTGGTCGGGCGAGAGCGGCACGCCCAGCTCCAGGCTGGCCATGCCGCGCGCACCGCGGTACAGCACGTGCTCGCCGCGTGCGACCAGAATCGCCACGCCCGGGCCGTCGCGGCCAAGCTTCTGCTCGTCGAGCAGTTGTTCGGCGTAGGCGGCGATGCTGGGCCCATCGGGCAGGGTCTGGGCGCTGGCCGGCGAGATCAGGCCGGCAAGGAACAGGCTGCCGAGCAGGGCCTGGCTGCTGACGGGGCGGACATGGCGGCGGGTGTCGAGCACGGGCGGGCTCCTCGGTGGTTTTTGAGGAGCGCAGCATGCCCCTGCGCCATGCCCGGATCAAAGCCGCGGGCGACGAAGCGCAGCGACCGCGGGATGAACCGTCAACAAGGCCGACCGGGCCGCTCAGCCGAGTCTCACCGGCACGAAGATCTTCTCCTTGCCGCGCTGCACCAGCAGGGCCACCGACTTCTCCGCGCCGGCCACCACCGAGCGCACCTGCTCGATGCTGCTGACCGGCGTGCCATTCACCGCCAGCAGCACATCGCCGGGGCGCACGCCGGCCTGTGCGGCGGGGCCGCCGGCGTCCTCCACCACCAGGCCCTCGCGCAGGCCGGACTCGCGCTTTTCCTCGGGCTGCAGCGGGCGCAGCGCCAGCCCCAGCTTGCCCTGGGCCGGGCCTGCCTCGTCGCTGCTGGCCACTTGCGCGCCCTTGTCGTTGGCATCGCCGAGCTTGGCGCTGATCTCCTCGCGCTTGCCCTGGCGCCAGATCTCCAGCTTGGCGCTCTCGCCCGGCGTGGCCAGGCCCAGCAGGGTGGGCAGGTCGGTGCTGGCGACGATCGCCTGGCCCTTGAACTTCAGGATCACATCGCCCGGACGCAGACCGGCCTTGGCGGCGGGCCCGCCCTCCTCCACGCTCGCCACCAGCGCGCCCTCGGGGCGCTCGAGCTTGAAGGAGTCGGCAAAGCTCTGGTTCACGTCCTGGATGGTCACGCCCAGGCGCGCATGCTGGGCCTTGCCGCCGTTCTGGATCTGCTGGCGCACCCGGTTCGCGAGCTCGATCGGGATCGCGAAGGACAGGCCCTGGTAGCCGCCGCTCTGGCTGTAGATCTGCGAGTTGATGCCCACCACCTCGCCGCGCGCATTGAAGAGCGGGCCGCCCGAGTTGCCGGGGTTGATGGCCACGTCGGTCTGCAGGAAGGGCACGAAGTTCTCCTGCGGCAGCGCGCGGCCCTTGGCGCTCACCACGCCGGCGCTGACGCTGTTCTCGAAGCCATAGGGCGAGCCGATCGCCAGCACCCATTCGCCCACACGCAGATCCTTGGTGGAGCCGAGCTGCACGGTGGGCAGGCCCTTGGCCTCGATCTTGATCACCGCCACATCGGTCTTGGGATCGGCACCCAGCACCTTGGCGCGGAACTCGCGGCGATCGGTGAGCTTGACGGTGACCTCGCTGGCATCGCGCACCACATGGGCGTTGGTGAGGATCACGCCGTCGTCGCTGACGATGAAGCCCGAGCCCTGGCCGCGCGTGGGCATCTCGCGACCTTCAGGGGCGCCCGGCATGCCGGGCACGCCGAAGCGGCGGAAGAATTCGTAGAAGGGATCGTTCGGGTCCAGCTGCGGCTGCTGGCCGCGCCGCATCGATGTCTTGACGCTGCCGGTGACGCTGATGTTCACCACCGCGGCGCCCTGGCGCGCGGCGATCTGGGCAAAGTCGGGAAAGCCGGCGGGGGCAGGTGTTGCCACCGGGGCCGGCCCTTGCGCGCTGGGCGCGGCGCTGGCCAGCAGCTCGCTGGCAGGCGTCGCGGCTTCGGCGGGGGTGGCCGAGGTCTTGATCGCCACCGCGCCGCGCATCGCTGCGGCACCGCCGGCGGCGCCCAGCACCCCGGCGGTCACCAGCGCCCACACGAGGCGCTTGGCCGGAACCATGGTTTCGCTGACTTGCTTGGTGTTCATGAGGAAGCCTCCTGAGAGTGAGTTGACGCGATGGCCGAACTTTGCTCTCGGAGACTTAGACCTCACTTAATGCGCGGCAGCCTGAGTTCCACCCGCAGGCCGCCCAGCGCCGCCGCCTCGCCCAGCGTGAGCCTGGCGCCATGGCGCTCGGCGATCGCCTTCACGATGGCCAGGCCCAGGCCGCTGCCGCTGGCCTGCTGCGCGTCGGCGCTGCGGTAGAAGCGATCGAACACGCGTTCGCGCTCGGCCACCGCAATGCCGGGGCCGCTGTCCTCCACCACCAGCAGGGCCTCGTCGGGCGTGGCCAGCAGGCTCACGTCCACGCGCCCGCCTTCCGGGCTGTATTTGACGGCGTTGTCCAGCAGATTGCGCAGCAGCATGCGCAGCGCCTGGGGCTCGCCCCGCACCTGGGCGGCATCGCAACGCGTCAGGCCCAGGTCGATCTGGCGCGCCGCGGCGGCATCGCTGATGTCCACCACCGCATCCTTGCAGAGCTGGTCCAGCGCCAGCGGCTGCGCCAGCTGCTGGGCCTCGCCCGGCGCCTGCTCGCGCGCCAGCGCCATCAGCTGTTCGATCAGATGGCTGGCGCGCTCGATGCCGCTGGCCAGGCGCCCGATCGCCAGTGCCTGGCCGGGTGCATCGGGCGCGCGCTGCAGCGATTGCAGCTGCAGCTTCAATGCCGCCAGCGGTGAGCGCAGCTCGTGCGCCGCATCCGCAATGAAGTGCTGCTGCGCCTCGAAGGCCTGGCGCACCCGGCCCAAGAGCGAGTTGAGCTCGTCCACCAGGGGCTTGACCTCGGCGGGCAGCTCCTCGCTGGCCACCGGCGAGAGATCGTCGACCGCGCGCGCGGCCAGCTGGTCGCGCACCTTGGCCACCGGCTCCAGTGAATGGCTCACCACCCACCACACCACCAGAGCCAGCAGCGGCAGCATCAGGGCGATGGGCGCGATGGTGCGAAAGGCCAGCTGGCCGGCCATGCGCTGGCGCACCGCCAGGTCCTGCGCAACCTGCACCACCTGGTAGCGCGTCTGCAGCGAGAACACGCGGAAATGCTTGCCGTTGGCGTCCAGGTTCGAGAAGCCCAGCACCGCGCGCTGCGGCAGCAGGGCTTCACCCGGAGAGCGGAACATCGGTACGCCATCCAAGCCCCAGACCTGCACCATGAAGTCGTAGCTCTTCTGGTCGCCCAGCGGCAGGCTCACCGTGCCGCTGCCGACGCTGCCCTGCAGGGAGAAGGCCATCTGCTGCATGTGGTAGTCGAAGATCTCGTCGGCCTCCTGCAGCGCGGTGCGGTAGGCGCTGCCGCCCTGCACCAGGGCCGAGAGCGAGAAGGCCAGCAGCAGGAAGGCGATCAGGCGGTAGCGCAGGGAGCGGGGAAACAGCATCATTCCTTGGGCACCCGGTAGCCCACGCCGCGCACGTTCTGGATCAGCGCCGCACCCAGCTTCTTGCGCAGGCCGTGGATATAGACCTCCACCGCATTGCTGCTGATCTCGTCCTTCCAGCTGTAGAGCTTTTCCTCCAGCTGCTGGCGCGACAGCACCATGCCCGGCCGCGCCAGCAGCGGCTCCAGCACCGCCCATTCGCGCGCCGACAGCGTGACCTGCCGGCCCTCGGCCACCACCTCGCGGGTGGCGGGGTTGATGCTCACGCCGCGGTGTTCGTAAACCGGCTCGGCGCGGCCGCTGGCACGGCGCAGCAGCGCGCGGATGCGCGCCAGCAATTCATGCAGCTCGAAGGGCTTGAGCACATAGTCGTCGGCGCCGGCGTCCAGCCCGGCAATGCGCTGCTCCAGTGCGTCGCGGGCGGTGGCGATCAGCACCGGCATGACCTGCTTGCGCGCCCGCAGCGCGCGCAGCACGCTCATGCCATCGCGCTTGGGCAGGCCCAGGTCCAGGAGCACCAGGTCGTAGTTCTGTGCCTGCAGGGCCGCGTCGGCCAGTTCGCCGTCGCGCACCCAGTCGACCGCATAGCTTTCGGCGCGCAGCAACTCGAGCAGTTGCTCGCCAATCATCGGGTCGTCTTCCACCAGCAGCAGTCGCATGCCAAGTCCTCTTGCCGGATTTACGGGGAAGTGAGATTTTCCATGCACGGCAAGGCCGGCCATTAGACGAGACTTAATTTGCTCGCCCGGCCCCAAAACCATGGCTACAATCCGCGCCGTCAGGAGAGAGCTTTCCACGCAAAGCCGCCGAAGGCGCAGAGGCACTGGTGATCCCACGCTTCGAACGCTCAGGCAAAAGGACTGACAAGACGCCTCGATGCAGGCGTTCCTCACTGGAGAGAGGCGGGTCTTTGTTGAACTCGCCCACCGAAGGGGCAAGCTGTCGGCGATACGCCGGTGGTCAATCTCTCAGGTACCAAGGACAGCGAGGGCATATCCCCCACCATCGGTCTCAGGACCGGGTGGGCTTTCAGAATGCCCTCGGAGTAAGTCCCTTGTCCGCCGATCTCAAGACCACCCCCCTGCACGCTCTGCACATCGAACTTGGCGCCAAGATGGTGCCCTTTGGCGGCTACGACATGCCGGTGCAGTACAAGGAAGGCATCCTCGCCGAGCACAAGCACACGCGCACGGCGGCCGGCCTGTTCGACGTTTCCCACATGGGCCAGCTGCGCCTGGTCGGCGCCGATGCCGGTGCCGCACTGGAAACGATCGTGCCCGTCGACGTGATCGACCTGCCGGTGTTCAAGCAGCGCTATGCGCTCTTCACCAATGAGCAGGGCGGCATCCTCGACGACCTGATGCTGTGCCGCCGCCCCGACGACATCTTTGTGGTGGTGAACGCCGCCTGCAAGGAGCAGGACACCGCGCATCTGCAGGCCAAGATCGGCGGCCGCTGCGAGGTCATCAGCCTGCCCGAACGCGCCCTGCTGGCGCTGCAGGGCCCGCAGGCCGTCACCGCGCTGGCGCGCCTGAACCCCGAGGTGGCCAAGCTCACCTTCATGACCGGCGGCTTCTTCAATCTGGACGGCATCGAGACCTTCCTGACCCGCTCGGGCTATACCGGCGAAGACGGCTTCGAGATCTCGGTGCACAACGACCAGGCGGTGGCGCTGGCGCGCAAGCTGCTGGCCCAAGCCGAGGTCAAGCCCATCGGCCTGGGCGCGCGCGACACCCTGCGCCTGGAAGCCGGCCTTTGCCTGTACGGCCACGACATCAATACCGAGACCACGCCGGTGGAAGGCGCGCTGACCTGGGCGATCCAGAAGGTGCGCCGCGCCGGTGGCGCGCGTGCCGGCGGCTACCCCGGCGCCGCGGTGATCGACGGCCAGCTCGCCGGCGGCGCCAGCCGCAAGCGCGTGGGCCTGATCAGCGCCGAGCGCATGCCGGTGCGCGAAGGCGCCAAGGTGGTGGACGCCGAGGGCAAGGAACTGGGCGTCGTCACCAGCGGCTCGCTGGGCCCCACGGTGGGCAGCCCGGTGGCCCTGGCCTATCTGCCCAGCAGCCACACGGCGGTGGGCACGCCGGTGTTCGCCCTGGTGCGCGACAAGCGCGTGGCCATGAGCGTGGCGCCGACGCCCTTCGCACCGCATCGTTATTTCCGCGGCTGATCCCGCCATTCTTTGGACCCCCTGGTCTTTTCTCCCAACATTCGGAGCACACCATGAGCAACATCAAGTACACGCCTGACCACGAGTGGGTCCAGATCGAAGCCGATGGCACCGCCACCGTGGGCATCACCGTTCATGCGCAAGACGCGCTGGGCGATGTGGTGTTCGTGGACCTGCCCAATGTGGGCCAGAGCTATGCCGAGAAGGAAGTGGCCGGCGTGGTGGAGTCGGTGAAGGCCGCCGCCGACGTCTACATGCCCGTGGATGGCGAGATCACCGCCGTCAACGAAGAGCTGCGCAACGATCCCTCGCTGGCCAACACCGACCCGCTCAAGAGCGGCTGGTTCTTCAAGGTCAAGCTGAGCAACCCCGCCCAGCTCGACGCGCTGATGGACAGCACCGCCTACGACGAGCTGGTCAAGAACAGCTGATCCCAGCCGTTCACAGCAAAGCAGAAAGAAAGCGGGCACGGAGTGCCCGTTGTTGTATTGAAAACCGGTGCCCCGGCCACCAGCCCGGGCGCCTGAGGATTGCGCCATGTTGATGTCTGCCCTGAAGCCGCTCGGTGAGCTCGAGAACGCCGCCGAATTCCAAGCCCGCCATATCGGCCCCGATGCGGCCGATGAGGCGGCGATGCTGTCCGTGATCGGCGCGGCCTCGCGCCGCGCGCTGATCGAGGCCATCGTGCCCGCCAGCATCAAGCGCAGCCAGGGCATGCAACTGCCGGGCGTCGCCACCGAAGCCCAGGCGCTGGCCGAATTGAAGGCCGTGGCAGCCAAGAACAAGGTGCTGAAGAGCTATATCGGCCAGGGCTATTACGACACCCTGACCCCCGGCGTGATCCTGCGCAACATCCTCGAGAACCCCGCCTGGTACACCGCCTACACGCCCTACCAGGCCGAGATCTCGCAAGGCCGCATGGAAGCGCTGGTGAACTTCCAGACCATGGTCACCGACCTGACCGGCATGGCGATCGCCAACTCCTCGATGCTGGACGAGGCCACCGCCGCCGCCGAGGCCATGACCCTGGCCGCGCGCGTGGGCAAGAGCAAGTCCACGGTGATCTTCGTCGCCGACGACGTGCTGCCCCAGACACTGGAGGTGCTGCGCACCCGCGCCAAGCCGCTGGGCTTCAGCGTGCAAGTGGGTGCCGCCGCCGAGGCCGGTCAGAGCGAGTGCTTTGCCGCGCTCGTGCAATACCCCGGCGTGAGCGGTGAAGTGCGCGGCCTGCAGGCGCTTGCCGATGCGGTGCACGCCCAGGGCGGCCTGCTGATCGTCGCGGCCGACCTGCTGGCACTGACGCTCCTGAAGGCGCCCGGCGAGCAAGGCGCCGACATCGCGGTGGGCACCACCCAGCGCTTCGGCATGCCGATGTGCAATGGCGGCCCGCACGCCGCCTACATGGCCTGCAAGGACGAGTACAAGCGCAACCTGCCCGGCCGCCTGGTGGGCGTGAGCGTCGATGTGCATGGCAACCCGGCCTACCGCCTGGCGCTGCAGACGCGCGAGCAGCACATCCGCCGCGAGAAGGCCACCTCGAACATCTGTACCGCCCAGGTGCTGCCGGCCGTGGTGGCCAGCATGTACGCGGTCTACCATGGCCCGCAAGGCCTGAAGCGCATCGCCCAGCGCGTCGCCAGCTACAC